>JBBRDA010000006.1:0-49618 GCA_038204335.1 Burkholderiales bacterium
AGTCGCTGCCTTTGGCGCGTCTGCCTTTTGAGCATAGGCGCTGCCAGCCAGCGCGAAAACCATGGCGGCGAGAATCAGGTTCAGTTTTTTCATGGCGTATTTCCTTGTGTGATGTTGGACAACAGCATGGCAACCGCTCGAAGGGCCACGCCAACCGATTACAGCATAGGTGACAGTGCTAAGCCTTGGCCCATGCACCACGAGGAAATCGTCGAAAGCCTGCGCTGGCTACTGCGCTCCCGCCATCAAGCTCCAAAGCCGCGCAGGCGTCAGCGGCATTTGCAGTTGCGTTGTCAGGTCGCCGCGCCCACCGCGAGCCAGCGCATCAGCCACCGCGTTAACGATGCTAGGCGTAGCGCCGATGGTGCCAAGCTCGCCCACACCTTTGACGCCCAGCGGATTGTTCTTGCAGGGGGTGGATTCGTCCATGCTGGTCACAAAATCGCAGGCCATGTCGTCGGCGCGCGGGGCGGTGTAGTCCATCAGGCTGCCGGTCAGCAACTGGCCAGTTTCGCGGTCGTAGACCACCTGCTCGTACAGCGCCTGGCCAATGCCTTGCACCGCGCCGCCGTCTAATTGGCCGCGCACGATCATCGGGTTGATGACGCGGCCCACGTCGTTCACGCTGCTGTAGGCCACCACTTGCACGCTGCCGGTGTGCGGGTCGATTTCTACCTCGCTGATATGGCAGCCGTTGGGCCAGGTCGGGCCCGCCACGGTGCTGGTGCTGTCTAAATGGATTTGCCCGCCCGCCTGTTTAGACGCCAGTTCAAACAGGCCAACACCGATGTCGGTGCCTTTGACGTTAAAGCGGCCTGCGGCGTAGTCAATGTCTTGCGCGCTGACTTCCAGCTCTGTGGCCGCCAAGGTTTTGGCGTGCTCTACCGTACGCTCTGCGCCGGTGCGCAGGGCCGAGCCGCCAGTAAACAAGCTGCGCGAGCCCGCACTGCCAAAGCCATTGCCACGGTCGGTGTCCCCCAACACGACCCGCACCTGGCTGATGGGTACGCCAAACACATCCACCACCAGTTGCGCCAGCGTGGTGGCAATGCCTTGGCCCATTTGGTTGACGGCTGAAAAGACTTCAATCATGCCGTCGGCTTTGACATCGACTGACACGGTTTCTTCAAACACATTGCCGCCCGTCCATTCAAGAAAGGTCGCTATGCCCAAGCCGCGCAGCATGCCGCGCGCCTTGGACTCGGCCACGCGTGCCTCAAAGCCCGGCAGGCCCGGCGCGCTCAGAGCCTGGGCTAGGCCCTGGTTCATCACTTGTTCAAACTGCCCGGTGTCGTAGACCTGGCCCATTGGGTTTTTGTAGGGCATTTGCGCGGGGGAAACGAAGTTGCGTCGGCGCAGGGTCACCCGGTCAATGCCGGTTTGGCGTGCGGCCTCGTCCATCAGCCGCTCCATCAGGTAAATCGCCTCCGGCCGGCCCGCGCCACGGTAAGCGCTGATGGGCGCGGTGTTGGTCATCACCGCCTTGAAGTGAAAGTCAATCGTCTGGATGTCGTACACGCTGGTCGTGACCCAAGGGCCAATCATCAGCGCAATCGCCAGGCCGGTGCCGATCGCATACGCGCCCACATTGGCGCTGGAGCGCAATCGCAGCGCGAGGATTTTGCCGTCGGCTGCCAACGCCAGTTCTGCGTCTGAATGCAAATCGCGGCCATGGGTGGCCGATAAAAAATCTTCGCTTCGATCAGCAATCCATTTGACCGGACGGCCCAGCTCGCGGGCGCACCAGGCCAGCGTGATGTCTTCTGGGTAGGGGCCGGTCTTCATGCCGAAACCGCCACCCACGTCGCCTACCGTGACGCGGGTCATGGCCTCGGTCTGGCCCGGCAGGCTGGCACAAATCGCGCCACGAATAGCCGTCGGCATTTGGCCGCTGATGCGCAGGGTCAGTCGCCCGCCATCGGCCACCCAAGCCAGTGCCGAGCGCGGCTCAATCGTCAGTGCCGCCAGCCGTTGGTTGTCAATGTGCAGCCGCACGACATGCGCGGCTTGCGCGAAGGCGGCGGTAGTGGCAGCGGCGTCGCCGTAGCGCGCTTCGGCACTGATGTTGTCGGGTGCAGCGTCGCACAACGCGGGCGCACCGAGCGCTGTCGCATCCAGCACGGTGGTCACTGCGGGCAGGTCGTCATAGTCCACCTGCACGGCCTCGGCGGCATCGCGCGCCTGCTGCAAGGTTTCGGCCACTATGGCCACCACCGCTTCACCTACAAAGCGCACGCGCTCATGCGCCAGCGGGCGACGATCAGCGCTGGCGCCGGGCTGGCCACCGGCTCGCTTGAAGTTCGGGTTACCGGGCAGGTGCTTGACACCGGCCGCAACCAGCTGCGCGCCCGTCCACACCGCCAGCACGCCCGGCATGGCCAGCGCAGCAGTCGTGTCGATCGAGGCGATGCGGGCATGCGGATACGGTGAGCGCAAGAAAACAAGGCGGGCTGGCGACTGCGGCAAGCCAAGCTGCAGGTCGTCGGTAAACTGCCCGCGCCCAGCGAGCAGGGCGTCGTCTTCCATGCGTTGAACGGCGTGCCCGCTGCCAAATCGTGCGGGGGAGGAGGTGTCTGAGGTCATGGGGGAAATGAGAGGGTGGAACCAACAGCATTATTGCCGTGTTGGACCTTTTGTGTCGGCGGCCTGGCGGGGCACACGTTCGGCTCGCGATGGCTTCTTTGCGGTTTGGCCTGTATGGGGCATCAAAAGGCGGCAGGAAAATGCCGCCAGAACGCGTGGACCGCTCAAACCTGCATTTTTTAGGAGCAAATAGTTGCTGTAGGCCAATAAATACGGGCGCAAGCAGCTATAAATAATATAGCTGCTTGCGCCCGTGGCCAGTCAGTGAGATGGCGTTGGAGCTGGGGCAGTTGCTAATTAAGCGTTGTGGACGCTGTCTCTGACGCCGATTGGCGCGGGTGGTCAGGCGGCTTTGGCGGTTGCAGTGGCTTTGCGAGCCACGCGGCGCGCAACGTTGGATGCCTCGGTGGCGGTCTCGGCGACCATCGTGCTGGCTTTGCGGGTGACGGCTTTGGTCACGCGCTTGCGTGATGCGCTGGCCTTGCTGGTGGCGGCTTTCAGCTTGATGGTTGCCAGGGCTTTGGCTGGCATGGCTTTGCCGGACACGCGTTTGACCAGCTCGCTGCTGCCTTCTTCGATACGCTCAGCGACTTTGACCACCAGGTCAGCGGCAGGCATGGCGACCCGGCTCAAACGGTCGAGTGCGTTCAGGTTGGTGGCGCGGTCAATGCGCACGGCGTTGGCGGCAACCAGGCTCACGCCTTTGGTGGCCAGGTCTACAGCCACGCCAACGACGGTCTCTGCTTGGTCTGTGCCGTAATGAACACCTTTGACGCAGTAGCTGCTGATACGCTGCTGGGAGTCGATCAGGTTCGAGCGCAAGTCCTTGCGGAACGCTGCACCACCGCGGTTGACGGCTGCGGCAAAGCGCTGGTCAACGAAGCCAGCAACCCGCTCACCGCCAAAACGATAGGTGTTGATGACGTTGGTAGCGGTGATGCCGTAGGTGGCAATCACGCCAGTGGCCACAGTGGACAGGTTTTTCTGGGACATATGGGTTCCTTCAATGTAAGAGGGCCAACCTGACAGCGGGGTTGCATGGGCATCGTGCCTTGAATGCCGCTTGGTGTCAGGGCTGAGGCTAGTGTCTTTGCGAGTCCTAGGGTGCGCACCTCAATTTCGGGGTTTTCGCTAGACAGAGCGCTCTATTGAGGTGACTGCGAAAACAGAGCGCGGCTCAAAAGTATGGATTCGGCCGTGTAGGACTTGGCCGCAACTTGCAGCCTATGAGCGCTACCGCATGGTACGCCAAAGGCAATTCGCATAGGCTACTTTGATGCTCCATCAATTTCTGTCTCACAATCGCGAAGCCCTCATCAATCGCTGCATGACGAAAGTCTCGCAACGGTCTGAGCCTCAGGCCAGTCAAGCTGCCTCGCTTTACGGTATTCCACTGTTTCTTGATCAGCTCATCAGGACCCTGGTGACCGAGGCACGCTCGTCGGGATCTAATGCGGACGCGATTTCAGGGCCAGCCGGAGGACCTTCGGAAAAGTCAGAACTTGGCAAATCGGCCACCAAGCATGGGCACGAGCTATCTGACCATGGGTTTACCATTGAACAAGTGGTCCACGACTACGGCGACCTGTGTCAAGCGATTACCGATATGGCTGTTGAGCTAGACGAAAAGATAGATGCCGATGAGTTTCGTACCCTCAACCGCTGCCTTGACAACGGCATGGCAGATGCTGTCACTGAGTTTTCACACCAGCGCAAGCTGATCAGCGATGACCGTGAAGAGCAAGCTCTGCAGTACCGTTTGGGTACTCTGGTGCATGAATTGCGGGTTCATATCGACGCGGCCACGCATGCCATCAAAGTTATCAAATCCGGTCAGGTTGGGTTTGGCGGTGCCACGGGTGCCGTGTTGGACAGAAGCCTGATGGGTATGCGAACAGTCGTCAACCGATCGCTGGCCGAAGCCCGCCTTGCGGCTGGGCTACCGCCTAGCCACGAAATCATTTTGGTCAAGGAATTTGTGGACGAGATCCATGAATCCATGCGCTTTGCTGCTGTTGCACGAAAGTGTGATTTCACAGTGTCTGTAGTGGGCTTGGGCCTGTCTGTGGACGCTGACAAAGATCTGCTGGTTTCGGCCGTAGGAAACCTGCTGCATAACTCGTTCAAGTTTACAAAACCAGGCACCACAGTCACACTGACGGCCTATGCTGAAGACGGGGAAATTCTGATGGACGTGCGTGACCACAGCGGTGGTTTACCTGAGGGGAAAATAGAAGACCTTTTTGTTCCTTTTCATAAGGTTGGCGACGAAAAATTTGGTTCTGGGCTTGGTTTGTCAATAGCCCGGCGCGCCGTCGAAGCCAACAAGGGTACTTTGACTGCACGCGATATTCCTGGCTCGGGCAGTGTGTTCACGATCGCTTTGCCGCGAAGCCCTTCGGTAGCCTAAACGCGAGATAAAGACTTGCGCTAGCCCTCTTGCTTCGGATCGTTGCGTCGCTCGCCGTACCAAAGCTCCATACCTTGCCGTTGTTTGACACCGCTGCGTCCCTGACGCGCGATTCGCATCAGCATGCTTCCCACCTCACGGTTTGAAAATGTGCGCAGTTTGCGCCCAGAGGTTGTTACCGACTGGCGCAAAACCGTGAACCGCCCCTCGCGCCTCAAAGCTCGGCTCAACACGATTTCTTCAGCGCCAAAGTAGGCCTCGTCAAAGCCGCCAACTGCCTCAAAGGCAGTTCTTGTGCAAAACAAAAAGCAGCCCGTGGCAATACCCGTCAGCCGAAAGAAAAGAACAATGATGGGCAGCAGCAGGCGGGCGTACCAAGGCACGGCACCATCGAACTTGAGAGCCGCCCCACCACCCACTGCGCCACTTCGCAGGGTCTCAAGTGCGGCTTGCACCACCCGCTGGTCGACAACGGTGTCCGCATCGACAAAGATAAAAAAGTTGCCTTTTGCAACCTTGGCGCCGGAGTTGCGGGTCGCAGATATCTTGCGGTGTTCAACCTGGACAAGCTGCGCGTCATGGTGCAGAGCAACTGCCGCCGTTTGATCGGTTGACCCATCGTCCACCACGATCACCTCATACGGCTCGCCGATACCACGCGCAGCGCCATGAATTGATTCAAGTGTCAGGCCCAGCAGCTGCTCTTCGTTGTAGGCGGGGACGATAAAAGAAATAACCGGTTGCATGGATGAGTGAAATTTGACCAATAGGTATCAGGTTTGATTAAATCACTGATGGCTGTTTTGGCGGCGCACAGACGATATTGCCCTTTGCTGGCATGATGGTCGTTGCAACGCAGGCATCACAGGCCGTGAGGTTTGCGACTGACGATTCATTTTTAATAGGACACCCTCATGACCACCAACCCGACCGAAACCGTAACATCCGCCGTCATCGACAAGCTGCATTGGCGTTACGCCACCAAAGCCATGAACCCCGCCAAGGCGGTGCCTGCCGACAAACTTGAGCGTATTCTGGAAGCAGCCCGCCTGGCTCCAACGTCCAGTGGTTTGCAGCCGTTTGAAATCATTGTGGTCACCAGCAAAGCAGTGCGCGAGCAGATCAAACCCATCGCCTGGAACCAATCGCCCATCACCGATGGCTCGCATCTGCTGGTGTTTGCGGCTTGGGACGACTACACCGCCGAGCGCATCAACATGATGTTCGACTTGACCAACGACGTGCGCGGCTTTAAAAATGAGGGCTGGGAAAACTACCGCAAGATGCTGCTGGGCAGCTACCCGCAGCGCGGAGCCGAAATCAATTTTCAGCATGCGGCCCGCCAGGCTTTCATTGGGCTGGGTGCAGCCCTGATTGCGGCGGCCTTTGAAGAAGTAGACAGCACCCCCATGGAAGGCTTTGACCCGGCAGCGCTGGACAAGATTTTGAACTTGCGCGAGCGCGGCCTGCGCAGCGCCGCCATCATGCCGCTGGGCTACCGCGAAGAAAGCAAGGACTGGCTCGCCAATCTTAAAAAGGTACGCCGCCCGCGCAACCAGTTTGTCACCGAGGTCTGAATCAAGCCTGGCCCCGCCCGGACATGAAACCGTCACGCGCGTGTGACAGGATGGGACATGCCCCTTCCGCTGCTTGCTGCTACAGACCTTGCGCTTCTTCTTGCGCCCACCGCTGATCTGCAACATACCTTTGTCGAACACGAAGAACTGAAGGTCATCCTGTCAGCCGGGCAAAGGCATTTCGATATTCAGACCGTATGTGATGTACGGGCTGGCAAAGGCCCGGCGTTGTTGCGTTCGCATTTTCCGGTTTTTACCGCGAGCATTGGTTCAGCCGATCCGCAAGCACCAGCTGTTGGTTTCTTCGGCGGTATTCATGGGTTGGAGCGTATCGGCTCGCAGGTCATCCTGCACTACATGCGGGCCTTGCTTTTCAGGCTGGAGTGGGACGAACTGCTGCACCGCCAGCTTGAAAAGATTCGCCTCGTCTTCATGCCCATCGTCAACCCGGGCGGTATGAGGGCGCACAAACGGGCCAACCCTAATGGCGTAGATTTGATGCGCAACGCACCGCAGCGCTCTGAAGGGCGCGTGCCTTTTTTGGCGGGTGGGCAAACGCTGTCGCCTTGGCTGCCCTGGTACTGCGGCAGGCCAGGTACAGCGATGGAGATTGAAAGCGCAGCACTGCTGCAAGTGGTGCGCGAGCAATTGGCCAGTCGCCCGTTTAGCTTGGCGCTAGACTGCCATTCGGGTTACGGTTTTGCAGACAGCATTTGGTTTCCGTATGCTAAAACCCGGCGCATGATGCCGCATTTGCCCGAAATGTTTGCGCTCAAGACGATGCTTGAAGAATCCATGCCGCACCATGACTACAGTTTTGAGCCGCAAAGCAACCAGTACCTGTTGCACGGGGATTTGTGGGACCACGCATACGACAACGCGCCTGCAGCAAATGTGTTTTTGCCCATGACGCTAGAGCTCGGTTCTTGGTTGTGGATTCGCAAAAACCCGCGCCAGATATTTTCACGGCACGGCATCTTCAACCCGATCAAGGCGCACCGCATCAAGCGCGTGCTGCGCCGCCATGTAGACCTGCTCGATTTCTTAACTCGCGCCGCATACGCTGCACCGCGCTGGTTACCGCAGGTAGAGCAACGCATTCAATTGCAGCGACTCGCCATGGCCTATTGGCGGCCAGCCCGCACGCGATGACCTGGATACTGCTCAGAGGCTTGGCACGCGAATCGCGGCATTGGGGCCACTTCCCGCAGCAATTGGCAGCCGCCACCGGGCAGGCCGTGTTGACGTTGGACTTGCCCGGCAATGGTGCTCTGTCGGCTGATGCTTCGCCGGCAACTGTCGGCGGGATAGTGGCTGCTCTGCGCCTGCAGGCCGTCGAGAAAGGCATATCGTTGCCAGTCAAGCTACTGGCCATGTCGCTGGGCGGCATGGTAGCTGTTGACTGGGCGCAGCGCTACCCTGACGAAGTGGAGCAGCTTGTCTTAATCAACACCAGCATGCGCCCCTTCAGCGGCTTTGCTGAGCGATTGCGGCCCCGAAGTTGGTTGGCGCTTGCCAAGATTGCTTGCTATTGGCGCCAAGACGCCAAAGCCGCGCAGATTGAAAGCGCCATACACCGGCTGACTTGCAAAACGGCGCAAAACCGCAGCAGCGATATGGCACAGTGGTCCAACATCCGCCGCAGCGCCCCCGTCAGCGCTGGCAGCGCCCTGCGCCAGTTGTGGGCTGCTGCCCGCTTTACATGCAAACCAGCGCCACCCGTTTGCCCGGTACTGGTGCTGTCGTCCAAGGGTGACGATTTGGTCAACCCAGTTTGCTCAAGCCGACTTGCCAGTGGCTGGCAGTTGCCCCACAACCAACACCCTTGGGCGGGGCACGACTTGCCGCATGACGACGCACTGTGGGTTTGCGAGCAGATGCTGGGTAAGTTTGACAAAAACAAATAGCTATATTTTGAGGAGCTGTTTGCGCCCATATTTACTTGGTTTAGCCCATATTTAAGGGTTTAAAAGCTGAAAAAATGGCTCTTCTTCCTACAAAAGAGAGCGGCTCCAACTTGTGTCTTCCCGTTCTCCAGAGCGTTAACGTAGTTGAGCTATCGACCATTGCTTCGATGCCTTTTCCAAACGCTCTCTCAATACCCGGTCAACCTGAAGGTGGCTGGCAAAACAAGGACAAAATATGAATATCCTGATGGTTCTCACATCGCACGATCAGCTGGGCGACACGGGCAAGAAAACCGGCTTCTGGCTGGAAGAATTCGCCGCACCCTATTACGTTTTCAAGGACGTGGGTGCCGAAGTGACAGTGGTCTCCCCCAAGGGCGGCCAGCCGCCGCTTGACCCGAAAAGCGATGCTGCTGACGCTCAAACAGAAGCCACAAAGCGCTTCAAGTCCGACAGCGCCGCGCAAGCCGTGCTGGCCCATACCGGCAAGCTCTCTGGCGTGTCGGGTGACGCATTTGACGCCGTCTTTTACCCAGGCGGCCACGGCCCCTTGTGGGACTTGGCTGAAGACGCAGACTCGATCAAGTTAATCGAAAACATGGCGGCCGCTGGTAAAACCGTTTCAGCGGTGTGCCACGCGCCTGGTGTGTTTCGCCATACCAAGGCTGTAGATGGTTCACCATTGGTCAAAGGCAAAAATGTCACCGGATTCACCAACACCGAAGAGGCGGCAGTCGAGCTCACCCACATCGTGCCCTTTTTGGTGGAAGACATGCTGGTAAAAAATGGTGGCTTGTACAGCAAGGGCGCGGACTGGACGCCGTACGTCCTGACAGATGGAAAGCTGATCACGGGTCAAAACCCGGCATCGTCTGAAGCGGCTGCACAGGCAGTGCTGAGCCAGTTAAAGAGCTAAGCATCAAATCCAGCCTGACGATTTACCGAACTGCTTGGCTTCTTTAAAGCTGCCTTGCTGTCTGTCTGATGTCGCGCGTGGCGCCGCCCCGCAGTACCCGTCCCGCATGCGCATTGATGGTTACGCCAGCCTCGCAAGCCAATATCCCATTGACGTACACCGCGTCGATACCCGTGCTGACCTGGGTTGGTTGTTGGTAACTGGCGCGGTCAGTGATGTGATGCTCGTCAAAGATCACCACATCTGCAAAATTGCCGGGGGCTAGAGCGCCGCGACCCTTCAGCCCAAAACGACGGGCGCTTAGCCCCGTCATTTTGTGAATCGCCGACTCGAGTGACAACAACCGGCGCTCGCGCACATAGTGGCCGAGCACGCGCGGGAAGGTGCCCCACAAGCGCGGGTGCGGCTGAGCGTCATGCGCCAGACCGTCAGAGCCAATCATGGTCAGTGGGTGCGCCATGATGCGGCTGACGTCTGACTCGTCCATGGCAAAGTAAATGGCGCCTGCCGGCTGCAATGCCCTGGCTACTTCCTCGGGGGGTTGATTGCGCTCGCGTGCCAAGTCGAACAATGATCGCCCTGCAGCTAACGGCTCAGTTTTCGACCACGTGACCAACACCTCGCTGGACTGGTGCACTCGGGCGGGCAGCAGCATGGTGCTGGACGCGTTGTAGGGGTAGCAGTCCATGCAAACGCTTTGAGTTTGCGCCGCTGCCTCGATCATGCCAAGTGTTTCAACCGAGCGGCCATGGTTGGCCGTGCCCACCAGCTTGTGGTGTGACAGCACGGTTGTCACGCCCAATGCATTGCCCACAAACATCGCCTCGCGCAGCGCAGCGGTAATCGCATCGCCTTCGTCTCGTATGTGCATGGCAACCAGGCCACGCCACTCGGTTAATGGCTTGCCCACGGCTATCAACTCCTCGGCGTTGGCGCTTTGGGCCGGTGGGTAGTACACACCGGTTGACATCCCAATGGCACCGGCTTGTAAAGCGCGTTCAAGCTCGTCAGCCATACGGTCGCATTCATCGGGTGTGGCGGCTCTGCCGAGATGCTGCATGTGCTTGACACGCAAGGTAGCGTGGCCGACCAGGCAGGCGGCGTTGACTGCGGGCCGGGCTTGCTCCAATGCATCGAGGTAGGCACTAAAGCTTTCAAATCGCCAATCGCTTGTGCCCAATAAGTCCAGAGGCGCGGGCGGTGTGTCTGTCACCAGTGGAGCCAGGCTGATGCCACAGTTTCCGGTAATCACGGTTGTCACCCCCTGCGACAGCTTGGGGTGCGCCCCTTGTGGCGCGCGCAGCAGCAAACAATCATCGTGGGTGTGTACGTCAATAAAACCGGGGGCCACTATGCGGCCCTTGGCACTGACGCGCCGGTGTGCGGGCTGATCGGCAAGGTTGCCGATAGCTACAACCTCACCCCCGGCAATGCCAACATCCGCATGAAAACGCGGTCCGCCTGTACCGTCAATAACCTCGCCACCTTCAATAACCAAAGCCAGCATTGATTCAGTCAATCCGTGCGCCCGACCGCTTGATGACCGCCGCCCACATCGGGGTCTCGCGTAAGGCGCGGTCTTGCAGGCGATCTGGTGGACCAATCGTGCTTTCCCAGGAAACGGCCGACAGCTTTTCAGCCGCCGCCGGGCTACCCAGCACCTTGTTGATGTCGGCGTTGATGCGCAGGGCAATGTCGCGGGGTGTGCCAGGTGGCGCCACAATGCCGCCCCAGGCGCTGGTCTCATAGCCCGGTACGACCTCTTGAACAGTGGGAATGTCTGGAAATATCGGGCTACGCGCACGGCCCGACACCCCCAGCACCTTGACGCGGCCCGACTTAATATGCGGTGCTATAGACGACAAGTTGTCAAACATCAAATCAACTTGGCTACCCACCAAATCTTGAATCGCTTGCGGGCTACCCCGGTACGGGACGTGGATCATAAACGTGCCGGTCATACTTTTAAACAGCTCACCGCCCAAATGCCCGGTGGTGCCATTGCCAGCTGAGGCCATCACCAGTTTGCCAGGCTTGGCTTTTGCCATGGCAATCAGCTCTTTGATGTTATTGATACCCAGATCGCTACGCACTACCAACGCGTTTTGCACATAGCCCAGCAGCGCGACGGGCACCAGCTTTTCAGGCTCGTAGGGCAGCTTGGCGAACAGAGACTTGTTAATTGCCAGTGTCCCTACGTTGCCATAACCCAACGTGTAGCCATCAGGCGCAGCACGAAATATTTCAGTCATGCCAATGTTGCCGCTGGCGCCGGGTTTGTTGTCAATCACGATGGGTTGACCGAGCAGCTTAGCCAGCTCGTTGGCAACAATGCGGCAAATCACGTCAGGTGCTCCGCCGGCGGCTGAAGGCACGATGAGGCGAATGGGCCGATCCGGCCAAGCAGCACGCGCCAGCAAAGGGTAAGACAAAGCAGTCGTTGCGGCCAGCTTTAACATCAGGCGGCGGTCGGTGTTGAGGGCGGCGTCAGAGAGTGTCATGCTAGGGTCCATATGGTTGCGAATAGCGCAATGATGCGCAGATGCGAGGCAACAGACAAACGATGTTTTATGGTTTACGCATGATTATTTCTCATGCATGGCATGCCTGAAAGCGTTATGCTGGGTGCCCATGACTACCCTGCTTCGCGCCCCGTCAACCATGTCACTGATATGCCTGGAAGCCAGTGCACGTCTGCATTCTTTCACGGCGGCGGCCGTTGAACTGCGCTTGACGCAAGGCGCAGTCAGCCGCCAGATCATTGCCCTTGAGACGCGCCTTGACACCAAACTGTTTGTCAGGCGGCGTGACGCGTTGGTACTGACAGAAGCCGGGCGCTACTACTTGGACGAGATTGCGCCGTTGCTTCAGCGGCTAGAGCGCGCCACGGCCAATGTCATGGCACTGAAGGGCCGCGGCGGGTTGCTCACGCTGTCAGTTGGCGCGTCGTTGGGCAGTTACTGGCTGATTCCGCGTCTGCCTGCTTTTACCCGCGCGCACAGCGAGATCACGCTGAACTTTGCCACCCGCGTGGGGTCGGTTGACTTTACAGACACCACAGTCGACGCGTCGCTGGAGTTTGGCGAAGGTCAGCGTGCGTATTTGAAAAACGAATTTGTGCTGCCTTTGCTATTGGCCCCGTATGCAGCGCCCTCATGGATAGCCCTGTACGGCAAGGCGCTGACCAGCCGTACACCGGCATCAGCACTGATCCACCACAGCACCGTGCCGGAGGCTTGGCAAGCCTGGCTTGAGCTGGAAGGCATTGAAGGCGAGCCCGTCATGCAAGGGCCGAGGTACGGCCTGATGTCGATGGCGCTGAATGCGGCTGTGGCTGGGTTGGGGGTGGTGCTGCTGCCAGCTTTTATGGCACAAGACGCGCTGGCCATGGGCCGCCTGAGGCGCCTGTCAAAACGGCAGTGGCGCGCAGCCCGCGGCTACTATCTTGTGTACCCGCCAGAGTCGGCGGATCTCAAGCCACTCAAAGTTTTTCGGGACTGGTTGCTGGCACAAGCTGCTACAGAGCCCAATTGAATCTGGCTTTAAACCGCCCCATGCTGTAGTAATCCCTGCTGTACCAGCCCGTGCTGAGCCAGCCAGCCCAGAATTTGCGGCCACAACACACTGCCAGTCTGTGGCCGAAAGTAGCCCATGTGCCCAACCTGCTTGACGCCCAAGCTGCCGGGGTCCAAATTTATGGGGTCGACTTTTGCGTTGCGGTAGCCTTTGAAAAACGCATCCCGCGACGCGGGCGGTGCCCATAAATCGTCCGTGCTAACGGCAGCACCTATCGGTATACGCACGTCGGCAAATTTGTCGGTGATGGTTTTGGCCTCGGGGTCGTCAAAAAAGTAATGCGGTAGGGCGCACCAGCGCTTCCAGTCACGGTACACACCCATCGGCAGGTCTTCGCCCGCGCCTAGCTTGCTCATCGGGTGATAGCCGTAAATGCGTGTGCCGATGGGGCCAAGAACATGCCACATCGCCCACACACGGTAGCGCTCTGGGCGCGGCATCCAGCCGTGCCAACCGGCGCCCGCACCGCACACATAGGCGGCCTGCAACACATTCGCATCAGGCAATTGCCCAATCGCGTGACCCCCCAAGCTATGGCCGACCAGCCACACCTTGCCTCGCGCAGCGGCATAGTCAACCGCCGCTGCCAAGTCCAGCGTTGACCAGTCCGCATACTGCATCTCAAAGCCTTTGAGCGTGGCGGGTTTGGAGTCGCCAATGCCGCGGTAGTCGGTGGCAATCACGTTGATGCCGCGTGCCTGCGCGAACTCGGCAAAACGGCGGTAAAAACCACGCGGCACGCCGGTGGCACTGGCCATGACGATGAACTGGTCGCTAGGTGCGGGGTAGTGTGTGGCCGCCAATGGGTAACCGTCAGCAGCTTGCAAGGTCAAGAGTTGTGGAGATTGATTTGTCATGCAGTGAGTGTAGTGCTAACTAGACCGGTCGGTTTAATTGTGATTTAAACATCCGTTGCTATGATGCAAATCATGCAGTCAGATAAATCAATGCCTTTGCCGCTCAATACCGTGGACACGCGTGAGCGTTTGCTGGCAGCGGCGCAGAGGCTATTTCGCAAGCGTGGCTACCACGCCACAGGCCTGAACGATATTCTTGAGGCAGCACAAGCCCCCAAAGGTTCGCTTTATCACCATTTCCCCGGTGGCAAGGAGGCGATTGGCGTGTGCGTCGTGGAAAGAATTTCAAGCGGTCTTTTGGGTTTGTTGACGCAGAGCAGAGCCCGCAGCACGGAGGCGGTTCTTCGCCAAACTGGTGCACAAATGCAGATCGGCATGGAAAAAACAAATTACGAACTGTGTACGCTATTTGCATCTTTTGCAGCAGAGCGAAAAACTTCCCCCCAGCTTGGCTTGGCCGTCACACTGGCGTATGGTCAGTTAACTGCAGCGGTTGAAACGCTGCTGCTGCGCGATGGACTCACGGCACGCGTTGCCAAGGACAAAGCCTTGCTGGTGACGGCGCTGATGGAAGGCGGCTTGCTGTTGTCGCAGGCGCAATCTGACTCAACGGCTTTTAAGTTGGCACTCAAACAGGCCGTGCTTATCTGCACTGTGTCACCCCATGATTAAACTGTACTACTACCCCAGTACCGCATCGATGGCGCCGCACATTTTGTTGCGTGAGCTGGATGTGCCGTTTGACTTGCTGCTGGTTGACCGTACGCAAAAAGCTCAAAAAATGACAGCGTATCTACAGCTCAACCCAAATGGATTAATCCCGGTTTTGACCGACGGTGACTTGGTGCTGTATGAGGCTGCCGCAATTTGCCTGCACCTGTGCGACACACATCCTGCGGCCGGTCTGGCACCAGCCGTCGGCACTGCTGAGCGGGCGCATTTTTACAAGTGGCTGATGTGGCTGACCAATACGCTGCAAGCAACGCTGATCGCGTATTTCTATCCGGAGCGTTGGGTTCATGTAGGTAATGATTCAGGCGCAGCGCAAGTCAAGGCACAAGCAGAAACCAAAGTGGGCGTGCTGCTTGACCAGCTTGACGCAGAACTGGCCCGGCAGGGGCAGACGCACACTGCGCCTTGGCTGTTGGGCCCTAACTATTCAGCGGTAGATATCTACACCTTGATGCTCTGCCGCTGGACACGCAACTTTGAGTCAGCACCCGCCAGAAATAAACGACACCTTGGCCCGTACTTGCAGCGAGTGCTGGACCGGCCCGCAGTGGTCGAGGCGTTTGAGGCTGAGTCGTTGGCGCAGCCTTGGATTTGAAGTCAACGGGTTCTTAGACCAGTGAGTCAGCCTCACGAAGCAGACAGATCCCGTGTGTGGTTTGCAAGCTTGACCTGAGTTTTAGCTTGGGTTCAGCTCAACGCGTCATCCAGCACCTCCACCCAATGCCGTACCGGGGTAGCGGTGCCGCTTTGCAGATGGGTAATGCAGCCAATATTGGCTGAGGCAATAACGGCGGGCTTCATCTCGCCCAAGTTCCCAAGCTTGCGGTCACGCAGTTCGTACGCAATTTTGGGTTGCAGTACCGAATAAGTACCCGCCGAGCCGCAGCACAAATGCGCCTCACAGCTTGCAGTTTTGATCTTGAAACCCAAGGCCCCCAAGTGCTGTTCCACGCCGCCGCGCAGTTGCTGGCCGTGCTGCAATGTGCAGGGCGGGTGAAAGGCGATTTGACCGGCTTGGCTGACAACATCGGCCGTTAGTTTGCCGCGCAGGGCGTCTACCAGATCGGGCAGCATTTCGCTCAGGTCGCGGGTCAGCGCGCTGATGCGCTCTGCTTTGGCGGCGTAAGCTGGGTCGTCACGCAGGGCGTGGCCGTAGTCTTTGACCATGCTGCCGCAGCCGGATGCGTTCATGACGATGGCTTCCACATCTGATCCATCGCCGGATTCCACATGCGGCCACCAAGCGTCAATGTTGCGGCGCATCTCGTTCTTGGCGCCGTCGTGGTCGTTCAGGTGAAATTTGACAGCCCCGCAGCAACCCGCTTTTTTAGCCACCACCACTTGCACACCCGCCGCGTCAAGCACACGGGCCGTGGCGGAGTTGATGTTGGGCATCATCGCGGGCTGTACGCAGCCCTCCAGCATCAAGACCTTGCGTGCGTGTGTCCCAGTAGGCACAGCACCAGCCGGCTGTTTGGCAGGCACCTTGTTCTTCAGCGAGGCGGGCAGCAAGCCACGCACCGCTTGCCCCATTGCCATGGCCGGTGCAAACAGTGGTGATGGCAGGCCTTCTTTCAGTGCCCAACGTACGGCTTTCTCGGCCATCGGCCGCTCGACCCGCTCATCCACCAGCTTGCGACCAATGTCAATCAGATGGCCATACTCCACACCGCTTGGGCAGGTGGTTTCGCAGTTGCGGCAGGTCAGGCAGCGGTCTAAGTGCAACTGGGTTTTGCGGGTGGGTACTTCACCTTCCAGCACTTGCTTGATGAGGTAGATCCGGCCGCGCGGGCCGTCAAGCTCGTCGCCCAGCAACTGGTAAGTCGGGCAGGTGGCCGTACAGAAGCCGCAGTGCACACACTTGCGCAAAATGGCTTCAGCCTCCAAGCCTTCGGCTGAGTTCTTGAATTCGGGGGACAGGTTGGTTTGCATTTTTTAGCCTGATTTACCAGTCTGCGTGCATACGCTGTGGGTTAAAGACACCCGACGGGTCGAATTCACGTTTTAACTCACGGTGGATACGGTCTAGGGGTGGTTTTAGGGTATCAAATCGGGCTATATCGCCCATTTTACCGGCGCAAGCAGCTATAAATAACGTCGCGTGCCCGCCTGCCTTATGGGCTATGGCACGAAGCTGCTGGCCTTGCGCAGCATCTGCAAATACCCAGCGCTGGCCACCGTGCCATTCAATCAAGGGGGAATTTGGCAAATCAAGCACAGGCGCTGTTTGCGGCACTGACAGGCGCCACAGGTCTTGCGCATCGGTGCGGGCTTTGAACCACGGCAGTTGCTGGTCTCGGGCGCGCTGCCAGTCGGGCATGGCCTGGGCGTTGGGCATGCGCTCACCACCCAGTTTGCTGCAAGCGGCCTCCACCGCGGCCAGCGCGCCGCGCAAACGCAGGTAAAGCGTTCCCGTGCCGTTCTCTTCAAGCCAGCAACTTGCATTCAGTGGCAGCGGCTGTCCACCCCAGGCGTTGAGCTGGTTAAGCGCCTCAGCCTGCGTCATTGCAAACTTCAAAGTCGCTTCAAGTGGTGCGATTGGCAGCACCTTCAGGCTGACTTCGGTCAGCAGCCCCAGCGTGCCCATGGCACCTACCATCAAGCGCGACACGTCGTAACCCGCCACGTTTTTCATCACCTGACCGCCAAAGGTCAAATGTTCACCTTTGCCATTGAGCAGCTTGACGCCCAATACATAGTCGCGCACGGCACCCACGCTGGCGCGCGCCGGGCCGCTGAGGCCAGCGGCCACCATGCCGCCTACGGTCGCTGCGCTCCCTACGGCGGTGCCGCTGTATAAGGTGCCATCGCGCAAGCGCGATGAGGTCGAATGGGGTGAAAAGTGCGGCGGTTCAAACGGCAGGCATTGGCCCTGCGCCGCCAAAAGCGCCTCTAATTCAGCCAGTGGTGTGCCCGCCAGTGCTGTGATGACCAGTTCGCTGGGCTCGTAGCTCACCACGCCGTTGAGTGGTGTGGTGTCTAGCAAGTCGCGGCGCAGCACCTCGCCGTAAAAGTCTTTGCTGCCGCCACCGCGAATGCGCAGGGTGCTGTTTGACGCAGCAGCGCTGCGCACCCGCTCGGCGGTTGCAAGAATAAAGTCTGAGTCTGTGGCCATACCCAATGGTAAGCGGCGCAGGCTGGCGACAGGTTGAATTTTTTGAACAGGGCTTGTTCGGGAATTTATTTTGCCGACTGCCACACGGTCAGCTTATGACCGGTTATTCCAGCGCAGTGACTGTTAAGCCCGTTTGTTGGCAAAACTGTTTGAGCGTTTCGTCTATCTGAGCGTCTGTCTGGGTCGTCATCAGCTCAACAATTTTGTTGTAGCTGCCCTTTTGACTGTCGGTAACGGTCACAACCGCCGCGTCGTCATTGGCCTTGAACGCCGTGTTCAAAGACGATTCAAGCTTACGCATGACCTCGTTGCGCTGCTCGGTCGTGATGGCGGTGCGCTCCGCGTAGAAAAGTTCAAACGAGAAGTTGGTTTTGGTGGTCATGGCCAGATTTTGCATCGGAGCGATGCGGCGTTGCGTGGGACAAGTGCGCTTTTGGCATTGTACGAAGAGGGTGCTTGCACACTGAATCGCAGAACAGAATCCGTTTACAACTCATTTGTTGTTCGCCAATTTATTCGCGCTGCCATCGGCTTGTCTAAACCACTTAAACCCCACCCAATAGAAAACGGAAATACCTGTGTTTTAAATCAGTATTTCGCTCATAATGAGTCGCAAATATTCAATAGGGGGTCAAAGTGAATACTGAACCAGCAGCAATAGTTACCCAAGGATTTGAGTCACAGCGGCAAACTAACGAACACAACGCCGAATACTGGCGTGCTCGCGACTTGCAGCCGCTGCTCGGGTACACCCAATGGCGTCGGTTTGCGCAAGCCATCGAGCGGGCCATGACTTCATGCGAGACATCTGGCAATAAGCCTGAAAACCATTTTGCCGGTGCCGGCAAAATGGTCGATCTGGGCTCTGGCAGCAAGAGGTCTGTTGAGGACTACCACCTCTCTCGCTTCGCCTGTTACCTCATCGCACAAAACGGTGACCCACGAAAACCCGAAATTGCCCAAGCCCAGCAGTACTTTGCAGTGCAGGCACGACGCCAAGAATTGAGCGACCAGGCCGCGGCCGATACCGAGCGCGTTGAGCTGCGCAAACAAGCGGCTGTGGAATTCAAGGCCTTGTCTGGCGCGGCGCAAGACGCAGGCGTGCAAAGCAAGATGTTTGGCGTTTTTCATGACGCCGGCTACAAAGGCCTCTATGGCGGTTTAGGTCGTGACGCCCTCAAATTACGCAAAGCGATTCCCGACAAAGACAATTTGCTCGACCGCATGAACGCGACCGAACTTGCGGCAAACCAGTTTCGAATGACACAGGCCAGAGACAAGCTGGCCCGCGGTGTCAGTGGTCAGGCGCAGGCCATCCAGACGCATGAGCAAGTTGGCAAAGAAGTGCGCGATGCCATCAAACGCATTGGAGGGACGCTGCCTGAAAACATCACGCCCGCCGAACATATTAAGGAAGTGGAAAAGCGTATCAAACATGCCACGCCAAAGTTGACCTTGAATGAGCGCGAAGCAAGTGGTCTACTGGGTGGAAAGGAAAAGTTATGACTCACCGACCATCACTTGTCCCAACTGTTGAACCGAAGTCAAATTCTGCAAGGATTTCTAAGATGTCTTGCGCAGAAATCCGATGCAGATAGGAAAGCGTCCGCTTGACGCTATGTATGCAGAGTCAATTAAGCCGATCAGAAATCAAATGCGTCGCTACGACTATCAGTCGTTACTTGATGTGATGCTGGTTTACTTGAACGCCCCATCTACACGCAGCCGAGAAAAGGATTTGAAACGGTTGCCTTGGGTAGTTGAGCGATTGGCCATTTGGCTATTTGCAGACAAAACGTATGAATACGGTGCAAAAATCGCTGGCGAGCAAGACCTTAAGCGACTGATAGATTTGGCATGGAATGCCGCAGACAAAGGGTATGGAAAAGGGCAACCAATCAAGCAGTTGGGACTTTTCGTTCGACAGGCGATGTTGCCGCAAGCCCCGTATCAGCAGACTCTCGATTCGCACGCTTACGGCTTACAAATTCACCTGCTCAAGAAATTACCAGCTAACAGCAATCTGCGTGAGTTTTTAAACGCAAAGGCTGGAATGCCAATCGAGGACTACTTTGAGGTTGCTCTCTTGTACTGGAGTCACTCGACAACAGCCAAGCCTTGGTTCAATGAAAAATTCATATCTGATTTAGAAGGCGCTTTCTCTGAAGAGACGCAGATCAAATTTCTTAAGTCTATAACGCAGCGAGTGGAAGATTTTCAGGAACTATGCAGAGCGAGGACGATTCAAGTTGACGAGTGGTTTCAACCAACTTACTTTTACAAGATTCCATGTATCTGGCATAGGGGCGCAGCTGTACCACTTGGACCACAAACACTTCGTCGACATTTTCAAGCGCTCATCGCAGATTGGATTGCAGAATCAAATAGAAATGATTTGCGACAGGACTTTGACAAGTTGGTGGAAACCTATGTTGCTGAAACCTTATGCCGCGGGCAGCTTGCCTTTATCAAGGAGGCAGAACTTAAAAAACTTATAACTGTTGGTCAAGTCTCGGATTTTCTGGTTGATGAGCCGCGAGGGGTGGTGCTTTTTGAAGTCAAAAATAAAGGACTGTCACAGGCTGTACCTGCAAGTCGAGATCCTTTAGAGTTGGCTTCTCGCCTCAAAGCAACTATTGTTAAAGCTAAAAGTCAGCTGGCTGATACGGAGAAGAGCCTGCGTTTGTTGCCACAGTATCGAGATAAAAATTTCTATCGAATTGTTGTGACGAGTAACGATCTCTGGCTTTCGAGCGCTGAATTGCTCTTGAGTGGCGAAGACAACGATTCAAAAACCTGGTTGGTGAGTCTGCAAGAACTAGACATGTTGACTGAAGTTGTCAAAAGTAAAACGTATTCGTTCAGCCAAATTTTTGCAGATTTTGAAGAAAATCAAAAGAGCAATTTGGCTGCAACTTTTTCGATAACAGCTTTCTTGGAGCGCCTGAATCTGAAGCCAGACACACTTCCTTCGCACCTGCTCAAGGAGTTTGATGTTCTATTTGAAAAAATCAACTCCAGACTGACCTAGATTTAAGTTGGCAAGCTCCACAATCTGTCAGAAAACAAGGAGACAAGCAATTGTTTTCGGACAAGTAAAGGTATTGATGGGCAAATGATTCCGGAAGCCGGACCAAAGCCAGCATGAAATTCAACTCAAACCCCTGCCTTCACTTTTAGCCGCCAGGCATGCAACAGGGGCTCGGTATAGCCGCTAGGCTGCTCCAGACCCTTGAACACCAGATCACAAGCAGCCTTGTACGCCATCGACGTGTCAAAGTGGCCTGCCATCGGTTTGTAAAGGGCGTCGCCTGCGTTCTGTCCGTCGACAACTGCCGCCATGCGCTCAAAGGTCTCGGTAATTTGGGCTTTGGTCACGACGCCGTGCAGCAGCCAATTGGCCATGTGCTGACTGCTGATGCGCAGGGTGGCGCGGTCTTCCATCAGGCCGACGTTGTGGATGTCTGGCACCTTGCTGCAGCCCACGCCTTGGTCGATCCAGCGCACCACGTAGCCCAAAATGCCCTGGGCGTTGTTGTCGAGCTCGGCCTGGATTTCGGCTTCGGTCCAGAAAGGCATCAGCGCTGTCGGGATCTGAAGGATGGCGTCCAGCAGGTTTTCTTCCTTCGCCAGCGACTTCTTCTCGTTGACGAAGGTTTCCATGCTCTTTTGCAGTGCCGCTACGTCCACCTGGTGGTAGTGCAGCGCATGCAGTGTGGCAGCGGTCGGGGACGGCACCCACGCGGTGTTGGCGCCGGCCTGCGGATGCTCGATTTTCTGCTTCATCATGTCGGCCATCAGGTCCGGCATGGCCCACATGCCTTTGCCGATCTGGGCGCGGCCACGCAGCCCGCAAGCCAAGCCGATCTGGACGTTGCTCATCTCATAAGCGCGCAGCCACTGGGAGTTCTTCATCCTCGGTTTGCGCATCATCGCGCCTGAATGCATGGCGGTGTGCATTTCGTCGCCGGTGCGGTCAAGAAAGCCGGTGTTGATGAAGGCGACGCGCGATGCTGCCGCGGCGATACAGGCCTTGAGGTTGACGCTGGTGCGGCGCTCCTCGTCCATGATGCCCAGCTTGACGGTGTTTTCGCTCAAGCCCAGCACCGCCTCAACCCGGCTAAACAGCTCGGCAGCAAATGCGACTTCTAGGGGGCCATGCATTTTGGGCTTGACGATATAGATGGAGCCCCGGCGGGAGTTCTTGATACCGGCCAAGTCTTTGCGCTTGAGGTCATGGATGGCAATGGCTGTGGTGACCATCGCATCGAGAATGCCTTCCGGGATTTCCTTGAGAGTCCCGCCTTCGGAGGTATAAAGGACGGCAGGGTTGGTCATCAGATGGCCAACATTGCGCAAAAACATGAGCGAGCGGCCGTGCAGCGCCAGTTTGCCGCCCTCAGGGCTGGTGTATTCGCGGTCAGGGTTCAGGCCGCGGGTAAAGGTTTTGCCGCCCTTTTGGACTTTTTCGGTCAAGGTGCCCTGCATGATGCCTAGCCAGTTGGAATAAGCGACCACCTTGTCGTCAGCATCCACCACGGCCACAGAGTCTTCCAGGTCCAGGATGGTGGACAGGGCAGCTTCAACCACCAGGTCGCTGATGCCAGCTGCATCGTCTTTGCCAATCACCGTGCTGCGGTCAATGCGGATGTCGATGTGGTTGCCGTTGTGCTTCAGCAAAATGGACGAAGGTGCGTCAGGCGCGCCTTGGTAGCCCGCGAAAATCGACGGGTCCTTCAACCCGGTGGCCGTGCCGTCATTCAGCTTGACAACCAGTTTGCCGCCAGCCACGCTGTAAAGCGCAGCGTCTTTGTGTGAGCCCTTGGCCAGTGGCGCAGCCTGGTCGAGCACACTGCGTGCATAGGCGATGACCTTGGCGCCGCGCGCTGGGTTGTAGCCGGTGCCCTTCTCCAAGCCTGCGGTTTCAGCAATCACGTCCGTGCCATAAAGGGCGTCGTACAGCGAACCCCAGCGCGCGTTGGCGGCATTCAGTGCATAGCGGGCGTTCAGAATCGGCACCACCAACTGGGGCCCGGCTTGAAGCGCCAGCTCGGCATCGACGTTGTCTGTAGTGACGCTGACATTCTTGGGTGAGGGGACCAGGTAACCGATGTTTTGAAGAAAACCGCGATACGCCTTCATGTCACTGATGGGGCCTGGATGGGCTTTGTGCCAGGTGTCCAGCTCGGTTTGCAGACGGTCACGTTCGGCCAGCAAGGCGATGTTTTTGGGGGCCAGGTCGCAGACGATGGCATCAAAACCCTTCCAAAAATCGGTAGCTGTGACCCCCGTGCCAGGCAGTACTTGGGTGTCAATGAACTGGAGCAGGTTGCTGGCCACTTGCAGGCGGTGGACAGGGGTCATGGCTGGTTTCGTCGAGGCGGGGGCGTTCATCAAGAATCTCCAAAAAGGTCAAAAATCAATCAATGTCAATTAATCCCAAAGGGGTTACTTTATTCGATGCGCCGTGGTGCTTGGTAAGCTTCGTCTATGAGCTCACATCCGCCGGTGTCAATATCGCCCGAGACCACCCCCGCCCGGCTGCCTTTTGCAGGAATTCGCGTCATTGAATTTACCCATATGGTGATGGGCCCGACTTGCGGCATGGTGCTGGCTGATCTGGGGGCTGAAGTGATCAAAATCGAGCCCTTGGCCGGTGACAATACGCGGCATCTACTGGGTTCTGGCGCAGGTTTTTTTGCGATGTTTAATCGCAACAAGAAAAGCATTGCGCTTGATTTGCACGCCCCCGGCGGTCTGGAAGCCGCTCACAAATTAATCGCCACCGCCGACATCGTCATTGAAAACTTCAAGTCTGGCACGATGGCTCGGCTCGGCCTTGACTACGCCACTTTGTCCAGGCTTAACGAGCGGCTGATCTACGTCAGTCACAAAGGCTTTTTGCCGGGCCCTTATGACCACCGAACAGCGCTCGATGAAGTGGTGCAAATGATGGGCGGTATGGCTTACATGACGGGCAGGCCTGGCGACCCCTTGCGCGCCGGCAGCAGCGTCAACGACATCATGGGCGGCATGTTTGGTGCAATGGGTGCCATGGCGGCCCTGGCACAACGGGCCGTCACTGGCAAAGGCCAGGAAGTACAGTCGGGCCTGTTCGAAAACAACGTATTCCTCATGGCTCAGCACATGATGCAGTTTGCCGTGACAGGCCAAGCCGCTGCGCCCATGCCCAGCCGTATTTCCGCTTGGGCGGTGTATGACGTTTTTTCGGTCAAGGGTGATGAACAGATATTTTTAGCCGTGGTCAGCGACAGCCAGTGGGTGGCGTTTTGCAAGGCATTTGATTTGCCCGATTTGCTAGCGGACACACGGCTGGTCACCAACAATGACCGTGTTCGCGCGCGCGAATGGATGATTCCGCTGCTCCGCAATCGTATGGCGCGGCACAGTGCGCAAGAGCTGGGCGCGGTGTTTGAAGAAAATGGCCTGCCCTTTGCGCTCATTACGAAACCCGAAGATCTATTTGATGACCCGCATTTGCTGGCGACTGGAGGTTTGGCCCCCATGACGCTGCCAGACGGCAGAGCCACCCATGCGCCGCTCTTGCCCATCACCTTGGGGGGCGAGCGCCCAAGTATTCGCCTGAGCCCGCCGCGCTTGGGTGAGCATACGCACGCTCTGCTGATGGAGGTGGGTTACTCCGCCGAGCAGGTTGCAGCGATGGAACACTCTTGCGTTGTTAAGGCAGATGCTGCCCAGTGAGCGCTTTCAAGCAGCGCTCACTGAACCAGTCCGAACTTAACGCGAAGCTGGAGTAGCAGGCATGATGACGACGGTATCGCCGCCGGTTGCGCCGCGTTGGCCTTGCGAGCCAGTGTTGCCGGTGTCACCGGTAGCGCCCGTACTGCCCGTACTGCCGGTGTCGCCTGTGCTACCTGTGTTTCCGGTGTTCCCGGTTGCGCCCGTTGGGCCAGCGGGGCCAGGTACGGTCACGACAGCAGGCGGGGTGACAACCGTGGGCCGATCGCAGGCGGCCAGTGTCAAGGTTGCAAGTGCCAGCAACGCTGCCGGGAAAATGATGGTGTGTTTCATGGAGTTTCCTGATAGTTAAGTTAACGGTGGGTTGGAAAAAACCGCTCAGCCGGGATGGACAAGCGGCATGGCAAAACCCCTTTTTATTTCGACATGCGTTGTTGTAGGACTTTTGCCGGGCGCGCTGCGTAGGCGAGTGGCCGCAGCGGGTGTGGGTCAAATGCCTGATTTCTGGACCGCCTGAAAGCACAAAACACCGTTGGGTTGGTTAGCTGGTCCAGCGGCGGTTGCAGTAACCGTAAAATCAGGTCATGCTTTCGATTAAAAATGACCTGCTCGCGGCCCTTGCCACCGGGCTTGAACAACTGTCTCCTGGTGCCGGCGAGAAAGCCGCATTTGAGTCTCCCAAAGTATCGGCGCATGGGGACTTTGCCTGTACAGCGGCCATGCAACTGGCCAAAGGATTGAGTCAAAATCCGCGGCAAGTCGCGCAGGCATTGCGTGAAAATTTGTTGACGCAACCCGCTTTTTCGCGTTGGGTGCAAGATATTGACATTGCTGGGCCGGGTTTTATCAATATCCGCCTCAAGCCCGAGGCCAAGCAGGAGACGGTGCGCGAGGTGTTGCAAGCTGGCGCGCGGTACGGCGTGAAGCCGCAAATGGCTGACCAGGCCGTCGTCGTTGAGTTTGTGTCGGCCAACCCTACCGGGCCGCTGCACGTTGGCCATGGCCGGCAGGCTGCACTGGGCGATGCGATTTGTAACTTGTTCGCCACCCAGGGCAAGCAGGTTTACCGCGAGTTCTATTACAACGATGCGGGGGTGCAAATTCACACGCTGGCAACCAGCACGCAGGCCCGCGCCAAAGGTGTCCAGCCGGGCGATGCAGCATGGCCTGAGGTGGCCTACAACGGCGATTACATTGCCGAAATTGCTGCTGATTTCTTGGCTCGGAAAACCGTCACGTCTGACGACCGTACCTATACCGCATCGGGTGATATTGAAGATATCGAGTCTGTCCGGCAGTTTGCCGTAGCGTATTTACGCCGTGAGCAGGATCTGGACTTGAAAGCCTTTTCGGTGCGCTTTGACAATTATTATTTAGAGTCAAGTTTGTACAGCTCGGGTCGGGTCGATGCAGCTGTGGCCAAGCTCAAAAGCGCGGGCAAGACCTATGAGCAAGACGGTGCGCTGTGGCTCAAGTCAACCGACTACGGCGACGACAAAGACCGGGTGATGCGAAAAAGCGACGGCAGCTACACCTACTTCGTGCCGGACGTTGCTTATCACTTGGCCAAGTGGGAGCGCGGCTACAGTCGCGCCATCAATATTCAGGGCATGGACCACCATGGCACCATCGCCAGGGTCCGTGCGGGCCTGCAAGCTGCCAATGCGGGCGTGCCACAAGGCTATCCGGACTACGTGCTGCACACCATGGTGCGGGTGATGCGACATGGCGAAGAAGTGAAAATTTCAAAGCGCGCCGGCAGCTATGTGACGCTGCGCGATTTGATTGAGTGGACCAGCGCGGACGCGGTGCGTTTTTTCCTGCTTAGCCGTAAGCCAGACACCGAGTACATCTTTGATATTGACTTGGCGCTGGCCAAGAATAACGAGAACCCGGTGTACTACGTGCAATACGCACATGCACGGATTTGCTCTGTGCTCGCGGCTTGGGGCGGTGATGAAGCTGTGCTCAAAGAAGTCGATTTGTCACCTCTCGTAAGCCCGCAAGCGCAGGCGCTGATGCTCCTGATTGCCAAGTATCCCGACATGTTGACCCATGCTGCCAGCGGCTTTGCGCCGCACGATGTGGCGTTTTACCTGCGTGAGCTCGCAGCCTGCTACCACAGCTACTACGACGCCGAACGCATTTTGGTGGATGATGAGGCGGTCAAATTGGCGCGCTTGGGCCTGGTGGCCGCCACAGCGCAGGTGTTGCACAATGGCTTGGCCGTGTTGGGCGTGAGTGCCCCGCGCAAAATGTAATGAGAAGGGTGCGAATGACTATGCAAATACAACTGCTTTCCCAAAAACAGCAGCGCGGCAACACTCTGTTGGGTTTGATCATTGGCGCGCTGGTCGGTCTGGGCGCGGCGCTGGCGGTGGCGGTGTACGTGACAAAGGTGCCGGTGCCTTTTTTGAATAAAAACCAGCCTCGCAGCGCAGAAACCGATGCGGCTGAAGCCAAGAAGAACAAGGACTGGGACCCCAACGTGCCGTTAGCGGGTAAAAATCCCGCCAAACCAGCGCCGGCAGCATCTGGCCCGGTTGGTACGGTGACCGCAGCACCACCCTCCGCGGCAGACGCCACAGGTGCAACTGGCAAACCTAAAATATCGGCTGATCCGCTGGGTGACCTGGCCAAAGCCAAATCAGAGGCAAAGCCAGCCTCCAAACCGGATTCCAAACCAGACGCCAAACCAGACGCCACCGCGGCCGCAGGAGGCGTTGACCCGTTCAGCTACTTCATTCAGGTCGGCGCTTTTCGCACCCCTGAAGACGCTGAGCAGCAGCGCGCCAAGCTCTCATTGATAGGCTTTCAGGCCAAAGTCACCGAGCGTGAGCAGTCGGGCCGAACCGTGTTTCGGGTCCGTTTAGGGCCTTTTGACAAAAAAGAAGATGCGGACAAAACCAAGGAAAAACTCGACAGCCAGTCGATTGAAACTGCCTTGGTTCGGGTTCAGCGCTGAACTTTTTCATGGTCTGGCTGCTCCATCTATCAGCTGATTAAACTGTTTCATGGAATTTTTGGAGTACAACAAATGCAACGACGCGAGTTTTCAATCACTGCCGCCACGCTGGCTTTGGCGACTGCAGCCCAGGCCCAAGGCCAGCCGCCAAGGGAGGGTGTTGATTTCCTCATACTGGACAAACCCGCCCCTACCGAGGCCCCCGGCAAGATTGAGGTGGTTGAGTTCTTCTGGTACAGCTGCCCGCATTGCAACAGGTTTGAACCGCAGCTTGAAGAATGGGCCAAGAAGGTGCCAAAAGATGTGGTTTTGCGGCGCGCCCCAGTTGCTTTTAGGCCCGATTTCGAGCCACAACAACGCTTGTACTTTGTGCTTGAAGCCATGAACAAGGTTGAAGAGCTGCACAAAAAGGTGTTCTATGCCATTCACGTCGAGAAGCAGGCGCTGAACACGATGCCTCAGATAGCCGACTGGATCGAAAAGCAGGGCATTGACAAAGCTAAATTCACCGAGGCTTACAACTCCTTTCCGGTGGCTACCAAGACCCGCAAAGCCACCTTGTTGCAAGACGCCTACAAAGTCGATGGCGTGCCCGCCTTGGGGGTGGCTGGCAAATATTACACATCAGGTTCAGTGGCACAGACCATGGAACGCGCCTTGGTAGTGACCGACTATTTGACGGGCTTGGTGCGCGCTTCAATGCCGGCTGCTCCACCGGCTGCAAGACCTGCCCCCAAGCCCGCTGTTAAGGCATCCCAGGCAAAACCAGCGCCCGCCAAGGCACCGTGACGTTTGCTGCGGTGCCGCAAAAACCCGCCTTCTGGCGGGTTTTTTAATGTGCAAAGTCCGCGCAAAGAAAATGCTGATGGACGTCAGCCAAGGTCCGCATGGCTACAATGCTTTCAATCAAGCAGCAAGATTCGTGCCTTTATGAAAAAACCTCTGTTTTCAGTTTTCCTTCTCGTCGCGCTCGGCCTCGGCCCGGCATTGGCTGAAAACGCCGACCGCGACAAGCCGATGAATGCCGAGGCAGATGCCCTGCGCTACGACGACCTCAAGCAAACCAGCGTTTTTACCGGTAATGTGGTGATAACCAAAGGTAGCACCATTATTCGGGGCGACAGGGTGGATGTGAGCCAAGATCCCGAAGGCTACCAGCAGGCCATCGTCGTAGCTGCCCCGGGCAAGCTCGCCTACTACCGCAAAAAACGTGATGGGCTGGATGAGTTCATTGAAGGTGAGGGCGAGCGGATTGAGTATGACAGCCGCCAGGATGTGGTCAAGTTCATCCGCAGCGCGGTGTTGCGTCGCTACAGGGGCGCTGTGTTGGCAGACGAAACCACGGGCTCGCAAATTAACTATGACAACAAGACCGATGTGTTCACAGTTGATGGCGGTTCGCAAAATCGCACGGCCACCAACCCGAGTGGCCGCATCCGGGCGCTTTTGTCGCCACGCGTGGCGGCATCAGCAGCGGGCGGGCAGGTACCGGCTCCAGCTGCGCCCGCCGCGCTGCGCCCCAGCCCGGCGCTGGGTGTGGACAAAAAGTAACCAGGATGGCAATGGGTGATTCACAAAACGATGGGATGAGCGAGCCCTTCACGCTAGAGCCGGACGCGCCGCCCAACGACGCGCCTGTCAGCCGATTGGTTGTCAGTGGTTTGCAAAAATCATACGGTAGCCGCAGGGTGGTGCAGGACGTTTCGTTGGCCGTGGAGAGCGGAGAAGTTGTCGGCTTGCTCGGGCCAAACGGCGCGGGCAAAACCACCTCTTTTTACATGATCGTCGGCCTAGTGCGCGCCGATGCCGGCGAAATCACGATTGACGGCAATTCAGTTGAGCACATGCCGATACATCGCCGCGCACGTCTGGGCCTGAGCTACCTTCCCCAAGAAGCGTCGATTTTTCGCAAACTCAACGTCGAGGAAAACGTCCGTGCCGTGCTAGAGCTGCAATTGGACGAAGCTGGAAAGCCGCTTGGCAAGGATGTGATTGCCCAGCGTCTGGATGCACTCCTCAAAGACTTGCGGGTGGACCACTTGCGGGACTCTTCAGCGCTGTCGCTGTCGGGCGGTGAACGCCGGCGTGTGGAGATAGCGCGGGCGCTGGCCACTCAGCCACGTTTTATTCTTCTCGACGAACCGTTTGCCGGCATCGACCCGATTGCCGTGATCGAGATTCAACGCATCATCGGCTTTTTAAAGTCGCGCGGCATTGGTGTGTTGATCACCGACCACAACGTGCGGGAAACCCTGGGCATTTGCGACCACGCGTACATCATCAGCGATGGCCATGTGCTGGCCAAGGGAACGCCTTCAGAAATTGTGAACAATGCCGATGTACGCCGCGTATATTTGGGCGAACACTTTCGAATGTAGTTGCCCTCATGAAGCAGGGTCTTTCGTTACGGTTTTCGCAGCATTTGGCGCTCACGCCGCAGTTGCAGCAGTCCATTCGCCTGCTCCAGCTGTCTACACTTGAGCTGAGCCAGGAGGTCGAGCAAATGCTCGACGAAAACCCTTTTCTAGAAGTCAATGAGGACGCAGCGCCGCGTGAAGAGTTCGGCCTGGAGCAAACCGACGCGCCTGTCAGTCTGGACGTTCAGGAATTTGAAGTTGCTCCTGAATCTATAGCTGCTCGCACCGATGAAACTGGCGCTACAGCGTCAAACGATACTCAAAATACGCTAGAAAAGACCTCGGAGGACTCAACCGAGGCGAAGCTAGAAGAGAGCTGGGAGGGCGACGGTACGGTCGAGTCAGCCCCTGACGACGGCGAGTGGGGCAACGACGCTGGCGCGCGTAAAAACAACATTGATGACAGTGACACCGAGGCGTCTGACCTGGCCGGTGAGCATGTCAGCCTGCAAGCGCACTTGCACCACCAATCGCTGGGGCTGCGGCTGTCAGATATTGACCGCGCTGCGCTGCATTTTTTGATTGAATCGCTCAATGACGATGGCTATCTGGAGGACAGCTTGACTTCGCTGGCGGCTGGCCTGGCCGGGGGTGACTTGGCCCAAACCGAGGAGCTGGAACAACACTTTGCCATCGCCCTGAAGCTGTTGCACCACATGGAGCCTGCCGGCGTGGGCGCCCGCAACATGGCCGAGTGCCTGTCGCTGCAATTGCTCGACTGCAAAGATTGTGAAGCGACGCGCGCCGCCATGGCCATGTGCCAACAGCCCATGGAATTGCTGGCCAAGCGCGATGTCAAGCGCTTGTCCCAGCTGTGCGGGTTCACCGAGAGTGTGATCAAAACGGCTATCGGCGTGATCGGCCGGCTCGACCCCAAGCCTGGCAGACGTTTTGCCAATGTTGAACGCAATGTGGTGATCCCTGATGTCATGGTGGTCAAGGTTGGGCGGGGCTTTAAGGTCACGCTCAACAGTGACGTGATGCCGCGACTGAAAGTGCACGACATTTACGCCAACGCCATGAAGCAACACAAGGGCGCAAGCGGGCAAGCCATGCAGCAACGCCTACAAGAAGCACGCTGGTTTATCAAAAACATTCAGCAGCGCTTTGACACCATCTTGCGGGTCAGCACCGCCATCGTCGAGCGGCAGAAGAATTTTTTTACCCATGGCGAGTTAGCCATGCGGCCGTTGGTGCTGCGCGAAATTGCCGACGAGCTGGGTTTGCATGAGTCCACCATCTCGCGCGTCACGACGGCTAAATACATGAACACGCCTTTCGGTACTTTTGAGCTGAAATACTTTTTTGGCTCTGCACTGGGCACTGAGACGGGCGGTAACGCATCAAGTACCGCCGTTCGGGCGCTGATCAAACAATTCGTCGCCAGCGAAAACTTGAAAAAGCCGCTGAGCGACAACCAGATTTCTGAAATGCTCAAAGAACAAGGCATTGAATGCGCGCGCCGCACGGTAGCCAAATACCGAGAGGCGCTGCGTATCGCGCCAGCCAATTTACGCAAGTCTCTATGAATCAACTCCAACTATTTTTACCTTGCGCGGCGGGTGTTGAGGCGCTGCTGGCCACCGAAGTCCAGCGCATCACGGGCACTGTGCCTAAAGCCTGGCGCGCGGGCGTGCAGTTAGCGGGCTCATGGCGGGATGCCCTGCAGCTTAATTTGCACAGCCGCCTAGCCCAGCGGGTGTTGATTGAATTGGCGCACAACCAGTACCGCAGCGAGCAGGACCTGTACAACGCCGCAGCCAACGTGGCCTGGGAAATTTGGTTTACGCCTAAGCAAACCTTCAAGGTGGAGATCACGGCCCAGCACAGCCCGTTGACCAGCTTGAATTTCGCGGCACTCAAAATCAAGGACGCGATTGCTGATCGGTTCAGGGACAAGTACGATGTGCGCCCCGATGTGGACACCCGCTGGCCGGATGTACGGGTGTATGTCCACCTGACGGTAGATACCGTCACGGTGTACATCGACACGTCAGGCGAGCCGCTGTTCAAACGCGGTTGGCGTGAAGACGTGGGTGATGCACCACTCAAGGAGACCCTAGCTGCTGCGATGTTGGCCGCCAGTGGGTGGAGCGGTGAGAACGGTTTGGCGAATCAGGGCGTAGCGCTGTATGACCCGTGCTGCGGCTCCGGCACGATTGCCATTGAAGCGGCGCAAATCGCCTGCAACATCGTACCAGGCATCAACCGCAAGTTTGCCTTTCAAAAGTATTTGCCGTTTCAGGCGCATGTCTGGGAAGGTCTGCTAGACCAAGCTGAAGCCATGATCACTGAGCCAACCGCTGAGGTGTTTGGCAGCGACGTGTCTTTCAGGATGGTTGATTTTGCCGAGCGCAATGCCGAGCGTGCTGGTGTGGCAGGCGCCGTGCAGTTCCGGGGTGGCGATGCGCTGGAGCGCATGCCACCTGTAGCTACCGGCGTGATGCTGGTCAACCCGCCCTACGGCGAGCGGATTGATGTGGCGGGTGCAGCCGCTGCGCCAAAACGGGCCCAGTTTCAGGGTCAGGCGATTGACGAGTTTGGCCAACCCGCCCTAGCAAGTAACGCCAGCCTTATGCCTGAACAAGCCCGGGGGCGTGAACTGGCGCAAACCGACAGTGGCGAGGACGCCAGCGACTTCTTCCCCAGGCTCGCCACCCACTGGAAGAAAAATTACGCTGGCTGGACCGCCCATGTGCTGACGCCAGACCTCAAACTCCCCAGCAAAATGCGCCTGAAAGAATCACGCCGTGTGCCGATGTGGAACGGCCCGATTGAATGCCGTTTGTTCCGGTTTGACATGGTCGCCGGATCGGCGCGCGGGAAATCGGGCGCGTGACAGTCCAAACCATCGTCTTGGATACCAACATCGTCTTGGACGTCTTTGTCTTCAACGACCCAGCCGCTGAACGCCTGCGCCTCGGATTTACCAACAAGGAGCTTGACTGGCTAGCGACACAGCCCATGCGTGACGAGCTGGCCAGGGTACTGGCCTATCCAAAAATCGCAGCACGGCTGGCGTTTTACAAGTTGGCTGCAGACGACGTGCTCGCCAGGTTTGACCAACACGCCCGTCTGGTTGATGCTGCGCCCAAAGCGAGTGTGACCTGCAGCGATGCCGATGATCAGATGTTCATTGACCTAGCGATACAGCACCAGTGCTTGCTGCTGAGCAAGGACAGAGACGTTTTAACCATGAAAAAAAGGCTACTAGCCCACGGAATACGGGCGCAAAAAGCTATGTAATTTGTAGCACTCAGTTCAGATTAATGGTGATGCCCATGCTCACCATGCACATGCTGATGGGCGATTTCTTCCTCAGTTGCGTCGCGTACGCTGATGACCTTGATCTGAAAACGCAGGGCTTTGCCAGCCAGCGGATGGTTACCGTCGAGCAACACGGTGTCGCCCTTGATCTTCATGACATTGAAAACCATCATGTGGCCATCATCGCCACGGCCTTCGAGCTGGCCGCCAACTTTGACGCCGGGCGGGAACTGCTTTTTGGGCAGGCTGCGCAGCAGGTTGTCATCGCGCAGGCCAAAGGCGTCTTCAGCTTGCAGTTCCAACGTCACCTGGTAGCCGCTGGTTTGACCCTCCAGCGCGGCTTCAATTTTCGGCAGCGTGTTGCCGTAGCCGCCGTGCAAATAAACGCTGGGCTCCTTGCCGTCTTCGATCAACTTGCCTTGCAGGTCGGTGACTTTAAATTGCAGGGTGACGGCGGTATTTTTGTCGATTTTCATGTTTTTCAGGCGAATACTGGGTGTTTTAGGGCGTCAAATAGGCTTTTAACCCAATAGATTCGGGCGCAAGCAGCTATAAATATTATAGTGCTTGGCGTAAATGCCAAGCTTTGGGGCGGGTAAATGTTTGAATGCCGTAGCTTGACAGCGTGAGGCCAACGCCTGAATCACCGTGGCCGCTCCACGGCAGGCGGGGGCTGACCCGGTCGCAGCAATTCCAGTAAACGCTGCCAGCGTTGACCTGAGCCAGCAGCGCCTTGGCACGCGCCTCGTCAGGCGTGAAGACGCCAGCCGTCAGGCCGTAGCGGGTGTCGTTCATCAGCTTGACGGCTTCTTCATCCCCAGATACTTTCTGAATACCAATGATGGGGCCAAAGCTTTCCTCCTGCATCAGGGTCATGGTGTGATCGACGTTTGAAAACACGGTGGGCGCATACCAGTTACCGGGGCCAGGCAGGCGATGGCCGCCCGCCAGCAGCTTTGCGCCCTTGGCTGTGGCGTCTGCCACTTGCGCATCCAGCACATCAAGCTGCGGTGCGCGGGTGATAGCGCCGACGTAGGTGTCGTCCATCATGGGGTCGCCTACTTTGAAGGTCTTCACGGTGTCGACAAAGGCGGCCACAAAGGCATCGTGAATCGACGCATGCACGTAAATACGCTCCACTGAGCAGCAGCTTTGCCCAGTGTTGTACATCGCCCCATCGGCCAGCGACGCAGCTGCGTTCTGTACATGGGCATCGTTACAAACATAGGTCGGGTCTTTGCCGCCCAGCTCCAGCTGCAGCTTGACCAGCCGGGGGGCCATGGTTTGTGCGATCTTCGCGCCGGTCGCGTAAGAGCCGGTAAAAAAAACACCATCGATCTTCTGCGCCAGCAAGGCTGCGCCAACTTCACCGCCACCGACCAGAGGTACAAAAACATCTTCAGGCACACCTGCTTCATGCAGCAAGCGCGCTATCGCCAGGCCTGTCATGGCTGCATATTCAGACGGCTTGTAAAGCACGGCATTCCCTGTCAGCAATGCCGGGATAAATACATTGCCGCCCACAAACCAAGGGTAGTTCCAAGCTGAAATATTGGCCACCACACCAAGCGGTATGTGCTCAATCTGTTCGGTCATGCCGCCTTCGTTATAGACGGTTTGCTTGGCCGTAGAGGCCTCTACTTCAGCCAGAAAAAAGTCGATCCGCCCCAGCAAGCCATTGAGCTCATTGCGCGACATGCTGATCGGCTTGCCGGTCTCGCGGGTCATGATGGCTGCCAAAGTATCGAGCTCTGCGCTGATGCCTGAGCGAAACCGCGTGATGCATGCTTTGCGTTCACTTAAAGGGACTTTTGCCCAAGCGGCTTGTGCTGCTTGAGCTTGGCCTGCTTTGGCTGCGACCGATACGGCGCTGTCTTGCGCAAGCTCGGTGATCAATTGACCAGTGGCCGGGTTGTAAACAGATAGCAGGGTCATAACTGTGATGATGTGGTGGGTAAAGAGCGGGCTGCGGCAGCGGCAGATAGAAAATCAGCCAGCAAAGGTGCATCGTCCAGCGTGCCCAACTCGATGCTGTGAAACTCTGGGTGCCACTGCACCGCCGCAATGTAGCTGGGCCCAGTGGACCGGATGGCTTCAATCACGCCGTCTTCAGGGCAATGTGCTTCGGCCACAAAGCCAGCTGCCAGTTGCTTGATGCCTTGATGATGAATGCTATTAATTTTATAGCTGTTTGCACCTTTAAATAGGGCGTCAAGACGTGTTTTAGGCACTATCTCAAGGGTGTGAAAGTGCTTGTCGTAGGTTTCTGCGTGGCGGTGCAAGCGGGAGTCGGGCAACTGCGTGGCGATGTCTTGGTAAAGCGTGCCGCCAAAGGCCACGTTGATCAGTTGCAAGCCTCGGCACACGCCCAGCACGGGTTTGCCCGCTTTGACAAAGGCATGAACCAGCGCCTGTTCATATTCGTCGCGAATCCGGTCGCCCTGCCAGGCATCGCGCAGGGGCTCTTCGCCATAGCTGCCGGGCCAAACGTCAGCGCCGCCGTGCAGAACCAGACCATCCAGCCATTGGGCATAGTCGTTCACGTCAACATTGCCACGTGACGTGCCGCCCATGGGTGATGGCACCATGACAGCTAGCGCACCGCCCGACATGATCCAGTGCGCCATGGACTGCTCAACGTATTGCAGGGTTTTAAAGGCAAAGCTGGCTCGGCTCTTGTCGGGGTGCATGAAGCAGGCGCTGATGCCAATTTTTGGTTTGTCAGTCATTTCGGCGCATGTCTATAAAGCGGCCTTGAACAACATTTCAAAATCTTGGGCAGTGCAGGGGCGTGGATTAGTTTGATGACAAATATCCAGCGTTGCAATGTCGACCAGTCGCGGCAGGTGCTCTGCTGTCACGCCGTGCTTTGACAGCGGGCCGACAATGCCAAGACTTTGCTTGAGCGCTTGAAGCCAGCCGACGAACGCCGTGCCACCACCTGCGACACCGCACACATGCGCCAGCTCGTCAAACTTGGCGGGCACGGCAGAGTAGTTCCATGCCAGCACGGTATCAATCATCAACGCATTGGCCAAGCCGTGGTGCAGGTCGCACACTGCGCCCAGGGCATGGGCGCATGAATGCACCGCTCCCAAGTCTTTCTGAAAGGCAATCGCGCCCATCATGGATGCCATCATCATGTCGCTTCGCGCTTTCAGGTTGCCGGGCTCCTTGTACGCGGTCAGTAAGGCAGCAGCGGCAATACGCGTTCCTTCGAGGGCAATACCGTCACACAGCGGGTGGTAGGCGGGCGACAAGTAGCTTTCGATGTTGTGGGTCAGTGCGTCCATGCCGGTGGCAGCGGTGATGTGAGGTGGTAGGCCGAGCGTGAGCTCCGGGTCCGCAAAGACCACCTTGGCCAAAATTTTGGCGCTGAACACCACACGCTTGAGGTGGGTGTCGTTCTCGCTCACCACACTGGAGCGGCCCACTTCTGAACCCGTGCCCGACGTGGTTGGCAAAGCAACAAAGTAGGGGAGTTCATGCGTGATCGGACGTACCTTTGGGTGGTCCCAGACGTATTCCAGGATGTCGCCCTCATGCGTGGCAGCAATACCTACAACCTTAGCCACATCAAGCGCTGCGCCACCGCCAAAGCCAATCACGCAATCGGCCTTGTGTGCTTTGTATGCGGCCGCTCCATCCATCACTTGGCTACAAGTCGGATTGCCGAACACACCCGAGAACACCGCAACATCAAGCGCTTGGAGGTGGGTTAAAAATTCAGCCAGCACAGGCAAAGCGCCCAGCGCCCTGTCGGTCACGATCAATGGGCGCTTGCATCCCGCTTCAATGAGGTGTGCGGCTACCAGTTTGCGGGCACCCGGGCCAAACTTGATGGCTGTCGGAAAGGAAAAATTTGTGACGGTCATAACGATGGTTGTAGTTCAGATAATCTCAAAATAACGCTTCAGTTCCCAGTCAGTCACACCATCCAGCCACTGTCGCCATTCCCAGTCGCGGGTGGCTGCAAAGTGGTCAACAAAGGTGTCGCCGAGCCAGTCACGGGCAATGTCTGACTGCTGAAAAATGCGCGTGGTTTCAATCAGCGTGCGCGGTGCTCTAGCAATGTGCTCCGCGCCACCGTTGGTGCCAGTAATCGGCGGTGCTGTGAGCTTGAGGCCTTTCTCAACACCGTCCAGCCCGGCAGCGATCACTGCCGCCATCGCCAGGTAGGGGTTGACGTCTGCGCCGGGGCAGCGTGTTTCCAGCCGTGTGGCTTTGGGGCTACCGGCTATCACGCGGAAACTAGCGGTGCGGTTGTCAATGCCCCAAGTCGGTTTGACAGGCGCCCAAAAGCCATCCACCAGCCGCTTGTAGCTGTTGATGGTGGGCCAGATCATGGGGCCAAATTCCATCATGCACGCAACCTGCCCGGCGACGTAGCTTTCGAACAGTTTGCTCATCTTGCGCGGGCTTTTGGCGTCATAAAACAGATTCGTTTTACCGTCAGACAGGCTCTGGTGAATGTGCCCGCTACAACCCGGCAAGTGCTGGTTGGGTTTGGCCATAAAGCTGGGCATGATGCCAAAACGCGAGGCGATTTCTTTACAGCCCGTTTTGAACAAAATGGCACGGTCAGCCTGCTCAAGTGCCTCGCTAAAGCCAATCGCGACTTCATAAACGCCCGGACCGGTTTCAGTATGCAGGCCTTCGATCGGCACGCCAAAGGCCAGCATCTCGTCCATGATGGCTTTGAAAAAATCACGGTTCTGGTTCATGCGTAGCAGCGAATAGCCAAACATGCCCGGTGTCAGTTGCTCTGGCCCCACGCCTTTTTTGGCGGCCCAGCTTTGCGGCGTTTCAAGAAAATTAAACCACTCGAATTCCATGCCGGTCATTGGCATGAAGCCCATTTTCTCAGCGCGCTTGAGGACCCGTTTGAGGGTTTGACGCGGACAAACAGCATGTGGTGTGCCGTCTGCATTGACGAATTCGCCGAGAAAAAACGGAACGCCGTCATCCCAGGGCACATGACGCGCGGTATTCATGTCAAGTCGCGCCAGTGCATCAGGAAAGCCGTGTTGCCAGCCTGTCACTGAGGTGTTGTCATAGCAGCTGTCCATCATGTCCCAGCCCAGTACCACATCGCAAAAGCCAAAACCGCCTCCCGGGTAAGGCTCAGCTGCGCCAAAAAATTTGTCTTTGTGCAGGTACTTGCCGCGCAACACCCCGTCGATGTCGCTCACCGCGACCTTGACCTTGGCGGCCCCTGAGTTTTTAATGGCCGCCACAGCAGGATGGATTTTGTTTGCCACGACGTATGTCCTTGAGTTTTAGCTGAGCGCGGGTACAGCCGATTCGATGCCCATATCGGCCAGCGCGCCAGCGATCGCTTGCACAGCTTGCGCCATTTCATACGGGCCAATAGCCCCAATGCAGCCTACCCTGAAAGTTTCTACCTGTGTGAGCTTACCCGGGTATAGGACAAAGCCCCGCGCGCGCGCCGCCATATAGAACGCCTTGAAGTCGTAACGACTGTCGGCAGGGGCGTGAAACGTCACAATAATGGGCGCCTGAATAGCCGGATCCAAAAAAGGCTTGAAGCCTAATTTGGCCATACCTTCAATCAACGCGTTGTAGTTGCTGGTGTAGCGCGCCAGACGGGCGGGTTGGCCACCTTCTTCTTCAAATTGCGCTATCGCCTCTGCAAGCGCTACCACCACGTGCGTGGGCGGCGTAAAACGCCACTGTGTGGTTTTTTCCATATAGGCATACTGGTCGTACAGGTCCATCGCCAAGGACTGGCTTCGGCCAGCGCAGCCTTCAAGGATAGCCTTACGGATGAACACAAAGCCCATTCCGGGGACGCCTTCTAGGCACTTACCACTGGCAGCGACCAGCGCATCAAACTGAACTTTGCGCGCGTCGATGTCTAGCGCGGCAAAAGAACTCATCGCGTCAACAATCAGCCCCTTGCCTTGCGCCTTGCAAACGTCGGCAATCTCTTGCAGCGGGTTCAGCACACCGGCGCCAGTCTCGCAGTGAATCAGAACGACATGCGTGATGCTGCGATCTTGCGCAAGTTTGTTTGCCATTGCGGAAGGTGACACCTGCGCCGCTTCATCAAAAGGCCTCAGGGTGCATTTTCGGCCCATGAGCGTAGCTAGCCTTGCTGCACGTTTGCAGTAAGCGCCGTTGTCCAGCACCAAGATATGGCCATCTTGCGGGACAACACTAGCTACTGCCGCCTCGACGCTGAACGTTCCACTGCCTTGAAGCGGCACCACCACATGCGAGTCATGGCCGTGAACGATGCTGAGCAGGCTGTGGCGGACACTGGCCGTGACAGCATTGAAGTCGGCATCCCATGAGCCCCAGTCTTTGAGCATGGCGAGTTTGGTACGCAGCGTGGTGGTCAGGGGACCGGGCGTGAGAAGGATTTTGTCTCTGTCCATATACTTTTAGATCAACGTCCTAGAAAAACCATTAAGTGCATGCTGAATTTTAAGCAGGAGCCACGGAGCCACACGCAGTGAGCGACCGTGGGGGCATCATTTTCGCCACTGTTGCGTGTTGCGGTTGACCCACCATGCCAGCAGCATAAACAAAAGCGTCGCAACCGTCGATGCCAAACCAATCAGCACCGCCATCGCGGCCGCTGCGCCCATTTCACCGGCCTCGTCGAGGTTCAAAATCGCGATCGATGCAACTTTTGTGTCTGGTGAGTACAGAAAGACCACCGCCGATATGGTGGTCATGGCATTGATGAAAAAGTATCTTGCAATATCTATCAGCGCTGGCGTACAGATGGGCAGAGTCACGCGCCAAAAGGTTTTGAAAAACGGCACTTTCAGCGACGCACTGACCGATTCAAACTCACCATCCAGGCTCTTGAGCGCGGTGACAGCCGTCAAGTGCCCGGTGGTGTAAAAGTGGACGATGGTGCAAAGCGTGAGCAGCGTCAGCGTGTGATACAGGCCGTTCAGTGGATTTTCAGGTGCATTAAAAAAGAAAATATAGCCTAGGCCCAGCACCAACCCCGGTACGGCCATCGGCAGCATCGCCAGCATGCGCACCAAGCCACGCAGCCCGTCCATGCCCTTGGTCTTTTCCAACAGGTAGGCACCACAAAAAACCAGAGCCGTGCCGAAGAGCGCAGTGCCGGCGGCCATCTTCAGACTGTTGATAAAACCGGCGCCAACCTCAGCATCGACCAAACCCATGGTGTAGTGACGCAGGCTGGGTGTGAGGTTGTAGGGCCAAAAACTGGCAAATGACGCAAACACAGCCATCCCCAGCATGGCCAGCACCAAGAAGGCAATCACGCAGCAATAGGCCGTCATCAGCGCGTCGTAGCCGCGAGAGGGCTTGGGTCGGTAGGGGATAGCGCGGGCCGTCAGCATGGCCGTCTGTCGCCTGCTCACGTAACCATCGACCGCAAACGTCAACACAGCGGGCAGCAACAGCAAAATAGCCACCACAGCGCCTTTGGCAAAGTCCTGTTGGCCAATCACGAGCTTGAAGACGTCGGTTGCCAAGACATTGAAATTGCCGCCTATGACTTTCGGAATACCAAAGTCCGTGATCACCAAAGTGAAAGTCACCAGCGCGGCAGAAATCAAACCGTATTTCGCGCCTGGCAACGTAATGGTGAAAAACTTACGGGTTGCGCTGGTGCCCATGGCATCTGCTGCCTCATACAGGCGCGCGTCTGACAGGCTCAAGGCGGTGACCAAAATCATCAACGCGTGCGGAAACACGGCAAAGCATTCAGCCACCACGATGCCTGGCGCGCCATAAATTTGATCGATGCCAACAGCGACCATCCAGCCCTTGAGAACGCCCTGATTGCCAAACCAGTAAATCAGTGAAATAGCCGACAGCAGCGAGGGTGCCAAAAGTGGGATCAGCGTGATGCCGCGAAACAGCGCTTTGTAGGGCATGCAGGAGCGGGTCAGCGCATACGCAAAACCAAATGCCAGAGGCACGGCAATTAACGTGACCAGCCCGGAGACCCAAATGCTGTTCCACAGGCTTTCAAGCAACGCAGGGGTTTGGGCGTAGGCCAAAAAGTTGTCAAACCAGATGAGCTGGCCGGTTTTGTCCTGCAAGGCCTGCTGCAAAATAGCCAGCAAAGGGGCAGCTAAAAATGCCAGCAGTATCAGCGCAATCAGCGCAAGCAGCAGATGACCTAGGTGGTCAACCCAATGTATCTGCTGTTTGACTGCAGGGCGCACGACAACCGCTTGCATCAGAAAACCTTGATGCGCTCGGGCAGCAACTTGAGTTTGAAAGTGGAGCCGATCTGCAAGGCTTGTTCAGACAGGAAATTGAGCGATAAGTAAACGGTCAGCTTGTGCGCCCCCAGCGCGGGTGAGCTGACATGCACATGGCAGAACGAGCCGAGAAATTCAATTTTCTCGAGGGTGGCGTCGAATACATGTTTGTCACCGTGCGCAATCGGTCTGGCCAGGACGTCTTCTGGTCGCAAGTAAATCTTGACCTCGCGGTCAGCCCCGTCGCCTGGCAAGCAGAGCTCGCCAAAGCACAGTTCACCATTTGTCACGCGTGCAGGCAGCACATTGACCTTACCCACGAAATCAGCCACGAAGGGCGACGCGGGCTCACGGTAAATTTCCATTGGCGTGCCCACTTGCTCAATCACGCCATGGTTCATCACCACGATCCGGTCGGCGACGCTGAGCGCTTCTTCCTGGTCATGGGTCACCATGATGGTTGTCACGCCTAATGTTTGCTGCAATGCGCGAATTTCCTGCCGCAGCCGTACCCGCTCCAGTGCATCAAGGGCCGAAAGGGGTTCGTCCAGCAGCAGCAAGCCAGGTGACGTGGCTAGCGCGCGTGCCAAGGCAATGCGCTGCTGCTGGCCGCCTGAAAGCTGGCTCGGGTATTTATTTTCACTGCCAGGCAAGCCCACCAGCTTGACCAGTTCAGTCACACGTTTGGCGGCTTCAGCTTTTGGCGTCTTGCGATTCACCAGGCCATAGGCGACGTTGTCTGCGACGCTCAAATTAGGAAAAAGTGCATAGCTCTGAAAAACGATGCCGTAGTCACGCAGCGCTGGCGGCAAGCGCGAGATGTCCACACTGTTTTGATGCACCTCGCCAGCAGTTTGAACATCCAGCCCCGCGATGATCCGCAATAGCGTCGTCTTGCCGCAACCCGACGGTCCGAGAAAACACACAAACTCGCCCTTGCGAATATCCAGATTGATGTCTTGCAGCGCCGTGAAAGCGCCAAATTCCTTTCGGATGTGGCGCAGTTCAAGAAATGTGTCACTCATCGTTCATCATCGCATCGCAGAAAGTTTTACTGCCAAGTAACGGCGTGGAACCGGCTTTGCCGGGCCACAGCGGTTGTCTCCCTTGGGGGATTCTGGTTACACGAAGTGAACCGAGACAGGGGGGCTACTGCCTTTGTGGCTACCGCTTTTCAGTCTTGCTGTTGTAGCGCTTGGTCCACTCCGCCAAGACGCGTTCGCGGTTTTCGGCGGCCACATTGAAGTCCATCTTCACCAGACGCGCTTCGTAGTCTTTAGGAATGTTGGGAAGCGGCGAAGCCAAGCCAGGCTGTGCGGTAATCGCGAAGTTTTTGCCGTACAAAATCATGGCGTCTTTGCTGGTTGCCCAGTCGGCCAGTTTCTTGGCGGCATCCAATTTTTTGGTTCCTTTGTGGATGGCAAACGCCTCCAGGTCCCAGCCTAGGCCTTCTTTTGGGAAGATCAAGTCAATCGGCGCGCCCTTGGCCTTGTTGGCATTGCCACGGTACTCAAAAGAAATGCCCATGACGAATTCCCCAGCCGAAGCCATATTGCAAGGCTTGGAGCCAGAGTGGGTGTACTGAGCAATGTTTTCGTGAAGAGCATCCATGAACTTCCAGCCGCCGCCCTTGCCGTTGTCGTCGCCAAACAAAGTTAGCCAAGCAGTCACGTCAAAGTAGCCCGTGCCACTGGACGAAGGATTAGGCATGACAATTTGGCCCTTGTAGATGGGCTTGGTCATGTCTTTCCATGTTTCAGGCTTTGGCAGATTTCTTTTCTGTGCTTCGACGGTGTTAAAGCAGACTGTTGCGCCCCATACGTCCATGCCAACCCAAGCCGGGATTTTTTTAGGGTCGCGGTACTTCATCATGATGGCGTCTAGGTTCAAGGGCGCATAGGGCTCCAGCATGCCCTGTTTGTCGAGCAGCGCTAGGCTGGATGCGGCCACACCCATCACGGCATCTGCCTGTGGGTTTGATTTCTCGGCCAGCAGCTTGGCAGTGATGACGCCCGTTGAGTCGCGCACCCACTTGATTTCAATATCTGGATTAACCCGGTTAAAGCCTTCTTGGTACGCTTTGAGCTGGTCTGTTTCCAGCGCGGTGTACACCAGGAGCTGGGTTTTTTGGGCGAAGGCAGTGCCTGCCAAAATCAATAGGCCGGCAGTAGCCAAGGCTTTAGCCAGAAACTTGAAGCCGGAAGTAGAAGTAGCAAAGCGCATACATGTCCTTTGTAAAAGTGGCGATTGTGTGAGCCGTTTGTGTCAAAGCCGTGACACTGTTCTGACCACTCTGGACCTTCCGGTTCGCCAAAGTGTGTCAAAACAATTCCCGTTTATTTGACGCTGCCCCTGCAATCTTGTCAATTGTTTATTGCAGATTGTTGACAATAAACAATTTTATGCTTCAATCCAAGGCATGAATGCCGTCCTTCAGTCGACCATCATGCTGCTTCAAAGCAGTTCGCTCACCACAGTGGTGCAACAGGAAATTGAGCGCGCCATTCTGGTGGGCGAGTACGAGCCCGGCAGCAAGCTCATCGAGGCCACTTTGGCCGAAAAAATGGGCGTGTCGCGCGGCCCTGTGCGTGAGGCCTTTCGCATGCTTGAGGAAGCGGGGCTGGTTCGCAATGAAAAGAACCGGGGGGTTTTTGTCCGCGACATTCCCATCGATGAAGCGGTCGAGATCTTTGAGCTGCGCGCCGCCATGGATCAATGGGTAGGACGCCAACTGGCCAAAAACATCAGTCCTGAGCAGGTCAGGGAACTCAAAGGTCTAGTTGACGCGATGGAACAATCTGTCAAGTCGCAGGATGCGCGCGGCTACCATCTGCAAAACCTGCATTTTCATGACCGCCTGGTAGTGATGGTGGGCAATCGCAAGTTGACCGAAATTTACCGCAAGATGATCAAGGAGCTGTCGTTGTTTCGCCGCTTGAATCTGGCAGACGGCTGGTTGATGCCGTTGTCAGCCAACGAGCATCGCCAGATCGTCAAGGCCATTGCCTCTGGCGATGCCGATACCGCAGGCCGCGCCATGTTTGACCATGTGATGGAAAGCAAGCAGCGCACGATTGAAAACGATGTGCGGCGGCGGGTACGGCTGGCCGGGCAGACTCCAAAGCCGGCAGGGCGACTGGTGGTCAAAGCAACCAGCAAACCAAGTTCAAAACCAAAAAAGGAAAGCACCAAACGTGACAAGCACTGAATTGACTGTGAACGCTAGGCATTACAAGCTGCCAAACCAGCCCACGGTAGTGGTATGCGTAGATGGCTGCGAGCCTGACTACTTAGCGCAAGCTGTGGCGACAGGCCACATGTCTTGGCTTAAGCGCACGTTGGCGCTCGGTTCTGGTTTGACGGCAGATTGTGTGGTGCCGAGTTTTACCAATCCGAACAATCTGTCTATCGTGACCGGTGTACCGCCCAGTGTTCACGGCATTTGCGGCAACTATCTGTTTGACACCGCAACGGGCACTGAGGTCATGATGAATGACCCGAAATGGTTGCGCGCCCCGACGCTGCTGGCTGCGCTGGCCGATGCTGGAAAGTCGATGGCCGTCATTACAGCCAAAGACAAATTGCGCGCATTGCTGGGGCACAAAATGAAAGGCATCTGCTTTTCAGCTGAAAAGGCCGATCAGGCGAGCCTGGCGCAGAACGGCATTGAAAACGTCTTGGCGCTCACTGGCTTGCCCTTGCCCAGCGTCTACAGTGCCGATCTGTCGGAGTTTGTGTTCGCGGCGGGTGTCAAGCTCATGCAAACCGCCAAGCCGGACGTGATGTACCTGTCCACCACCGACTACGTGCAGCACAAACATGCGCCCGGCACGGCTGGCGCCAATGCTTTTTACAGCATGATGGACGGCTACCTCGGTCAGCTCGATGCGATGGGTTGCGTCATCGCGCTCACGGCCGACCACGGCATGAACGCCAAAGTGGCGCTCGACGGTACGCCGGATGTGATTTACCTGCTAGACTGGTTTGACATCTGGCTCGGCTAGTCGGTAGCGCGTGTGATACTGCCTATCACCGACCCGTATGTGGTGCACCATGGCGCCCTGGGTTCGTTCGCCACCGTATATCTGCCGCCCGACACCGATATCACCGCTACCTGCTTGCGCCTGCAGTCGCTCAAAGGCATGGAGGCAGTGCTCTCGCGTGCGCAGGCCACTGAACGCTTCGAGCTGCCGGCAGACCGCATTGGCGACATCGTTGCGGTCTCGGAGCGCTTTACCGTCATCGGCACGTCAGTAGCGCGGCACGACCTGTCGGCACTCGAGCTGCCTCTGCGCTCCCATGGTGGCATCAGCGAACAACGCGTGCCGCTGATCCTCAATCGCCCCTTGCCAGGGCTCGACCTGCAACGCCGCTTCCGCAATTTCGACGCCTTCGATCTGGCGCTGAACTACGCGCAGTAGCCCTGGACGGCAACCGGCCATGATCGACCAGTTCATTCTCGACAACCAGCTCAATGCCATGCGTCTGGTGGGACGCAAGCTGGGCGCCGAACGCAGCGGCGACCGTGCAGTGGCGGTGTTCAACCCGTACACCGAAAAACAGATCGGCACCGTACCCAAGGCAACGCTGGAGGAAGTGCGAGAGACTTTCACCCACGCTGCCAGCTACCGGCCCAACCTCACACGCTTCGAGCGCGCCGCCATCCTGAACCGGGCCGCCGCCATCTGCGCCAGACGTCTCGATGACATAGCCCGCCTGATATCGGCCGAAAGCGGTTTGTGCATCAAGGATGCGATCTACGAAGCCGGCCGCGTAAGTGACGTGTTGCTGTTCGGCGCCAACGAGGTACTCAAGGACGACGGACAGATTTTCAGTTGCGACCTCACGCACCACGGCAAGAAACGGCGCGTGTATACGCAACGTTCACCCCTTCTGGGCGTGATCACCGCCATTACGCCGTTCAACCACCCCATGAACCAGGTGGCGCACAAAGTGGTGCCCAGCATTGCGACCAACAACCGCATGGTGCTCAAGCCGTCTGAAAAAGTACCGTTCTCTGCGCTGCTGTTTGCCGACATCCTTTATGAGGCCGGTTTGCCGCCAGAAATGCTCAGCGTCATCACCGGTGACCCGCGCGAAATTGCAGATGAGCTCATCACCAACCCACTGGTGGATTTGGTGACCTTTACCGGCGGCGTAGCGATCGGTAAACGTATTGCAAACAAAGCAGGCTACCGCCGCGTGGTGCTGGAGCTGGGCGGCAATGACCCGATCATCGTGATGGAGGACGCCGACATTGACGAGGCTTCGACGCTGGCCGTGCAGGGGTCTTATAAAAACTCGGGCCAGCGCTGTACGGCCGTCAAGCGCCTGCTGGTGCATGAAGCGGTGGCAGAGACTTTCGTCGAACAGGTACTGGCAAAAACACTGGCCTTCAAGCATGGCGACCCGACAGACAAGTCGAGTGATATGGGTACGGTTATCGACGAACAGGCGGCCATGCTGTTTGAGTCGCGTGTCAACGAAGCGGTGGCTCAGGGCGCAAAGCTGCTGGCGGGTAACCAGCGCCGTGGCGCGCTGTATTCGCCCACACTGGTTGACCATGTGTTGCCGCACATGACGGTGGCAATGCAAGAAACCTTTGGTCCGGTGTCACCCGTCATCCGCTTTAAAACTATTGAAGAAGCGATACAGATTTCAAACGGCACGGTGTATGGCCTTTCAAGCGCTGTGTGTACTAACCGGCTCGACTACATCAATCGGTTTGTCAGCGAACTGCACGTCGGTACCGTCAATGTTCGTGAGGTGCCCGGCTACCGGTTGGAGCTCACACCCTTTGGCGGCATCAAGGATTCTGGTTTGGGCTACAAGGAAGGTGTGCAGGAAGCCATCAAGAGTTTTACGAATCTCAAAACCTATTCGCTTCCATGGCTCTAACCCTGCAAGACATTGAACGCCTGTTTGAAGAACGCGGCGGCGAGCAGTACAGCGGCGAGCCCGTGACGCAGCTGCAGCACGCCCTGCAAACCGCTGCACTGGGTGAAGCCGAAGGTGCGAGCGATGCACTGGTTACAGCCGCCCTGCTGCACGACCTGGGTCACCTGCTGCATGACCTGGGCGATACGCCGTCACTGCACGGGGTAGACGACGTCCACCAGTACCGTGCCCTGCCGTTTTTGCGTGGCCTGTTTGATGATGCGGTGCTGGACGCCATCAAGCTGCATGTCGATGCCAAACGCTATTTGTGTGCTACTCGTCCCGGCTACCACGACAGTTTGTTGGCTGACTCACAGCGCAGTCTGCTTTTGCAGGGTGGCATCTTCAATTACCGCCAAGCGGAGAATTTCATTGCCCAGCCGGGCGCTGAAGCGGCTGTCAGCTTGCGCCTTTGGGACGACCTGGCCAAGGATGCCGACAAAGCCACACCGCCCTTGACGCACTTCTTGCAACGCGCGCAGCGCTGCGTCAAATCGGGCGGTGCGCTTGTTGCCTGAAGCGCTGGGTCTGACCTGGCCAGTCTTTGGCGCCGTACTTTTTGGCGCACTGCTGCACGCCAGCTGGAATGCACTGGTCAAGTCCAGCAGCGACAAGTCACTTGACATGGCGGTGATTCATTTGATTGGCTCAGCCCTGGCCATTCCGCTGGTGGCGCTGGTTGGCTGGCCTCCCGCTGCGGCCTGGCCCTATATCGCTGCGTCGGTGGTGATTCATATCGGCTACTACATTGCCACCACGCAGGCCTACAAGCACGGCGACCTGGGTTTGACTTATCCGCTCATGCGCGGCGTTGCGCCCCTGCTCGTGGCTTTATCGGCAACCTTCACGCTGCACGAAACGCTGACGCCTTTGGCATGGGCGGGCATTCTGGGCATCAGCTGCGGCGTGCTGGTGTTGGGGTTGAGCCGTCACGCCCTACATGCGCCCAAGGCGGTGGGCTTTGCATTGGTCAACGCTGTCATCATCGCGATTTACACGGTGGTGGATGCACTCGGGGTACGTGCCTCGGGCCATGCGCTTCAATACATTGCAGCGCTGTTCTTGCTCGATGGCTGGCCGTTTGCGTTGTTGATGTTTGCCCGCCGTGGCCGTGCCATGGGGCATTACGCGCGACAGCGCTGGCCCGTGGCGACGGTGGGTGCGCTGGCTTCGCTGGGCTCGTACGGCATCGCGCTTTGGGCCATGACGCGCGCGCCAGTAGCCACCGTTGCAGCGCTACGCGAAACCTCGGTGTTGTTTGCCGTTCTGATAGGCACCTGGCTGCTGAAAGAAACATTCACCCTGCGCCGTATGCTGGGCACCTGCGCCATTGTTGGCGGGGTCATGGCTATCCGGTTGGCGTAATTCTGGAGATAAAAATGGCCCTCCCCACCCATTCCGAAATCGTGATCGTGGGTGGCGGTATCGTTGGTTGCTCAGTCGCTTACCACTTAGCCAAACTGGGTAAAACCGATGTGCTGCTGTTAGAGCAGGGCAAGCTCACCAGCGGCACGACCTGGCATGCCGCCGGGTTGGTCGGCCAGATGCGGCACAACCGCAACATGACGCAGATGAGCAAATACGGCATTGAGCTGTATGCCTCGCTTGAGCAGGAGACGGGCCTTGCCACGGGCTGGAAGCAGTGCGGCAGCGTCAACGTCGCCAGCACACCCGAGCGCATGCAGGTACTGCGCAAACAGGTCGCCATGGCCAACAGCTTTGGGGTTGAATGCCATGAAATATCGGCACAGGAGGCGGGCGACAAATACCCCATCATGCGTACCGACGACTTGCAGGGTGCCATCTGGTTGCCCGGCGACGGCAAGGCCATCCCGGCTGACCTGTGCTTGTCGCTGGCCAAGGGCGCACGCAACCGTGGCGTGAAGATGCATGAGGGCGTCGAGGTTACTGGCGTCATCATTGAAAACGGCAAGGCCGTCGGCATCCACACCGCCCAGGGCGATGTGCGCTGCGAGGTCATCGTCAACTGCGCCGGGCAATGGGCGCGCCAGTTTGGCAAGCTGGCTGGTGTCAATGTGCCGCTGTATTCAGCCGAGCACTTCTACATCGTCACCGGCAAAATCCCTGGCGTTCACCCCATGCTGCCGGTCATGCGCGACCCGGATGGTTTTATTTATTACAAGGAAGAAGTTGGCGGTCTGGTGATGGGCGGTTTTGAGCCCAAGGCCAAACCCTGGAAGATGGACCCGATTCCCGCCACCTTTCAGTTTGAGCTGCTGGACGAAGACTGGGATCAGTTTGAGCCGCTGATGATGGCCGCCATGCACCGCACGCCCTGCCTTGAGACGGCAGACATCAAGATGCTGCTCAACGGGCCCGAAAGCTTCACGCCAGACGGCAACTTCATTCTTGGTGAAGCGGCCGAGCTGCGCAATTATTTTGTCTGCGCGGGTTTT
>JBBRDA010000007.1:0-49028 GCA_038204335.1 Burkholderiales bacterium
ACCTGGGTCAGCCGTCACGTGGCGTCATCGAAGTCAAAGCCCCAGCCGAGCCAGTTGACGACACCGCAAGCACCGGGCAAATCACCAAATACTGGGACCGATACAAACTGGTGCTGGTCACCAAACTGCGCGACTGGCTGCTGCTGGGCGAGCGCGGTGGTCAGCGCGTCACGCTAGAACGCTTTAGTTTGGCTGCGGATGAGGCCAGCTTCTGGTTGCTGTCTGCCCAGCCCGTCAAGGCGCAAACAGAACGCGGCCAAGCGTTTGAAGACTTTTTGGCCCGCGTGTTGCAGCACAACGCACCGCTGGCAGCGCCCAAAGACCTGGCTTTTTTACTCGCCAGCTACGCCAGGGAAGCACGCCACCGGGTAGAACACGCTACGCCAGCAGCCGCCAAGCAGCTCGACGGCCTGCAAAAAAGCCTGGAGTCATCACTAGGCGTGACCTTTAACGCCAACGAGGGCGGGCATTTCTTTCGCTCTACCCTTGTGCAAACGCTGTTTTACGGCGTGTTCTCGGCGTGGGTGCTGCGACGTGAACAAGCCGCGCCTGGCCAAGCGCTTGCCCCGTTTGACTGGAAAACCGCCGCCCATACGCTCAACGTACCCATGATTGCCGCCTTATTTGGCCAGCTTTCCCAGCCCGCCAAGCTTAAAGCGCTTAACTTGACTGAAGTGCTCGACTGGGCGACCGATGCCCTGAATCGGGTTGACGAAGCCGCGTTTTTTAAAACCTTTGAGTCCACTCGCTCCATTCAGTACTTTTACGAGCCCTTTTTGGCTGAGTTTGACCCCGAGCTGCGCAAAAAACTCGGTGTTTGGTACACGCCTGAAGAAATCGTCAAGTACCAAGTGGCCCGAGTTGACCAAGTGCTGCAAACCGAACTCGGCTTGCCCGATGGCCTGGCCGACCCCAATGTGGTGGTGCTAGACCCCTGCTGCGGCACAGGTGCATATTTGGTTGAAGTGCTGCGCGTGATTGGCGAAAAGCTTAAAAACCAAGGCGCTGACGCACTGGCCGCCCACCAGCTCAAGCTGGCCGCTACCACCCGGCTGTTTGGCTTTGAACTGCTGCCCGCGCCTTACGTGGTGGCGCATTTGCAAATTGGCCTGCTGCTGCGCCAACTGGGCGCACCGCTGGGCCACAACGCAGACGGCACCGACGAGCGGGCCGGCGTGTACCTGACCAACGCCCTGACAGGATGGGAGCCCGCCAAAGAACCCAAAAGTGCGGTGCTGCCCTTCCCAGAGTTTGAGCTGGAGCGCGACGCGGCAGACCACGTCAAGCAAACGCAAAAAATCATCGTCATCATTGGTAACCCGCCTTACAGCGCTTTTTCTGGCGTAGCTCCACAGGGCGAAGAGCGTGACCTTGTAGCGCCTTACAAAGAAGGGTTGATTAAAAAGTGGGGTATTAAAAAGTTCAATCTCGATGATTTGTATGTTCGCTTTTTCAGGCTGGCAGAGCGGCGCATTGCAGAGATGGGCGGGCGCGGCGTTGTCAGCTTTATCTCAAACTATTCATGGACTTCAGAACCATCCTACGTAGTTCTTCGCGAACGATTGCTTCATAGCTTTGACAAGTTTTGGATCGAGAACATGCACGGCAACCGTAACATTTCCGAATATGCACCGGACGGAAAAAGCAGCCAGACCATTTTTGCGCAAGATGGTTTTTCGCCTGGAATCAGGCAGGGTGTCGTCATATCAACTTGGGTTAAAACTGGCAAGCCAGATTTACCTAAGCAGGTACGCTATTGCGACAGCTTCAACCAATCTAAGGCAGCTGACAGGCGCCAAGCTTTACTAAAAAGCTTGGAAGATCCCAATCGCGAGGCCGCTTACATTCAAGCCTCACCCGTGTCTAGTAATAAACTAACCTTCAGACCCAGCGATGTCGGCAGCGCTTATGCCACTTGGTTAACTTTGGCAGAGCTGGCAGGGCAAGCGCCGATCAATGGGCTGATGGAAAAGCGGGGCGGCGCGTTGATTGATATAGATAAAGCGAAATTAGATACAGCTATGCGCTTGTATTTCGACGCTTCAGCAGACCTAAGTCATATCGTTCAGATACGTCCTGAGCTTGGGGCTTCTGCGTCGGGCTATGAACCAGCTCACGCTCGCAAAAAAGTCCTTGCTGCTGAAAATTTTCAAAACAATCAACTTATTCGCTACAGCGTACGTGCTTACGACACTCGGTGGGCTTACTACTCTGCTGTCAATCCGCTTTGGAACAGACCACGCCCGTTGCTTTGGCAACAGCACACGCCGGGAAACCGCTACTTGGTCAGCCGCCCGGCGGGGGTAGCCAATCCCGAGGGGTATCCGCTGATGTTCACGCGCTGCCTCGGCGATAACGACGCTTTGCGAGGCCATGCTTATTACATCCCGCTTTGCTGGTACGAGGCTAAAAGCGAAGACATGTTCGCCGCAGCCAACGAAGCACCAAGCAGCACCGCTAACCTGTCAAAAACTGCACGCGATTACCTTGCGGCTCTCGGTCTTCCCAACCCAGACACCGACCCAGAAACCGCCGAACTCATCTGGATGCATGCCCTCGCCATTGGCTACAGCCCAGCCTATTTGGCCGACAACGCCGACGGCATTCGTGAAAACTGGCCGCGCATCCCCCTACCCGCCTCGCGAGGGGCATTGCTGGCATCCGCGGCGCTGGGCCGTAAAGCGGCCGCGCTTCTGGATACTGAAACGCCCGTACCCGGCGTGACCAGCGGCACGCTGCGGCCCGAGCTAAAAACCATTGCTGTGGTCAGCCGGGTGGGCGGTGGTGCACTCAAGTCTGAGGAGTTTGCGCTGACTGCGGGCTGGGGCAGTGTTGACAAAGACAGGCGCGTCACACCCGGCGCAGGTCGGATTGAACCCAGCAAAGCAGGCGGCTCAACCCCGGCACTCGACGTGTACCTGAACGCCAGCGCCTACTGGCAAAACGTGCCGCAACCCGTCTGGGACTTCACCATTGGCGGCTACCAGGTCATGAAAAAGTGGCTCAGCTACCGCGAGCAGCGGGTATTGGGCCGGGCGCTCACCATGGCCGAGATGATGGAAGTCACGGCCATGGCGCGGCGCTTGGCCGCGTTGGTGAGCCTGCAAGCGGAGCTTGATGCCAACTACTCGGCTATCGCGGCTACAAGCTTTGCATTTGGCAAGGGCGATTGAAATTTTGTTGACCAGACTGAATTTAGGTGCTACTTATATAGGAGCTGCTTGCGCCCGTATTTATTGATCCAAAGGCCTATTTGATGGGTAAAAATGACCCTAAAAAGCAGTTTGGAGCAGTTAAAAGCGCTTTTAAAGCGGGTTTTGTGCCTGCCATGCCGTCAAAGCAGTCAAAAAAGGCGTTTTTTACCCATGTTTTAGGGCTCTAGCCCAATAAAATCGGGCGCGAAAAGCTATTTATTTAATAGCAAAAAAGCTCATCAAATCATCTCACCAGACAACCGTTTCCCCCTACATGATCGCCATCCTTCTCGTTACCTTCCCGTTCTTTGCTCTCGTGCTGTGCGGTTACGTTGCTGCGCGCAAAAACCTGTTGCCGCAGGCGGCGATTCCGGGCCTCAATACCTTTGTGCTGTACTTTGCGCTGCCGTGCATGTTGTACCGCTTTGGCAGCAGCACGCCGATTGCGCAGTTGCTCGATGGTGGCCTGGTAGCGGTGTACCTGGCCTGCGCGCTGGTGGTGGTGGGTTTTACGATTGCCGTCACTCACCGGGGTCCCATCGGCTGGAACGACGCATCCTTTGGCGCACTGGTTGGGGCGTTTCCCAACACGGGCTTCATGGGCGTGCCGCTGCTGGTAGCGCTGCTGGGCGCAAAGGCGGCGGGCCCGGCGATTGTGACCATCGTGGTTGACCTGGTGGTGACCAGTTCGCTGTGCATTGCTCTGTCACGTCTTGACGCTGCTGGCAGCCATGGTGCGGGTGTGGCGGCTAAAAATGCCCTCAAAGGCGTGGCCAAAAACCCGATGCCGTGGGCGATTTTGGGCGGCGCTGTCGCCTCAGCCTTTCAGTTCACCCTGCCCCTGCCAGTGATGCAAACCGTCGGTTTGTTGGCTGATTCCGCATCCCCCGTGGCGCTGTTCACAATTGGCGCGGTGCTGGCCCGGTCACAGGCCAACAGCAAGCACAGCACGCCGTTGGGAGACTATCTGCCTGTGGTGTTGATCAAGCTGGTGCTGCACCCGTTACTGCTGCTCCTCATGGGCCTGACTGCCATCCGCCTCGGCTTGCCGCTAGACCGTTTCGCGTTGACGGTTGTGGTGCTGGTGGCAGCGCTGCCCAGCGCCAGCAATGTGGCCCTGCTGGCGGAGCGCTTTGAAGCCGACAACGGCCGTATTGCGCGGATTATTTTGTTGTCAACCGTGTTGGCGTTTTTTACTTTTTCAGGCGCGGTGGCATTGTTGGTTTGATGCGGGATGAGTAACGGGCCGAGGATTCTTGAAAAGCTGATAATTTGTAATCTAAATTCCTGAATAACCTGACCATGAGCGCCTCTTTCAACTACAAGCATCTCTACTATTTTTGGGTGGTGGCTAAAGAGGGTGGCATCTCTAAAGCGGCGGGCAAGCTGGACATGGCGGTTCAGACAGTGAGCGCGCAGGTCCATGAGCTCGAGCGCTCACTCGGTTACGCCTTGCTCAAGCCCGCAGGGCGCGGTTTGGTATTGACCGAAGCAGGTGTTGCCGCCATGCATCAAGCCGACCAGATTTTTCAGTTGGGCGAGAACCTCCCAGCAGTGGTACGGGACGCTGTGAGCGCGCCGACGGTACGTCTGGCTGTAGGAATTTCTGACGGCCTGCCAAAACTCGTGGTGCATCGGCTCTTGATGCCAGTGATTCCTGAGCCCCATTTGCGCCTGTTATGCCATGAGGGCGAGTTTGATGAATTGCTGGGTGATCTGGCGTTGCATCGTTTGGACGTGGTGTTTTCAGACCGACCAGCACCGGCCAACCCCAACATCAAGCTGTACGGCCACCGTTTGGGGTCATCGGCCATTGCTTGGTACGGCACACAGCAGTTGGTGCAAGCTGCCAGCGAGGATTTCCCGCGGAGTCTGGCAAACGTTCCGATGCTGCTGCCAACCGCCCACACGGCAGTGCGTGCCAGGCTCGACCTCTGGTTGGAGCAGCGCGGCATCCGGCCCCGGATTGTGGGCGAGTTTGAGGACAGCGCTTTGCTTAAAACCTTTGGTGCCAGCGGGATGGGCGTGTTCCCCGCCGCCGAATGGGTTCATGACAACTTGACGTCGCACTACGCCGTACAGCGCCTGGGACCTTGTGAAGGGGTTAACGAACACTTCTTTGCGATTGGTACTGAAAAGAAGGTTCGTCACCCGCTGGTGCAGCGGTTGCTGCAGCCAGCGCTTTAGCCCCGCCTACCGGCGTGCCTTTGCTTACTTAGGCTGATTGGCCGATGAGCGCACGCTCAGCCACATCGTCAGTGCCAATACGCCCACCACGACACCCAGGGACGCCGCCACCGGAATTTTGTAAACGTCAATCAGGCACATCTTGGTACCGATGAACACCAGAATCACAGCCAACCCGTAGTTGAGCAGGTGAAACTTGCTGGCCACTGCTGCCAGCAGGAAATACATGGCGCGCAAACCCAGTATGGCAAACACATTGCTGGTGAGCACGATAAAGGGGTCGCTGGTGATGGCAAAAATAGCAGGGATGGAGTCGACGGCAAAGATCACGTCGGTCAGTGCTATCAAACAGATCACCATGAACAGCGGCGTGGCAATTTTTTTGCCGTTCTCTACGGTCCAAAAGTTTTCACCATCGTAGTTTTTGCTAACCGGCAGCAGCTTGCGCAACAGCTTCAACGCAGGGTTGTCGTCCAGATTAGGCTCTTTGCCTGCAGCCCACCACATTTTGACGCCGGTCAGAATCAAGAAAGCGCCGAAAACATACAAAATCCAGTGAAACTCTGCCAGTAACCAGCCGCCTACCAGGATCATGATGGTGCGCAAGACGATCGCGCCGATGATGCCGATCATGAGCACCCGTTTTTGGTAATGTGAGGGGACGGCAAAGTAGGTGAAGATCAACAAGAAGACAAAAATGTTGTCCACCGCCAACGACTTTTCGATCAGGTAGCCGGTCAAAAACTCCAGTGACTTGGTGTTGGCGATCTCTGTCGAGCCGGTACTGTCTTTGACTGCCCACCAGAACAGACCGTTGAATAAAAAGCTCAGGGCGATCCAAATCATGGACCAGTTGAAAGCTTCCTTGACGCCAATGTCATGAGCACCCTGTTTGCGAAGTACGACAAAGTCCACAAAGAGGGACACCAAGACGATGCCGATAAAAGTGGCCCAAAGCCAGACGGGCGCAATTGTTTCCATGAAAAACCTTGTAAATGAAAGCTCGTATGACGCGTCAGGCGTCAAACATAAAAATCAATTTTAAATTGAGCTTTTATCTGTTTGGTTTCGTAAAAACAGGAATGATTTTGCGTATTTAACTGCTCAATGTGGCAACTGATGTGGTTCATCATGGGGCGGAGACATGTCGAACTCATGTCGCAGAGGTGAATCTGGATGAGACGGTCTCTAACCCGTTTTTGAAACGAACGCCAGCTAAGCATCAGTATTATTCGAAGTAAATTTACTATTTATGCTGCTTTTTATTTGGATATTTCAGGCTTATCCTGCGTGTTGTTATTTCATATTTCAAGGAGATATTTGTGAAACGATTACTTTCTCTGCTGGCCATCGTGTTTGCTTTTGGCCTGACAACTGTGGCGACGCAGGCTGAGGCTGCCAAACGCATGGGCTCGGGTAAATCCATGGGCACGCAACGCCAGGCTGCGCCAGATAAAGCGCCAACCGCTGCTGCAGCACCTGCCGCCGGAGCGGCTGCGGCAGCACCGTCTCGTTCGTGGATGGGACCGATAGCAGGCATCGCTGCCGGGCTGGGTTTGGCTGCGCTGGCATCCCACCTTGGTTTTGGTGATGAATTGGCCTCCATGCTCATGATGGGCTTGCTGGCTGCTGCCATCATGGTGGCCATCGGCTTTTTTATGCGCAAGCGCGCTGCCGCACAAAAAAATAACGCAGCAGGGCAAGGCGCCATGCAGTATGCGCATGTGAACCCCGGCGCAGCAGGCCATGCCAATGGCCGTCCTGAGCAGCCTGCGCCTGCGTATAAAACATTGTTACCCGCTTCGGGTGGCTCGATGATCGGCTCCGCTATCGGTTCAGGTGGGGGTGCAAACACTGGCAGCGCAAGCCGCATTCCGGTTGACTTTGACACGGCCAGTTTTGAGCGCAATGCCAAGGTCAACTTTATTCGCTTGCAAGCTGCTAACGACGCGGCCGATTTGGAGGACATCCGCCAATTCACCACACCTGAAATGTTCGCCGAGCTCAAGATGGAGCTGGCGGACCGCGGCATAGCAACCCAAAAAACCGACGTCGTGAGCATCCAGGCAAACGTGATCGAAGTCGACGAAGACGCGAACCGCTACCTGGTGAGTGTTCGCTTTACTGGCGTGATTCGTGACGGCACCCAGGAGCCGGATGAGTCGTTCGACGAAATCTGGCATTTGATGAAGTCCCGCCACGGCAATGCAGGCTGGGTGTTGTGCGGCATTCAACAGACGTCTTGATTTTTGGATAACTGTGTGCTCTTGGCCGCTGCTTAAGCGGTCAAGAGTTTCAGTGTCCCTGTCTTGTTAAGTTGTTGTTTGCGGTTCAAATCGCTAACGGGTCCACGTCAATCGCCCAACGGATCAGGCTCTTAAAGTCGCTTTGCTTGCGAGTCTCAAACAATACCGGCTGCCAAGCCGCCAGAAAGCGTTGCAGCGCGGTGCGTGACGCGCTTTCAATCAGCAGTTGCGCGCGCTCGATGTTGGCGACGCGCTGGACTGTCATGGGTACGGCAGGATAGGCGGTGATGTGGCCGTGGCCTTCAAGTTGCGCCTGTAATGCTGCGGCAATGGCCGCGTTTAAAAAGCCCTGCGCGACGTCTTGCAGTTTGGCCTCGGCGCGAACCAGCGCTGAAAAACCGAAGGGCGACAGGCCTGCGGCTCGGCGTTCTTCCAATTGCTGAGCCGCAAACTTCGGGTAGTCGTGGGTTTTGAGCGCTGCAAACAGCGGGTGTTGGGGGTGAAAGGTTTGCACCCACATTTCACTCGTGGCGCTGCGGGCAGCGTCGCGCCCGGCGCGGCCACCGGCTTGCATCAAGAGGCTGAACAAGCGCTCGGGTGCTCTGAAGTCGCTTGAAAACAAAGCGCCGTCAGGGTTGATGGCGGCTACCAGGGTGATGTGCCGGAAGTCATGGCCTTTGGCAATCATTTGGGTGCCGACCAGGACGTCCACATCGCCTGCGTGAACACTGGCCAGTTGTTGCTCCAGTGCGCCTTTGAGCCGGGTGCTGTCAGCGTCAATCCGGGCGATGCGCACCGTGCTGCCGTCGGGTCGTTTGGTGTTGGCGAGCAACTCGGCCAAGTGTTCTTCAAGCTTCTCAGTGCCTCGGCCTAGCGGTGCAATATCGATGTTGCCGCATACCGGGCAGGCTCTGGGCACGCGTTCGGTAAAGCCGCAGTGGTGGCAGCGCAGCGTACGGTCGATTTTGTGAAAAACGCGGTAGGCGCTGCAATGCGGGCAGTCGCTCTTCCAGCCGCAGTCGTGGCAGGCCAGCACAGGCGCGTAGCCGCGGCGATTGAGAAAGATCAGTGATTGTTCGCCGCGTGAGATGCGCTTTTCAATCGCTTCGATCAGCGGCGGAGCGATGACGCAATGTTTGGGCTGATGGTTCATGTCCAGCCCTCGAACTGTAGGCAAGCCTGTCGAATCCGAATCAGCACCAATGCGTTCACGCATGGTCAACAACTGGTACTTGCCGGAAATCGTTGCCTGCCAGCTCTCCAGCGATGGCGTGGCCGAGCCGAGTAGCACCCGACAATCGGTTTGGCTGCTGGCGCGGTAGACGGCCAAGTCTCGGGCTGAATAGCGCGCCCCTTCTTGCTGCTTGTAGCTCGGGTCATGTTCTTCATCGACGACGATCAGCTTGAGGTGGGGCATGGATGCCAGCACTGCCATGCGCGTACCCAAAATCAGCCGGGCTTTGCCCGAATGCGCAGCCAGCCAGCTTTTCAGCCGCTGCGCCGGGCTCAGGCCGCTGTGCATGGCAACGACCCGCTCCAGCCCTAAATGGACAAAGCGGGCTTCAAATCTGGACTGAAGCTGCGGCGTCAGGTTGATTTCGGGCACCATCACAAGCACCTGGGCACTTGGGTCGCTCGCCAGCACTTTGGCGGCGGCGCGCAAATAGACCTCGGTTTTACCGCTGCCGGTGGCACCAAACAGCATGGCGGGCCTTTTTTTGGCACTACTTTCAGCATCAAAATCGGCCAAAGCCGCCTGTTGCTGGGCGCTAGCAGCTACTAAATCAATAGCGTTTTCTGGGTGACTGGTGTCCAGTGCAGGCCGTTTGAGTCTGCGGGCCAGTTGCACCCCCGTCAGCTCACGCAGTTGTGGCGGCAGCGCGGCCAGTGCCACCTCACCCAAGGAGCGCTGGTAGTAACCTGCCGTAAAGCTGACCAGCGCGCGCCAGTTGGCGCTCAAAGGAGACAGGCCATCCAGTGTGCCAGCGATGCTTTTGGTTTGCATCTCCAGCAGGTCGCCGCTGTCCGCCGCGTCGCCCCAGACCACACCCAATACCTCGCGTTTGCCCAAAGGAACGCGTACCAGCGTGCCTGGCGCGAGTGGTAACTCACTTCGGTAAGTTAATGGCCCGGCGATGGCGCTGTAGGCCGGCACGGCCACCACCACTTGCATCCAGCAGCTCATCTGGCAGGCTGACAAATGTGTGGAATTGTTGGCATAGCTTGCCCAACACATGCAAAAAACACGCTAAGTGCTTGATTTAAAGGCGCTTTGCAGATGTTCAACTTTTCTGTGGATAACTTTGTTGATAGATTACCCCCATACGGCTGAAGGCCTTGTAAATCAAGGCTTTGGCTAGATTGCCCGTAAAAAAAGCACTTTAAGAAAGCTATATGAATCAATGACTTACAGGCGCTATTGGTTTGATAGCGAATGGGGGTCTGTAGGCGCTTTCTTACTGCACCGCAGCACAAAATTTGTGCATAAGTCACAGTAGCCGAGCCTGTTTTGTGCTAGCGGTAGGCGTAAAACACATGCAAGCGCGACCTGATCACAAATAGGTAGCAGCTTACGCTGCAATAGCGCGCATTTTGCGAGAGTGGCCGTGTACCGCGTTGACCAAGGCTTCTACATTTTCAGGTGGTGTGAACTGGCTGATGCCGTGGCCGAGGTTGAAAATATGCGTTGGGCCGGTCGTCGCGGTGTCCAGATGCGGCTGGCCAAAGCTGTCCAGCACCTTGACCGCCTCAGCCTCGACCTGGGCCGGGCTGGCAAACAACACGTTCGGGTCGAGGTTTCCTTGCAGGGCCATCTTGTGGCCAACCTGCGCGCGCGCCTTGGCCAAGTTGACGGTCCAGTCCAGGCCCAGCACTTCGCAGTCGAGCTGGCCCATCGCCTCCAGCCACAAACCGCCGCCTTTGGTAAACACCAGACGCGGGATGACCACGCCGTCATGGCTGCGTTTGAGCTGGCTCAAAACCCGTGCTGTGTAGGCCAAACTGAATTCATGGAAGGCCGCATCGGCCAGCACGCCCCCCCAGCTGTCAAAGACCATCACCGCCTGGGCACCGGCTTCAATTTGTGTGTTCAGGTAGGCCGCCACGGAATCGGCGTTGATGGCCAGCATCTTGTGCATCAAGTCAGGCCGTTGGTAAAGCATGGTTTTGACCAGCCGGTAATCGTCAGAGCCGGCACCTTCCACCATGTAGCAGGCCAATGTCCAGGGGCTGCCAGAAAAGCCGATCAATGGCACACGACCGTTGAGCGCTTTGCGGATCGATGTGACTGCGTCGAACACATAGCGCAGCTTGGCCATATCCGGCACAGCCAGCTTGGCCACCGCAGCTTCGTCACGCACGTTGTGGGCAAACTTCGGTCCCTCGCCCAAAGCAAAGCTCAGGCCCAAGCCCATCGCGTCGGGGATGGTCAGGATGTCGCTGAACAAAATGGCGGCGTCGAGCTTGTAACGCTCCAGCGGTTGCAGTGTGACTTCTGTTGCGTAGTCGGTATTGGTGGCCAGGCCCATGAAGCTGCCTGCCATGGCGCGAGTGGCTTTGTATTCAGGCAAATAGCGGCCAGCTTGGCGCATCAGCCAGACCGGTGTGTGAGGGGTGGCTTGGCGCATGCAGGCGCGCAGAAAAGTGTCGTTTTGAAGTGGTGCGTACATGCTGTGGATTGTCTCAGGCCGAAGCCTGTTCCCCAAAAAGAGTTAAAAAAGTGTTGGAAAAAATGCCGAAAAACAGTTTAGCGCACAGGCAAAAACTGCAAAAAAGTACCGCCCAGCAAGTTTTGCACATAGGTGATCACGGCACGGCGGTATTTTTCAGTCAACATGCTGGCCAGCAAGTCGAGCCGGCCAATGACTTTGCCGAACTCACGCTCGAAGCTCAGGTTGCGTTCTCGCTCGTTGATTTCATCTGACAACAGCAGTGGCAGTCCTTGCGCGTTTTTGCGGCTGGCCAGCAGCCACACAGCAATTTCAATGTTGCGGGCAGCGTTGTAAACATACTGCGCATCCAGCGCATCGGTCAGATAAAAAGTGGTTTTGTTGCCGTGTGCGGTGATCAGCATGTCGGCACTCGCGTAAATAAACGCCGCTACCCGGTCACCCTTGAAGTCCGGGCCGAGCGCGAGCGACAGCGCGGTAATGTCGCGCTTGCCTTGCAGGTCTGGCCACAAAGTGCTGGTGTCGATAGCCGTTTTGAGTTTGGTCAGCGCCGCCTCACGGCTGCTATTGGCCTTGCGCCATTCTGCCGGGTTACGGCGGTACAGCTTGTCGGCCAGCAGCATCAGGCTGGCGAGGTTGTCCCGCATACCCAGCGTGGCCATGCGGTTGCTGTCGGATTGCGCCAGTTCCGTCGACGACATCGGCGTACTTTGCGCCTCACCGCGCGTGATGGGTGCTGGCGGCGTGGTGCAGGCTGCCAGCAAAAAGCAGCTCATGCACACTAAGGCAGCCTTGCTAAAAAGCATCTTGCTGTGCTGGCTGTTCAGGGGCTATTTGCATGTGACTGCAGTGTGTTCAGAAGCATCAAACATGCCCCCACTTTAACTGTCTTCAGTCAGACTTGAATGCGGCTGGGCGCGCCCTGATGTGCCCGGTGGTCAATTTTCAGGCAGCGGTCCTGTACCACTTGTAGGCCGGCCAGCTTTGCTTTGGCGGCTGCGTCCGCATGTGCAACGCCAAGTTGCATCCAGACCGCTTTGGCGCCAATGGCGATGGCCTCGTCAACGACAGGCGGAATGTCCTCGCTGTTTCTGAAGCAGTTCACCAGATCTATTTTTTCATTCCGGCTGGCATCAAGCAGGCTGGCGTAGACGGTCTCGCCCAGAATCTGCGTGACCCCAGCCCTGGGGTTGACGGGAATGATGCGGTAGCCGTTGGCTTGCATGTAGCGCGCTACGTCAAAGCTGGCGCGCTGTGGGTTAGGCGACAGTCCCACCACGGCGATGGTGCGGCTGTCGGCCAGAATGCCTTTGATATCCGCTTCGAGCGTCATGCGCCTGGTTTCAAGCGTCTTTGTACTTGACCGAGCAGCCATAGGGCCGAGTCGATGCGGTACTGATGGCCTTGCCGCTGAGGGCTTCGTTCAAGCCTTGCCGGATGTAGTTGGTCGCAGTTTTGATGTCGTCCACCCGGGCCGACGGCACACTGTCGATCGCACCGGCGTAAACCAGCACGCCCTGTGGGTTGATGATGTACATGTGTGGCGTGGTTTTGGCGCTGTAAAGCTGGCCGATTTTGCCGGACTCGTCCATCAGCACAGCGCTGGCGCTGCCTTTTTTCTCGGATTTCCAGGCCATCAGTTTGGCGGGTGCCAGGTAGTCTGACGCATCTTTACTGGTGGAGTTGATGCTCAGCCACACCACGCCTTTGCCCGTGAACTCTTTTTGCAGAGACTGCATGTTGCCTCCCGCATCTCCGTTGTAGTGCTTGACAACAAATGGGCAACCTGGGTTGGTCCATTCCAGCACCACATGTTTGCCCTTGAAGTCGCTGAGCTTGTGGGTTTTACCCAAAGCATCAGTAGCTGAGAAGTCAGGCGCAGCCTGGCCGACGGTGGCGGTCGGGGTCGCTGCGTTTACCTGAGTCATGCCCACAGCCAGTGCCGGCAAAACCAGAGAGGAAGAGAAAGTTCGACGATTCAACATGAAAGAACTCCTTTAAAAATTAAAGTTTGGCCAATTCGGCGCGGACATCTTCAACTGACAAAATCTCTGACAAAACCACGGGCGCGCGGCCCGGCTTGTAAATCACATACACAGGCACACCACTGCGGCCCAACTGTGCCAGCGCAGCGGTGACGGCCGGGTCACGCCGAGTCCAGTCGGCGCGCAGCAGTGTTACTTTCTTCGCTTCAAAGTCGGCCAGCACGGCGGCATTGGCTAGCGTTGTTTTCTTGTTGTACTGACAGGTTACGCACCAAGCGGCGGTGAAATCCACAAACACGCTTTTACCGCTGGATGTCAGTTGCTCAACTCGGCCTGGTTCCCAGGCTTGCCAGCCTCCATTTGGCGTGACCGAGGCACTGCTAATTTCTTGTATTTTGGTAATATTTTGGCCGGTAGACCACAAAAATAGGGCGCAAGCAGCTATTGAAAAAGTAGCAATAACACTGCGTGCAGTTCCCTTGAGCGTCAAAGCCCAAACAATCAAAGCGAGCAGCAACAGCAAGCCGAGCAACGCGCCGGCTCCATCAATCCCGCTTTGCTGGCCCAGCACCCACACCAGCCACACCACGGTGGCAAACATCGGGAAAGCCATCAGTTGTTTGAACGTCACCATCCACGCGCCTGGCCGAGGCAGCAAGTTAGCCACTGCCGGTATAGCGCTGGCGGCCAAATAGGGCAGCGCCATACCCAGGCCAATGGCTGCAAATATGGCCAGTGCCTGCACCGCGGGCAGGCCGACGGCGTAGCCCAGCGATGCGCCCATGAAGGGAGCGGTGCAGGGCGATGCAATGGCAGTGGCCAGCACGCCAGACAAAAATGAATCAATGGTCGGGTTTTTAGCCTGCAAGCTGGCCACGCCGCTGGGCAGGAAATTACCAAATTCAAACAGGCCCACCAGATTCAAACCGATCAGCGTGAACAGCACCGCCAAAGCAGCCACGACGGCCGGGCTTTGCAACTGAAAGCCCCAGCCGAGTTGCTCGCCCGCTGCGCGCAGGCCCAGCAGCAGTGCGCCCAGCGCTAAAAAAGACAACGTAACGCCTGCGGTGTAGGCCAGGCCGGTTGTGACGCGGGTGCGCTGGTCTTTGAATTTCACAAAGCTCACCACCTTGATGGCCAGCACCGGAAACACACACGGCATCAGGTTCAAAATCATGCCGCCTATCAAGGCGCCCACTATCGCTGCCCAAAAGGTCAGCGACGTGGCGCTGGCTTGTATCGGCGCAGCACCACTGCTGGCGTTGGCCTTCAGTGCTGCGTCCAGCGCCGGGGGGAGTTGCACGGCGGCAGCAACTTTTGGCCACTCGCCTTTGACGGGCACTTCAATCCGGTAAGAGGCGTTGCCTAGAGCCACCACGACGGGCATCACTGCGGGGCTTTCGGTGCGTTGGCCAGACAGCGGGATTTGCGCCGTCCACACATTGCCCTGCCAGTTTTGCGTCCACTGGGCAGCGGGTTCGATCACGCTGCCGGTTTCTGGAAAGAACGCCAGATCTTTGCCAGTCAGGCTGGCGGGCAGCCCGGCCAACGCAACTTTGATGGCCTTGATGCCCTTGTTATCGCTGACCTCAATTTGGCTCCCACCGGCAGCCAAAGGCTTGGGGGCCGCATCAAAGGCGGCCTGAAATACCGGCCCCTGCAGCGCGGTGGAGCTTCTGGCCGGAATGGTCAACGTGAAATCGCCCTCTTGCGGGATGCATTCTTTCTTGCAAACCAGCCAGGCGGCTTTGAGCTTGATGTCTAGCTGCTCGCCGTTGAAACTCTTGGCGACCGTCAGCGGCACAGGCAATAGCACCGTGTTTTCGTAACCGTAGTTGGCGAGCGTGCCAATTGGTATCTTTTTAGGGGTGGGCCAAGCAATGTCGCCCGCCGTGATGCCCGCAGGCAGCTGCCATTCAAGCAGCGTAGGCAAGCCCGAGTCGCCTGAATTCTTCCAGTAGGTGTGCCACTCCGGCTGGTGCGCAATTTGCAAACCTACCCAAACAGGCTTGCCGGGCTGAACCCCCTCAGGTGCAAAAGCCAGTAGCTCGGCCCGGACCTGATCAGTCGTGATGACGGTACTGGCTGCAGGCTTTTTGTTGAAGTTAATTTGGGCTGTAGCGCCCTGAAATAGGGCGCAAGCAGCTATAAAAAGCAGAGCATTTTTGAGGAATCTGGAGGTTTTGGTCACTGGCATGGTCGCGGTTGTCGTCAATCTCTGAGCGGGTGTCTGGGTAATAGTTCCAGCGGGCTTGTCGGTTTAGTCGGCTTGGGCTGGGCTTTATTACAGCTAAAAGTACCCAGCCCAGATAATAAGGGTCATGTCAAAAGCTGTCTGTTCCGTTGTTATTGCCACCCTGAATGCCAAATACATTCATGCGTCGCTGGGCCTGCGCTATTTGCTGGCCAATATGGACGTGCATGGCGGGCCGGGGCTTAAAAGCCAAACCCTGCTGCGCGAGTTTGTCATTGCGCAGCCGCCTTTGTTGATTGTTGAACAACTACTGGCGCTCAACCCCAAGGTCATTGGCCTCGGTGTTTATATCTGGAACGTGGTGGAAACCACCCAAGTGGTGCAGTTGCTGAAAGTCTTGCGGCCCGACATCAAAATCGTTCTGGGTGGGCCTGAAGTGAGCTTTGAAACCGACAGCCAGGAGATCTGCCGCTTGGCCGACCATGTCATCACTGGTTGGGGTGATGTGAGTTTGCCTAAGCTGTGCCGGGCTTTGCTGGATGGCCCGCAGCCGTTGATGAAAGTCATCATTGGCGAGCAACCTGCCCTTGACGCGATTGCGCTGCCCTATGACGAGTACACGCCGGATGATTTGGCCAATCGCCTCTTGTATGTCGAGGCGTCGCGCGGTTGCCCCTTCAAATGCGAGTTTTGTTTAAGCTCGCTCGATAAAACCGCCTGGGCGTTTGACCTGGACGCCTTCATGGCCGAGATGGACGCGCTCTACCAGCGTGGTGCGCGCAACTTCAAGTTTGTGGACCGTACCTTCAATCTAAAAGTAGATTTTTCGGTGCGAATTTTGCAGTTCTTTTTAGACCGCATGAAGCCTGACAAGCCAGACTTGTTCATTCATTTTGAAGTGGTGCCCGACAGCCTGCATGACCGGTTAAAGGAACTCATCGCGCAATTCCCTGCTGGCACGCTGCAATTTGAAGTCGGCATTCAAAGCTTTAACCCCGAAGTGCAGCGACGCATTTCGCGCAAGCAAGACAACATTAAAACGGCCGACAACCTGCGCTGGCTGGTCACGCAAAGCCAGGCCCATGTGCATGCCGACCTGATTTTTGGTTTACCGGGCGAAACGCTGGCGAGTTTTGCCGAGGGCTTTGACAAGCTTTATGAATTAGCACCGCATGAGATTCAGTTTGGTATTTTGAAGCGTCTACGCGGCACACCCATCACCCGCCACACGGCTGACTACGCGATGGTGTACGAGCCGCAAACGCCGTACACGATTTTGCAAAACTCCACGGTTGACTTCATCACCATGCAGCGCATCAAGCGCTTTGCACGGTATTGGGACTTGGTGGTGAACTCGGGGCGGTTTTCTGCTGCCCTGCAACTGCTGCTGGCGCCGGGTTCAGCGTTTCATCACTTCCTGAGTTTCAGCGACTGGCTCTGGCAAACCACCGCTAAGACACACGAGTTTGCCCATGAAAAGCTGGTCGATTTGTTGCATGCGTATTTGACGTTGCCAAGAGCTTTGCCGCGCGCAGACGTCGTCGCTGCGTTGCTGGCTGACTACATAGCCAGCGGTGCGCGCGGGCGACCGCAGTGCTTGGCGCAGGCGCTGAGCAGCCAGCAAGTAGCCGCACCCAAGAGGCCTGGGCAACTGGCCCAACGCCAAGCGCGACATGCGTCGCTAAAACTCGAAGCCTAGTTGCGCTGAAGCAGCTGGCTTGAGCGCTGCCTTTGTGGCGATGGACTTGCGGCCGCGAGGCCGCACCATTTCGCGGTTGGGGCTGCGTGAGCCGTGTTTGTCAAAGACCTTTTTGGCTTCGCTTTGCACCGCAGGTTCGGCTTTTTTGCCGTAAATTTTCTCTTTTGCAGCTAGCGTCGCGGCCTTTAGCTCAACGACGGGGGCGGGGTAGTCTGTGGGCGGTAAGCTCATCAGCCACGGCTCATGAATAAATTCAGGTGCTACTCCTGCCAGCTCTGGCACCCACTGGCGAATAAATGCCCCGGTGGGGTCTTGGTCGTGGCTTTGCTTGACCGGGCAGTACATGCGAATGGTGTTGATGCCGGTCACGCCAGACTGCATTTGGCATTGGCTCCAGTGAATGCCAGGTTCAAAGTCGGTGAACTGCTGCGCCAAGTGCAGGCCGGTGTGGCGCCAGTGCAGCCACAACTGGTAGGCACCCAAGCTCATCAGCATGGCGCGCATTCTGAAGTTGATCCAACCCGTGGTCAGCAAGCTGCGCATGCAGGCGTCCACAAAAGGAAAGCCGGTGCGGCCCGTGCGCCACGCCGTCAAGCGCGCTTGTTCGTCTGCCGCCAACTCGCCTTCATTGCGCAAGTTGTCAAAGCCCCGGTTCACATTGCGGTGCTCTATCGCGGGCTCGGATTCCAGCTTTTGAATAAAGTGGCAATGCCAATGCAGGCGGCCTTCAAAACTCTTGAGGGACTGTAAAAAGCCATCGGGCCGCTCAGCTGCAGGCATTTGGCTCAGGCGACTGCGGTGTGTGGCCACGGCCGTGATGCATTCGCGTACGCTTAAGCAGCCCCAAGCCAGATGCGCTGAAATGCGTGAACAGCTCTCTGGCGCTGTCACCGGGCTGGACATTTCAAATCGGTAGTACTGCCCGCGCCGCTCTAAAAAAGACAGCAACTCCAACAAGGCTTCTGATCGCCCGCCGCGTTTTCTGAGCGGCTTGTCAGTGCCGCGCATGTTCAGCGCTGTAGCGCACAGTTCTTTGCACAGCGACAAACCTTGCAGCGACGTTGCACCCAGCCAGCGGACGCCTTGCGGCGCTGCCAGCAAAGAAGATGCCATTCGTTGCTTGTGATGCGCCCCCCAGCGGTTGCGCCCGCCTTGTGCTTTCAGTCGGCGCACCACGCCGTTGCTGGCAAATTCGCGCCACTCCACGCTGTTGGCTTTGCACCAAGCCGCCACGTCCAGGTCGCGCTGGTAGCTCCAACTGTTGCCGGTTTCTTCATGGCTGACCAGGGTGAAGGGGCCAATGCTTTCACGCAGCGCCTTCAAAACGGTCGGCATGTCGCCATGCAGGCGGCACAAACTTGGACAGTTGGCGGGGTGGTCGTTGCCAGCCGCCCGTGCATCATGCTGCACCCAGTCGCTCAGCTCAGCCAAGCATTCGTTGGCAAACCCCAGGTGCTGCACGGCCATGTCCGGCTGTTGCCACATGGCAGGCTCGTACACCCACAGCGGCAACACCGAACCGCCCGCTTTGGCTGCCCACATTGCTGCGTTGGCCAGCGGCGCATGGTCATGCCAGCGCAAGTCTTTTTTGAACCAAACCACATAAACCATGCGGGCAGTTTAGTGGTGCTGGGCGGCTCGTGTTGAGGTGCCAAAGATAACCTGCAAGGCTACGTTGGTCAGTCTCGATTGGAAAACGGCTGAAACTGATGTTTTTGAAGCCGAAATCGGCCCTAAACTCAATCAATACGAGCGCAAGCAGCTACTAAAAATATAGCGATTCAAGTCATTTCTTTCTGAAGATAACGACATGCTGCCACGGCAAGGTGCTGGCGGTGCGCTCCCACACCAAAGCGTGTGCAGCGGCTTCTTTGCGCACTTGCGCTTCGCTCATTTTGTGCAGGGTCTTGATGGGTACGCGCTGGTCTTCCAGCCGGTATTCGACATAGGCAATGCGGCCACCGGGTTTGAGGGCGCGTACCAGGCTGTCGATGACTTCAAATGGAAACTCAAGCTCATGGTAGACATCCACCATGATGGCCAGGTCAATGCTGGCGTCGGGCAGGTTCACACTTTTCAGCCCGCCGAGTACGGGCTTGATATTGCTGAGCCCGGCCTTTTTGGCGCCGTCTTCCAGCATTTTCATCATCTCAGGCTGTACATCGGTGGCATAAACCACGCCGCCAGAGCCCACCAGCGGAGCCATGCGGCGGGCGTAGTAACCCGTGCCAGCGCCAATGTCTGCTACTGCCATACCCGGTTTGAGGCCCAGTTCGCGCAGCAGCAAGTCGCCGCGCTCTTCTTGCTGGCGCTCGTCGCGTTCCAGCCAGGCGGCGCCCTGCCACCCCATCACGCCCGCAATCTCCCTGCCCATATAGCTCTTGCCGATGCCATCGCGCGACGGGGATGTTTTTTGATAACGGTCGGCGGGCTTTTGCGCCCAGCCGGGCGACGCTAGGCACGTCACAAGCAAAAGTTGGCAAGCGGCCCATGTCAGGCGTCGGCGGGTGAGGTTGTTTGAAGGAGTCATGAGGCGTGCTTTCAAGGCCCAAGGGTGTCGTCAATACTGAACCGCGGCAACCATCGTGGAGCGATGATCGTGATTTTCATGCATAAGTCACCCAGTCCGCATATTCAGGGGCATCCAGATGTGGCAAGGTGTTGTACGTCACCAGCATATGCCGCTTGGGGGTAAAGGCGAATTCAGTCACCGATGCGTTGCGGATCCGCAGGTTGAGTTCAATCGTGGCTTCAGGGCTACAGCCCAGTATGTGCCCTACCGCGGTTGAAATCGGGCCGCCGCTGGAAACCAACAAGACATTGCCGCCATGGGTTTGCCGCACATGGTCAAGCGCACTGGTCACGCCGAGTACAAAGTCGCTGTAGCTCGGCATGCCCTGCGGGCTGACCACGCCATTCATCCATTGGGTCAAACCGTCTTTGAGCAAGCGAAAGTGGTGGCGGTATTGCTCGGGGGTGGTCGGCTTTTCAAGCTTGCCGCTATGCACCGTCGCGATCACGGCGTGGCTGTCGTATTCGTTCAGTCCGGGCCACTGGAGAGCCTCAGGTTGGGATTCGGCGGTCTGTCCCATGCCTTGGCAAATACCTTCAAAGGTGCTGATTTGACGCCTTAGTGTGCCTGTCAGGGCAGCCTCAAACGTGATGCCTTTGGTTTTGAAGTACTCACCTAAACGAGTGGCTTGCTGCATGCCGAGCGGGCTCAGCACGTCGTAATCATCAGCACCAAACGAAGCCTGGCCGTGGCGGACTAGATAGAGGGTTCCCATGCCAATATTTTGCGGTGGGTGCGGCTGAAAGCCTGTCGCGAGCGTGTCGCAGGCCCTGTTTACAGGATAAAATAGTGCTGTAGACCAATCAATACGGGCGCAAGTAGCTCTTTTTTAAATAGCAACTAAAGTCCATTGGATTGCAGCGTCACCAAACCGCGCGGTGTTTGCAGCACGGCAACCAGGTTGGGCTGACCTGCAACCACGGTGATGCCGTGCAAATTGATCGCGCCATATGCAGCTTCAAGCTGATGCGTATCCGGCTGACTGGCTGTCAAAGACTGAAGTGTCACGCCGGATGCAGCCATGTGCTGCGTGGGGTGAACATCGCCCCATTCGATCAGCGTGGGCAGCGTGCCGTAACTCAAGCGTTGACCGTCAGCGCGCACCGTGATCTGCCACGACAGTAGGCCATGCGTCGTCATGCGTGACGCTGAAAGCAATTCACCCCGATCAATGCCCAAGTCGGCCAACGCTGCAATCGCAGGCGCGGCCTTGGGTGTGCTGGCTACAAAATGCAGCAGTTGCGGGCCTTTTTGCTTCAAACTGCGTTGCACTGCCTCGTTATCAAGGTCAAACCAGCGGTTTTCGCCCTGAATTCGAGCGCAAGCAGCTCCTGAATGAATAGCAATGATCTCCAGGTATGCCGTTGGATATTGCGCTGTGGCGATTGAAAAAAGCCGATTGTGTGTCCCCATCAGCGGGTGCTCCCCGCCTGGGCCGGGCGTGATGCCCAGCGTGCTTTCACACCAGGCCACGCCTTCGTCAAGCGTGCTTGCGGCGATGACCAGATGATCAATCTGCGCTGTCATATCGTTACCGTACCGTCAACACAGGTAACCGATTGCCCGCCGACCCAGACCTGGCCTTGGTCATCTCTTTGCAGATCAACTTGCCCAGCCCGGCCCATACAAACCCCTTGCGAAGCGCTGTAGCGCTGGGGCATGAAGCCGTTTGCCATCAACCATTGGGCCAGACTGGCGTTCAGGCTGCCGGTGACCGGGTCTTCGTTAATGCCCATACTGGCCGCAAAGGCCCTGACTTCCAGATCTGGCGCGGCGTCGGTCATGGACTGAGTGAAGGCTTGGGCCTCACGGTTGGCTCTTGCAATCAGGTTTGATGACGGCTTGGTGTAAATGCCCGCAACGCCAACTTTGATACCTAACTTGGTCAGCGCCTGGTGGTCTGGCTGCAATTGCAAAACGGTCTCGGGGCTGTCCAGCAGCAAGCCCAGCCAAACGGGGCCGTTGTCGAGCAATTGGGCAGCGGTGACCTGCGAGGCCTTGATGCCGATTGCGCTGGCCACTTGCGCCAGAACGACCGGGCTGGGTGCAGAACGCAGCAGGCTAGGGGCTGCAAATTTTAGGCGTGTACCGCTTGCGTCGCGTCGGATACTGACCAGACCTTTGGCGCTTTCCTGCACGATGATGTCTTGGCGCTTGGGCTGCCCGCCTGCCTCCAGCCAGGCGTGGCAGGTGCCCAGCGTCGGGTGGCCGGCAAAAGGCAACTCGCCTCCGGGCGTGAAGATGCGCAGGCGGTAGTCGGCTGCGGCCTGTGTGGTTGGCAAGACAAAGGTGGTTTCTGACAGGTTGGTCCAGCGGGCAAAGCGCTGCATGGCGTCATCGTCAAGACCGTTGCCGTCCAACACCACCGCCAGCGGGTTGCCGAAGTAGGGCGTTGCGGTGAAGACGTCGAGCTGTTTGAAGGGGCGTTGTTTCATCGTTGCTGTAGTCAGGTGGTGTTCAAGCCAGAGCCATGTCGAGCACGCCCTTAGCCGCAGGACGGGCTAACAGCGCTGCAAACCAACGTTCGATGTGCGGTCGTGGCTCGCGTGATTGCGGCAAGCCAAACCAGCGCTGCACCTCGCAGCCCAGCGGAATATCCGCCATCGTGAAGCTGTTGCCCAGCATAAAACGGCGCTTGGCCAAATGCGCGTCGAGGATGGCCATGAGCGGCTCGACCGCAGCATTGGACTGCGCAATCAGCGCAGGGTCGCGCTCAGCAACTGGCAGGCGAATCAAATGCCAAAACCCGTTGCGACTGGCTGGGTTGACCAAGGTTTGCTGCCATTCCATCCAGCGCTCGGCATCAAAGCGTTCTTGCAAGTCTGTCGGGTAAAAATTGCCCATGGAATGCTTTGCACACAGGTATCGGGTAATCACATTCGACTCCCACAGCACGTAGTCAGTGTCTTGCAGCACGGGGATGGTCGAGTTTGGATTGAGAGCTATGTAGGCTGGCGTTTTGACCACACCATGTACGCCACCGGCTTCATGGCGTTCAAAGTCAAGACCTAGTTCTTGGGCTGTCCAGACTACTTTTTTGACATTGATGGAGCTCATGCGGCCCCAGATTTGGAGTTTGCTCATCGATTGCTCCTTCATTTCAGCGACTGAGTGGTCGCTCGGTTAAAAACATACGCACAGCCAGTGCAGCCAACACGCCGCCTAGCAGGCATTTTTGAAAGACGGCAGCACGCGGATGACGTTGAACCAAGTGACCAAGCCGCCCACTGAAAGAACCCAGCGCGGTGTTAAAAACCACCGATGCGGCGCTCAGCACCAGCCCTAAGGTGACCAGTTGCAGCGCGATGTTGCCTTTTGCAGGGTTCACAAACTGCGGCAAAAAAACCGTGAAAAACAGCAGCGCCTTCGAATTCAACAAACTTCCAAGCATGGCATTTTTTGCAATCGTCGTAAAGGCCCGGTTTGCTGGGCTGGCGCCAGTTGCCACTGCGTTAGCCGGCGCACGCCATGTTTTGACTGCAAGCCACAGCAGGTAAGCCGCTCCCACAATCCGCAGCACGTCAAACGATGGCGCCCAAGCAAAGACCATCGCCGTCACGCCGGTGGCCGTCAGTGCCGTCAGCACCACATCTGCGCTGCCAATACCAACGGCTGCCGCTAAGCCGCCACGCGGCCCGTAGGCCATGCCGTGCGACATGACAAAAGCCATGTTCGGGCCGGGCGACAAAAAAAGCGTCAGCACCGCCAGCAGAAACAGCAACAACGTGCTCGCGTCAATCATGACGGATGCTCGGCTCCAGCTCGGAAATTTGCTCGCGCAGCGTTAGTGCCAAAGCCTCGATACCGATATTGATCTGATCAACGCTTGCCGTCACGAAAGACAAGCGCAGCGTATGGTGCTGCGGCGCATCCGCATAAAAAGCAGCACCTGGCACAAACGCGACGTTGCGTTCCACCGCTTTGGGCAGCAGCGTGACCGCATCCATGCCACGCGGTAGTTTGAGCCACAAAAACATGCCACCGTCTGGGGTGTTCCAGGTCACGCCGCTGCCTGCCAAATGCTTGGCTAATGCGGCCAGCATGGCATCGCGCTGGGATTTGTACAGGGCGCGAATCGTCGGTACATGGCGGTCCAGAAAGTTGTTCTTCAAGACCTCGGCCACCATGCGCTGGTTAAAGCTGGGCGTGTGCAAATCAGCGGCTTGCTTGGCCTGCAACAGTTTTGGGTACAGCGCTTTGGGTGCGACCAAAAAGCCTAACCGCAAACCGGGTGCCAGCGTTTTGCTAAAGCTGCCCATGTAGATGCAGCCATCTGGGTTGCGTGCCGTCAGTGGCAACGGCGGCGGGGCATCAAACCACAAATCGCCGTAAGGGTTGTCTTCAACAATGGGCAGGCTCATTTGGGCTGCGGCGGCGCTTAGTTCAGCGCGCCGTGCTTCACTCATCGAATTGCCTGTGGGGTTTTGAAAGTTCGGCAGCACGTATAAAAAGCGCGCGTCTTTGCCTTTGCTTTGCAGGTCAGCAATGTCAATGCCCTCCGCGTCACTGGCCACACTCACAAACTTCGGCTCCATCGGCGTAAATGCCTGTAATGCGCCCAAATAAGTGGGCGTTTCAACCAACACTTTCGAGTCCTTGTCGATCAGCACCTTGGCAATCAGGTCCAGCGCTTGTTGGCTACCCGTGGTGATCAGTACCTGTGCAGGGTCAACGTCCCAGGGCAGCGAGTTGGCGACCCATTCGCGCAGCGCCGGGAAACCTTCACTAGCCGCATATTGCAGCGCACCCTCACCATCGGTCGCAAGCACCGTTGCGCAAGCAGCAGCAAACGCAGCAATTGGAAAAGTTTTAGGCGAAGGCAGCCCACCCGCAAAGCTGATGATGCCGGGCTTTTCAGTGACCTTCAATATTTCTCGGATCACCGACGGGTTCATTTTCTCGGCGCGCTGCGCTTGTATCCAGTTCATCTACTCTCCTCCCGGTAGGCCGTAAAACACAACCCAGGTTACAAAATCGTGGCTGAAGTCTTCAAACCTGTGCTCAACGCCAGCGGCTACAAAAAAGGCGTCGCCCGCGGCGGCTTCAAAAGTTTGCCCGTTGATCACCAATTGGCCTGTGCCGCTGTGAATAAAGTACAACTCGTCCTGCGCATGGGGCTGTTGCAAGTCTTCATCTTTCGATGCAAACACCTCTAGGCTCATTGTGCCGCCCGCCATCATGCGCACGAACGGCGCGCCGTTGGGGTAAGTGCTGGTTGGCTTAGCTGGCAAGCGAGCCAACGCCTGGCTGATGGAGACTTTCATACCCGCTTTGCTAGTCCACTATAAAAAGTTTTGCGCCCAAGGGTGCGGTAGACCGGTGGGCTTCGGCGTTGTCTGCGACCTGGTAGCTCATGCCGGGTTTGAGGGTAAAGCTTCGGCCGTCGTCGAGCTCGGTGTGCAATTGCCCTTCAAGGCACAACAAGATATGGCCCTTGACGCACCAGTGGTCTGACACATAGCCGACGGTATATTCCACCATGCGCACCCGCACATCACCAAATTGTTGGGTTTGCCAAAAGGCTTTGCCTGCCTCGGCCGATTTTTCAATCCGCTCTATTTGAGTCCAGTCAGTCGTGCCGAAGGCTATGTTGTGTATTTTCATTTTGAGGTTCGAGTCGCACTGCCCACAGGCATTTTCTTGCTGATAAAAACCGTAGCAATGACCGCCAGACCGAAACCCACGGTGACCGCATCCAGCCTCTCGCCCAGCAGAGGTATGGCAAACAGCATCGACAAAAACGGTTGCACCAGTTGTACCTGACTCACCCGCACAGTGCCGCCTAGCGCCAGCCCCCGGTACCAAGCAAAAAAGCCCAGCCACATTGAAAAAACCGCGACGTAGGCAAAGCCCCACCATGCTGCTGGTTTGATGGCTTGAGCGGGCCAAGAGTAAATGCTCAGTGGCACCGTGATGGGCAAAGAAATGATCAAAGCCCAGCAAATCACGTGCTCAGCACGCATGTGCTGCGCCAGGCGGCCACCGTAGCAGTAGCCGACGGCTGCACAGCCCATGGCGGCTAACAGCAACAGGTCTGCAAAACTGATATTGAAGCCCGAATTGCCCGAGCGCAACACCGCAAATACCACGACCAGCGTACTGCCCAAAGCGGCGCATAACCAAAAACCGATCGATGGCCGCTGACGATGAAGGAGCGCCCCCACCGCTGCGGTGGCCAGCGGGAGTACGCCCACGATCACACTGGCATGCATCGCCTCGACATAGCGCATGGCAATGGAGGTGAAAAGGGGGAAACCAAAGACGATACCGCCTGCGGTAATGACCAGTGGCAGCCAGTCTTTGCGCGCTGGCCAATCTGCACGCGTCGCCAGCAGCAACAGAGCCGACAAGCCAGCCGCCACGACTGCGCGCCCCATGGCGATGAAAAGGCCCGACATTTGTGGTGCATCGGGCGTGCCCACGGCCAGCCGCGTCATGGGTAGCGTGACTGAAAAAATCACAATGCCCAGCAGACCCAACCCCAGGCCTTTGGTCACAGGGTTGGCGTTCATAAGAAAAGCATCCACACGGCGGTGGCCACCAAGGCTGCTGCCATCAGGCGGTTAAACCAGAGCAGTCGGTTGTTTTGCGCCAGCCAGTCCCGCAGCAGCGAGCCGACCAGCGCGTAGGCCAGATTGCTGGAAAAGCCAAACAGCAGCATCAGCGGCAAAATTTGTGCAAAGCGCAGCAGCGCATCAGGCCGTCCTGCCAGCCAGCCAGCCACCACCGTCAAGGCCAGTATCCAGGCCTTGATGTTTAAAAACTGAAGCATCACAGCCTGCCAGAACGTGATGCTCAGGCGCCGGGTGTCGACCTGGGAAAGTGTTCGCGTATTGGCAAGCTGCAAGGCCAGCCACAGCAGGTAAGCGCAACCAAACCAGGTGATGGCTTGCCTGAGGATGGGCACTTGCACCACCAATGCGCCAATGCCTGCTGCGCAGAGCGTAAACAGCGCGCCCCAGCCCACGGGCACGGCCAAAACAAATGTCATTGCGCGCTTGAGCCCATAGTTGGCCGCCAAGGCGGTTGACAGCGCGGTATTCGGGCCAGGTGTAAAGCTGGCGGCGGTGCTGAGCAGCATCAGCGCGGTAAATTCTTGCCAATTCATAAGCTTGACTTTATAGTCGTGATAAGCACACCGCCAATACACTTCAGCACACATATTTAAAAACTGTACTGCTTGTTACAACAACACAGCTCTAGGCAAACCCAACTTCTACTTCAGGCTCACCATGTTGATGAAAACCGCAGCGCAGTCGCTCACTGAACAGCTGGCCAATCGTTTTGCCGAGCGCATTCGCACACGCTTGCTGGCCGGTGGTGCGCGCTTGCCGTCGGTGCGGCAATGCGCTCAGCAGCAGGGTGTGAGCGCTTCGACGGTCGTAGCAGCTTACGACAGGCTCTTGGCGCTGGGGCTGGTGGAGGCCCGGAAAAACCGGGGTTTTTATGTACGTGAAACGGCTCTAGGCCAACAAATACGGGCGCAAACAGCTTCTGAATTAATAGCAAGTGAGCCCGCAATTTCAAATGCGCCACAGCATAGCCCGATCAACGCCACAGCGCTGATACGCGGCATGTTTCACGGCATCAGCAGCAAACCCCAACCGGGCATGGGGGTGTTCCCGCCCGACTGGCTAGAAACCACCTTTCTGCCCGCTGCAGTGCGGCGCTTTACCGGCGCCAAGGCTTTGTATGGTTATTCCTTGCATTACGGCGAGCCAGCAGGTGACAGTGACTTGCGCCGCGCGTTGTCGCAAAAGCTGGCCAGCATCAACGTCCACGCCGCACCAAGCCAGATCATCACCACCGTTGGCGCCACCCACGCGCTAGATATCGTCAGCCGAACCTTGCTGCGGGCCGGTGACTACGTGATGGTCGAGGAGCCCGGCTGGGCCATTGAGTTTGCCCGCCTCAACGCCTTGGGCATGCGCATCCTGCCGGTTCCCCGCTCCGCTGCGGGGCCTGACCTGGACGTGATGGCGCGGTACTGCGAGGTGCATCAACCCAAGCTTTTCGTCAGTGTCAGCGTGCTGCACAACCCAACCGGTTACTGCCTGTCACCCGGTAGCGCTCACCGCGTGTTGCAGTTGGCCAACCAGCACAGCTTTCATATTGTTGAAGACGATACCTATAGCCATTTGGCACCGGAGTACGCCACCCGGCTATCAGCACTCGACGGCTTGCAGCGAACGATATACGTCAGCGGTTTTGCAAAAATACTCGCACCTGGCTGGCGCGTCGGCTATCTTGCCGCCCCGCCAGATTTGTTTGAGCGCTTGCTCGACACCAAATTGCTGGCATCTCTGACCACCCCGGCACTGCTTGAAAAGGCGCTGGCCTGGTGCATTGACCAAGGCCAGTTGCGCCGCCACGCCGAACGCATACGCGGGCAGCTCGCGGTTGCCAGAGCACGCAGCGTCAAGTTGGCTCTGTCCCACGGATGTACTTTTGCGGCAGAGCCAGCCGGCTTGTTTGGCTGGGTCGACACCGGCATTGACACTGAGGCGCTGGCGCAGCGCATGCTCGACGAGGGCTACCTTCTGGCGCCCGGTGCGCTGTTTCATGCCAGCCAGCAGCCCTCAACGCTGATGCGCATCAATTTCGCCACGACTCAAGATGCGACGTTCTGGAAGGTATTTGCACGGCTGCGTGACTTGAAGCGGTAAAAAGACAACCATGGCGTTTCGGCACCATAAAAAGTGTGTGCAATCGAAACCGTTGCAAGAGTTTGCATGCTTACCCTCATTTTTCGTATTTGCTCGGTACGCTTGGGGTCTATCAACCAGACCTGCACCTCATGGCTGCGCAACCTGACGTCCTTTTACTTTGCTACCAAGCTGCGGCGAGCGCGGCGCGGCCCGCTTTGGAGCGCTGTCTTGAGCACGCCATTTCCGAGCTCCAAACACTGGAGACGAAGAGCCTGAAACTCGCCGAGCGCGACGCGCTGGGCGACAGCTGGCGCTACCTGTTGGCGCACAAAGCCGCTTGGGGTGACCGTTATGCCAACGACCTGCTGACGGAATTCACCAAACGCGCTTCCACCAAATTGGCACTCGGGCTCGGTGCAGACCTTCGGGTCGAGCCCAGCGGGTTTGACACGTTTGGCTTGGTGGACGACGCCGATTTGAAGCAAAAAATTGATGCCCAGCGCTTACTGCAAGACCTGTTGCCTGGGTCCGAGCAAACCCTGACCGAGCTTGATGCGCTGGTCAGCTCAGCGCTAGGCTTGAGCCACGTCGCACCAGAAAGTAACCCGCTGCGCCCAGAAATTTTTACCCGCACGCTGCAGCAAGTGATGGGCGCCAGCCTCGAAGACGCCGCCGCTTCGGTGCTGTCGCTCAAGCATATTGCCAAACCGCTGGGCCGCGAACTCAATCAGATTTATAAGCAGGCCATCCAGGCGCTCACGCAGGCCAATGTTCCCGCTGCTGGTTACCAGTACCGGGTTCAGCCTTCGGCGCCTGCCGCGCCCAAGTCGCAAGGCGTGGGAACAGATCAGGATGCGCCAATCACCGGCTTTGGACGCGATGCCTATGTCGCCAGCAGGCCCCAGGAGCTGGCAGATTTGTCAAACCAGGGTGTCAGGGCTGGGTTGCTGAATGATTTTTTGTCCAATCGTGGCGGTAGCGCCAGGGCTGAACAGGGACTGGCTGCGCCGTATTACGACAACATTGACGAAGAGCTGGCCGCTATCAAGGCAGCGTCTGGCGGCCATGCTGCCACAAGCGGCTATTCGCACAGTGGCTATTCGTCCAGCGCAGCCGCACCGTTTTCAGCCAGCGCACAAGCCAGGTTGGCCCAGATACCCGCTGTCGACAGGCCGCAACGCGCCATCGACGCATCCAGCCCTTTAAGCGAACAGGTCTGGGGCCCGTACGGCACCTCGCGCGCGCGTACCCTGGTACGCACACAGCTCAAAAAAGAGGCCACCAAGGTCAGCCAGGTGCTGGGACTGGACGTGGTGCGCGAGTTGGTCAATCAGGTCGCGCAGGACCCGCGCCTGTTGAGCCCGGTGCGAGAGGCGATTGTGGCGCTGGAGCCGTCGTTGTTGCGGCTGGCGATGGTGGACCCCCGCTTTTTCAGCGATGAGCGTCATGCGGGTCGCCAGTTGATGGAGCGGGTTGCGCAGCGCAGCTTCAAGTACAACGATGAGTTCAGCCGTGAGTTTGCTGAATTTTTTCAAACGCTGACCGAAAGTTTTAACCAGCTCAACGCCAGTCCGGTTGAAGACATCACACCGTTTCGAGCCGCACTGGTTGCGCTGGAGCAGACCTGGAACGCCCAAGACCAGCAGGATTTTGACAAGCGTCACCAGGTATTACAGGCCTTGCGCTTTGCAGAAGAGCGGCAGGAAAAGGCTGACCAGATTGCCTTTGATTTAAGCGCCCGCTCTGACCTCGAAAAAGTGCCCGGTGTTGTTCTTGACTTTTTGTTCGGCCCGTGGTCCCTGGCGATGGCCAATGCCAAGCTGCTGGACACGCGCAACCAGGTGGACCCCGAAGGCTTTGGGTCAGTCGTGCCAGATTTGGTCTGGAGCGTCAAACGCGACGTGACGCTTAAGCAGCCGGCCAAACTGATTGACATGATTCCAGGCCTGCTTGAAAAGTTGCACAGCGGTTTGGCTCTTTTGGGTCAAGACCCGAAAGAAAGTGAAGCGTTTTTTGAGTCGCTGATGAAGCTGCACCGGCCGGTGCTCAAGCTGCGCCGTTTGAAAAGCCAACGTGACGCAGAAGAATCAGGTGTTGTTCCTCTAGAGCCCGAAGAAGATGCCGTCAGTCCCGCCGAGCGGCTGGAGAAGTTACGCGCTGAAGCTGAAGCGCCGCTGTGGATGGGTCGGAATGATCTGGATGCAGCAGGCTTTGAAGACACCCAGCCCACACAGCCGGCGGATCTGGCGGAGCTGATGGTGGCAGCCGATCCTGTTGAGGCGCTGACCGCAGGTGATGATTCCCAGAATGAAGCTACGCAAATCAGGCTGGTTCACTTGCCAGAGGCCACCTTGCCGTTGCCTGCTGACCACCACAGTGACCAGGCCAAAGAGCAGGCGGCTGTTGTTTTGAGCCGCCTAAGAGCCGGATGCTGGGTTGACCTGTATTCCAAACGCCAGTGGCTGCGCGCCCAACTGATTTGGGCCAGCAGCCACGCGACGCTGTTTATGTTTATCAGCCACGGCGGTCAGCCGCATTCCATGACCAAGCGCAGTTGCGAAAAGCTCATCGCCCAGCGCCTTCTCCGGCCAGTCGGCACCCAGGGCGTGGTGGCTCAGGCGCTAGACGCAGTGGCCGAGGCGGCAGCCGCGCAAAGTCGCGCGGCTAACGCGCAGGCAGCCCAAGCTGGTGACCGGCTTGAGACGGTATAAATAGGCATAATTTTGGCCTTTAGGCCAATAAATACGAGCGCAAGCAGCTATTGATTAAGTAGCATCTAACTACTGGCTTTGTGACTGTCCCGGCACCTGGCTCTGCACTTGGCTCTGTACCTGTCCGGGCGTCTGATGGCTTGCGGGTGTAAGAGCTGGCTGAGCCTTAGGGTCTGGTTGTATCCAGCTGTTTGATGTCACCAGCAAGTGGATGAAATGCAGCTTGGCCACCACCTCGTGCGGCAGCACAAAGGGGTAAAAATCGGGCTGCCCCATGCTGCGCGACATTTCATTGAGCAGAGTCGTCAGGCGCGTCCAGTCGTTTAAAAAGTCCAGGAAATTCTGCGCATCAGGGTGCTCGGGCTGGTACAGCGCATCCAGCGTGAAAGCCGTGAACTCCAGATTGGCGCTGTCGGTGGCCAGGCCCAGGCTGACGGCGGTGTCAATGGTGTCGCGCATATGCAGGTAGTGCGCCCAGCACTCGGCCCAGTCCTCCCAAGGGTGCGTGCTGGCATAGGCACTGACATAGTGCAGCCACCACTGGGCCGGTGGGCCATCTTGGTAATTTTTCTGCAGGCAGGCCGCATAGTCTTGGCTCTCGTCGCCAAACAGTGCGTGAAAGCCATCCATCCATGACGTACCGTTGACCAGCCTGTCCCAGTAGTAATGACCAATTTCATGGCGAAAGTGACCCAGCAACGTGCGGTACGGTTCGCGCATGGCGCTGCGTACCGCCTCGCGCACGGCATCGTCGGCCTCCTGCAAATTCAAGGTGATGAGGCCCGCTTGATGACCGGTCAGTACCGGTGCGCCGCCATCGGGCGAGCGCAGCAAGTCAAACGAAATGCCATTGACGGGGTCTTCGGTCAGTGACGCAACCGGCAGGCGTAGCGCCAGCAAGCTTGAGAAGAGTCGTCTTTTGGCCAGCTCAATACGGCCCCAGAGCACGCCGTTGTCTGGGTGCGCGGGGTCGTTCAGGTCGGGAATCGTCCGGTTCAGCCGGCAGGCTTGGCACAACGCCTGCATTGCTTGTCCATCAGCAAGGGGTACCAGCCAATTGCAAGCGGCGGGTGTGGCCAAGTTGCCGCACCGCCTATAGATTTGAGCAGGCGCCGCTTCGGGCAGCAAGCCGAGCTGGTCAGCTTGCCACTGCACCCAACTGCCCTCTGACAGACCAGGCATCAACGGAATCAGCCTGGCTTGCCCGCTGTCATATCCCAGCGGTGTGCCGCAGGCCAAGCATTCGCTGTTTCTGAAAAAAATCGGGTTACCGCACTTGCAGCGGTAGGACCGACCCGCAAGGGTCGGCAAGTGTGAGAAGTGTTGCACTGAGCCATTATCATGAGGGGATACAGTTAGCCCAGTCAGCCAATGACGCATTCAAATGAAGGAAAAACATGCCTACTTATCACGTTGAAATGATGGAAGGTCGTACGCTTGAGCAAAAGAAAAAGCTGGTTGCTGAAATCACCCGCGTGAGCGTTGAAATCCTGGGCGGTGCGCCCGAGTCGGTAGACATCATCATCACCGACATCAAGCGTGAGAACTGGGCAACAGGCGGCAAGCTGTGGTCTGAGCCACGCGACTGACCCCAAAAGCTCATTTATGTGCCAGTTACTGGGCATGAACTGCAATGCCCCGACCGATGTGACTTTCAGTTTTCGGGGTTTTGCCCAGCGTGGCGGCAACACGGACCACCATGCAGATGGCTGGGGCATCGCTTTTTTTGAAGGTGAACAAGATGATGGCAGAGGCCTCAGGCATTTTGTCGATCACCAAAGCGCCTGCTCCTCGCCTGTGGCCGAGCTGATCAGCCGCTACCCGATCAAAAGCCGCAACGTGATCTCGCACATCCGCAAGGCCACGCAGGGAAGGGTGGCGCTTGAAAATTGTCACCCGTTTGTGCGGGAACTGTGGGGCAGGTACTGGGTGTTTGCGCACAACGGTGACCTGGCAGACTTTGCGCCGCGTCTGCATGGCAACTTCAAACCAGTGGGCCAAACCGACAGCGAACGTGCGTTTTGCTGGATCATGCAAGAGCTTGCCAAGTCGCATGCCGATGTGCCCAGCGTGGCCGAACTGACGCTCACCCTGCGCGAGCTGGCAGCGCACATCGCGCAGCACGGCACATTTAACTTTCTGCTCAGCAACGGTCAGGCGCTGTGGGCACACGCATCGACCAAAGCGGAGTCCCAGCGCTTGTACTACGTTGAGCGCAAGCACCCGTTTGCCCATGCGACCTTGAGCGATGAAGATGTCAGCGTCAACTTTGCCGAGCACACCAGCCCGAGCGACAAGGTGGCGGTGGTGGTCAGCGCGCCACTGACCACCAATGAAAGCTGGACGCCTTTTGCGCCGGGCGCATTGCTGGTGTTTGTTGGCGGGGCGTTAGCAAATTGCTAGCTAGGCTTTAAAGCCGCTTCCAGCGCATCCACAAACATCGCCGCCACATCAAAGCCGGCTTGGTCAAAAATTTCCTGAAAGCAGGTTGGGCTGGTCACGTTGATTTCGGTCACGCAGTCACCAATCACGTCAATACCCGCCAACAGCAAGCCCCGAGCCGCCAGCACCGGGCCAATGGCGTGAGCAATTTCAAAGTCGCGCTCTGACAGCGGTTGCGCCACACCCTTGCCGCCCACGGCCAAGTTACCGCGTACTTCTGTGCCTTGCGGAATACGCGCCAGACTAAAGGGTACGGGTTTGCCGTCAATGACCAAAATGCGCTTGTCGCCTTTGATGATGTCAGGCAGAAACTTCTGCACCATCACGCTTTGCGCGCCGTCCTTGTTCAGCGTTTCAATCATGCTGCCCAGGTTCATGCCGTCTTCTTTGACGCGAAAAATCCCCATGCCGCCCATGCCGTCCAACGGCTTCAAAATAATATCTTTGTGTTCCGCATGAAAGCGCCTGATGTCGGCACTATCGCGTGTCACCAGCGTGGGGCCGATAAACTGCGGAAACTCCAGGATGGCCAGTTTTTCTGGGTGGTCTCGCAGGGCACGCGGCTTGTTAAAAACCCTGGCGCCTTCGCGTTCGGCTTGCTCCAGCAGGTGCGTGCTGTAGAAAAATTCGCTGTCAAACGGTGGATCCTTGCGCATCACCACCGCGTCAAAATCCTTCAGCGCTTGCGGGCGCTCGTCAGGGTGCGCCTGTTGCGCCTTGAACCACACATCGGGCGCACCTGTCAGATGGATGTCGCGCACAAAACCCGTCACGCTTTCACCGCGCTGCCAGCGGATGTCTTTGGTTTCACACGCCGCCAGCGTATGGCCGCGTTTTTGCAGCTCACGCATCATGACGAAGGTGGTGTCTTTGTAAATCTTGAAGGATTCGAGCGGATCGGCGACGAAAAGAATTTGCATGGTGCTTTTTCAGGAGGTAGGAGCTTTGGCTTGCCCGTATTGTTGTACAAACAGCGCCAACGCGCCCGCCACCACGCCCCAGAAGGCGGAGCCGATGCCGGCAACTACCACGCCAGACAGGGTGACTAAAAAGGTGATCAAGGCCGCCTCGCGGTGTGATTCATCCTTCACCGCTGCCGCCAGCCCGCTGCCGATGGTGCCCAGCAGCGCCAGCCCGGCAATGGCGGCCACCAGCTCTTTCGGGAAGGCCGCCAGTAAGCTGGTGACTGCCGCGCCAAATACGCCAATCACCAAATAAATCGCGCCGCAACTGACCGCTGCGGTGTAGCGCTTGTCGGGATCAGTATGAGCTTCCTTGCCCATCACGATGGCTGCGGTGATGGCGCTCAGATTCAGTGCAAACGCGCCAAACGGTGCCAATACCAGTGTCGCCAGACCCGTCAGGGTGATGACTTTAGACACGGGTATCTGCCCTTCATAACCCGTCGCGCGAATCGCCGCCACACCCGGCAGGTTTTGTGATGCCATCGTCACCACAAACAACGGAATCGCCAGACTCACCACGGCACTGAACGAGAACTGCGGCATCACCCACACCGGCAGGGTCAGATTGAAGCTGACGGCCGACCAAGCCAGCTCGCCGCGTAGCGCGGCGTAGATGATGCCTGCCAGCAGCGTGGCCACCACGGCATAGCGCGGCATCCATCGCCTGCCCACCAGGTACACGCCCAGCATCAGCAGCACCAATGGCAGCGCTGTTTGCGCTGCGGTAAAGCCCGACATGGCAAAGCGCGCCAGCACACCCGCCAGCAATGCCGACGCAATGGCCACCGGGATGCGGTTCATGACCTTTTCAAACCAGCCTGTCACCCCGCACAGCGTGATCAGCGCCGCACTGACCATGAAAGAACCGATTGCCTCGGCCATGCTAAACCCACCTGATACGCCGCCCGCGACGCCGGCCGTGGCCAGCACCGCCGCGCCGGGTGTAGACCAAGCCACCATGATGGGCTTTTTCAGGTACAGCGACGGCAACAGCGTACACAGCCCCATGCCAATGCCAAGCGCCCACATCCAAGATGCAATTTGTGCGGGCGTGGCATTGAAGGCCTGCGCCGCTTGAAACACGATGGCCACCGACGACGTAAAGCCAACCAGTACAGCGACAAAGCCAGCCGTGAAGGCGCTGGGGCTCAGGTCTTTGAAAAATGACATGCCTTGATTCTGACAGGCAGATGCAACAGATTCGCGCTCAGATTTCTATCTTGCTTCCAAGCTCCACGACCGAGTTGTTGGGCAGGTTCAAAAAGTCAGCGGCGCCGCTGGCGTTGTGGTGCATTTGGGCAAACAACTTTTCGCGCCAGACGGCCATACCGCCACCAATGGTCGGGACAATCACATCGCGTGACAAAAAGTAGCTGGTGGTCATGGCCTCCAGCTCACAACCGCGACCCTTGATCTGCTGCAAGGCTTTGGGCAGGTCAGGGTCATTTTTAAACCCGTAGTTGACAATGACCTGCCAGCAGTCGTGACCCAGCGATTCGATCTCCAGCCGCTTGTTCATGCCTATCCATGGCACTTCATGGTTGCGCACGGTGACAAACAGGTTTTGCTCATGCAGCACTTTGTTGTGTTTGAGGTTGTGCAGCAGTGCGTTGGGCACGGTGCCAGGCTCTGCGGTTAAAAACACGGCGGTACCTTCGACCCGGGCTGGCGGGCTGACGAACACGGCATCCAAAAAGCTGGGCAAATCAATCGCGTCTAGACGCATTTTCTCGTTCAGAATCTGCCGGCCTTGTTTCCAGGTCATCATCAGCGTGAACACGACACCGCCAATCACCAGCGGGAACCAGCCGCCGGCAAACAGCTTCATCAGGTTGGACGCGAAAAACGCAAAGTCCACAATGAAAAAGACGCCTGTGGCGGCTAGGCATAAGCCTAGCGGGTATTTCCAGCCGTAGCGAATGACGTAAAACGTCAAAATGGTGGTGATCAACATGTCGGTACATACGGCAATACCGTAGGCCGCTGCCAAGTTGCTCGACGAGCGGAACATGACAACCGCCAGCACGATCACGGCAAACAGGCTCCAGTTGATGAAAGGCATGTAAATTTGGCCGGTGTCACGCACGCTGGTGTGCAAGATGCGCAGGCGCGGCAAATACCCCATTTGAATCGCCTGCTTGGTTACGCTGAACGCGCCGGTGATCAGCGCTTGCGAGGCAATCACGGTGGCGGCTGTGGCCAAGCCCACCAGCGGCAACAGCGCCCAGTCAGGGGCCATGAGATAAAAGGGGTTTTTAACTGCGGCCGGGTTGCTCAGCAGCAGGGCACCCTGCCCGAAGTAGTTGAGGACCAGGCACGGCATGACCACACTGAACCAGGCCAGCCGAATCGGCTTTTTACCAAAGTGTCCGAGGTCGGCGTACAACGCTTCGGCACCTGTCACGCAAAGCACCACCGCTCCCAAAATGATGAAAGTGACGCCAGGGTTGGCCCACATGAACATCACGGCATAGTGTGGGCTGAGGGCTTTTAGAATGCCGGGCTGCGAAATAATTTGCGACACGCCCAACAGCGCGATGGTCAAAAACCAGATCAGCGTGATCGGGCCAAAAAACTTGCCAATGCCCGCTGTGCCCTTTTTTTGTACCGCAAACAGGGCGAACAAGATGGCCAGTGTGATGGGTATCACGCCCTTGGCGAATGCGGGCGACACCACTTCCAGGCCTTCGACTGCAGACAGCACTGAAATCGCTGGGGTAATGACGCCATCACCATAAAAAAGCGAGGTGCCAAAGATGCCGACGATCAGCAACATGCGCCGTAGTTTGGGTTTGTCCTTCACAGCGTTAGACGCCAGCGCCAGCATGGCAATCAGCCCGCCCTCGCCGTTGTTGTCTGCCCGCAGCACCAAGGCGACGTACTTGATGGACACGATCACCGTCATGGTCCAAAAGAAAATCGACATCAGCCCGTAGACGTTCTCAGGGGTGACCTCTACATGACCGTGGTTGAAAACTTCTTTGACCGCGTACAGGACGCTGGTGCCGATATCGCCGTAAACGACGCCGATAGCGCCCAGGGTGAGCGCGGCTAGGGATGATTTTTGACTGGACACAAAAACTTCCCGCCTTGGCTGGGCACGGGAATGGGTTGCTTGGGGAACGCTATTTTGCACCGAGCGCAGGCAGTCTCAAAGCCCACAAACTGAGCGTTGTTAACTAATTCAGGTTTTGTTGCAATGCAGCAACTGCGGTTTGAAAGCCGGATTATGCTCCTATTTCAGGAGCTGCTTGCGCCCGTATTTATTGGGCTAAAGGCCAAAAATGACCCTGAAAATGGCTTGAAAACCGGGTTTCAGGCGGTTTTCAGTCGTAAACCTCAGCATTGGGGTCAGTGGCCTCTAATTCGTAGCTGGCAGCCAGCATGGCCAGCCGGGCAATCACGCCGTACATGTAAAAGCGGTTCGGGCTGCTGGCGCCTGGCTTTTCACCGGGCTGAGGTAAGCGCCCACTATCGGCGAATGCCAGAGGCACGTAGCTGGCACCCGGCGCGTTCAGGTTTTCGTCAATACCCCTGTCGGCGTGAATACGGTAAAAACCGCCCACCACATACCTGTCCATCATGTACACCACCGGCTCGGCCACGGCCGCGTTAACCCGTTCGTTGGTTTGCACGCCCTCTTGAATGATGATGTCCATCACGGGGTCGGCGGGCTGCGTTTTGGCGGTTTTGTTTTTTGCGGCCCAAGCGTCTAGGTCTTTGACATCACGCACCGTCATGATGCCCATGCCGCAAGTACCTTCCCCGCTGCCGCTGTTGCATTTGACCAGCACGAACGGCTTTTCATGAATGCCGTACTCCTTGTACTTGCGCTTGATTTTGATCAACAGGGCATCGACCTGGCCGCTCAGGTCGGCAAGCCCTTCAGCGGTCGCGATGTTCACTGAGCCGCAATGTGTGAACATCGGGTTGATCAGCCACGGGTCCACGCCAATCAGTTTGCCAAAGCGTTTGGCCACTTCTTCATACGCCTTGAAGTGCGTGGCCTTGCTACGTACCGAGCCGCTGGCATGCAGCGGCGGCAGCAGGTACTGCTCGTTAACATCTTCCAGCATGCCGGGGATGCCCGCCGCCAAATCGTTGTTCAGCAAAATCGTGCAGGGGTCAAAGTCTTTCAGGCCCAGGCGGCGGTCGGTTCGATTCAAGGGTTCGATGGTGACGGTCTCACCGGTTGGGATCTTCAGCGTGGTCGGCGTTTTGATGGTTGGGTCCAGCGAGCCAAAGCGCACATTCAGGCCGGCCTGGTGAAAAATCCGCTTGAGTTGGAGGATATTGGCCAAGTAAAAGCTGCCCAAAGACTTGTTCTGGGTGTTGTTGTCGGGCACGACCAGCAGATTACGGGCCTCTGGGCAGATCTTCTCAATCGCCGCCATGGCCGCCTGCACGGCCAGCGGCAGCATTTCAGGTGTCAGGTTGTTCCAGCCGTCCGGGAACAGATTGGTATCGACCGGGGCCAGCTTAAAACCTGCATTACGCACATCAACGGCGCAGTAAAACGGCGGTGTGTGCTCCATCCATTCCAGCCGAAACCAGCGCTCGATGGCTGGGGTGGAGTCCAGAATACGCTGCTCAAGCTCGTTGATGGGGCCCGTCAGGGCAGTAATCAGGTGCGGAACCATGCGGCGGCTTTCGAGGAAATGTTGTCCTAAGGCGGCATAGCCTGGGGACGGTAGATTTTAGGGATGTTGTGGCGAGTTGCCACGGTTACAAGGGGTAGCTGTGGCCTACGCTGTCAGGTTCGTACTTCGCCGTTGCCCAACACCACATACTTCAGCGACGTCAGCCCTTCAATCCCCACCGGGCCCCGTGCATGAAATTTGTCGGTAGAAATGCCGATTTCAGCACCCAAGCCAAACTCAAAACCATCTGCGAAGCGGGTGCTCGCATTCACCATCACGCTGGCTGAATCGACTTCACGCAAAAACCGCTGGGCGTGCTGGTAGTTGTTGGTGATGATGGCATCGGTGTGGTGACTTGAGTATTTGTTGATGTGGGCAATGGCCTCGTCTACCCCTTCAACGATCTTGATGCTGACGATGGGGGCTAGGTACTCTTCGTACCAGTCGGCTTCTGTGGCCGGCTTAATTGCTATGGATTGAGTAGCTGCTTGCGCCCGCAATATAAGAGCTACAGCATCATCGGCACGTATTTCTACACCTTTTTCAGCATAAATGGCAGCGATTTTGGGTAAAAACGCTTCAGCCACGCCACGTGCGACCAACAGGCCTTCTGCGGCGTTGCAGGGGCTGTATTTCTGGGTTTTGGCGTTGTCGGCCACCTTGACGGCCATCGCGACGTCGCAGGGGTCGTCAACGTACACATGGCAGTTGCCGTCCAGGTGCTTGATGACCGGCACTTTGGCATCGCGGCTGATGCGTTCGATCAACCCTTTGCCGCCGCGTGGAATGATCACATCGACAAATTGCGGCATGGCGATCAAATGGCCCACCGCTTCGCGGTCGGTGGTGGGGACCAACTGCACGGCATCTAGCGGCAAACCAGCACTGACCAAGGCCTGGCCCACCAGTGCTGCCAGCGCTTTGTTTGAATCGATAGCCTCCGAGCCGCCGCGCAAAATGCAGGCGTTGCCACTTTTAATCGCCAAGCTGGCGGCTTCAATTGTCACGTTCGGTCGGCTCTCGTAAATCATGCCGAACACGCCAATTGGCACCCGCATTTGCCCGACGCGGATGCCGCTGGGCTGCTGCTTCATGCCAATGATCTCGCCAATCACATCGGGCATGGCGGCAAGTTGCTCGCAGCCGATGGCTACGGTTTCAATGTCTTTTGGGGTAAGTTTGAGGCGGTCTAGCATCGGGCCTGCTAAACCGGCGCTGGCAGCGCGTGCCAAGTCTTGCTGGTTGGCTTCGGCTAATTTCGCCGTGTTTTGGCGTAGCAAGCTGGCCAGCGTCCGCAGCGCTTCGTTTTTAGTAGCTGCTTGCGCCCGCGCTACTTGGGTTGCAGCTGCTTTTGCCTTGCTGCCCATGGCCTGCATGGCCTCTAAGATGGTCTGGTCGGTCATGGCTCTATTTTGCACGCATGCTGCATTGCTCACACAGCATCTCCGCCAGCCGGTGCAGTGACTGCCATCCGCTGGCTGGCCAGTCGGGTTGTTTCAAGCCTTTGACGATACCGTCTACCTTGTGCGCGGCGGTCAGCAGATTGGCCAACGTGGTGTCGGTAATGCTAGGTAGCACCCGCTCATACAGCTTTTCCTTGATGCCCCAAATGCGGTTCTCGCGCAGGGCCATCGGCATGGGGCGGCCAGCGGCGATGGCGTCTTTGACGCGTTTCAGGCTGCGAATGTCTTCGCTGATCGCCCAATGCACCAACACTTCTGATTCACCCTCAGCCTGCAGGCCGTCGAGCATGCGCGCCACGCGCACGGTTTGGCCGCCCAGCACGGCTTCAGACAACTTGAACACGTCGTAACGCGCCACATTCAGCACCGCGTTTTCAACCTGCTCGAAGCTCAGCACGCCACCCGCTGCTGTACCGTAGAGCAGCCCCAGTTTTTGAATCTCTTGGTGCGCAGCCAGCAAGTTGCCTTCTACCCGGTCGGAAAAAAATTGCAGCGTACGCTGGCCTTCTTCACCGGCGGCCACGCGCTGGCCTTGGGCGGCTAGCCGCTGGGATATCCACTGCGGCAAATTGCCGCGCGCAATCGGTTCAAACTTAACGGTGATGCCGTAACTCTCGAGAGCGCCAAACCAGGCGCCCTTGGCGGTCGCGCTATCCAGACGGGGCAGCATGATGAGCGTCAAGGTTGAATCGTCGCCCTGCGCGCGCTCGGCAATTTGTTGCAAGGCCGCCGAGCCGTCTTTGCCAGGCTTGCCGCTGGGGACGCGAATTTCAACAATCTGTTTGTCAGCAAACAAACTGAGTGAGCCGCCGCTGGCCAGCACTTCGCTCCAGTCAAAGTGGGCGCCCTGGGCCGTATGCACCGTTCGTTCTGTGTAGCCCTGGCTGCGTGCATGGGCGCGCAAGCTGTCGGCAAACTCTTGCACCAGCAGCGGTTCGTCGCCATGCAGCGTATACAGGCTTTTGATGCCGCGCTTTAAATGCTCGCCTAGCTGGTTAGGGGCCAGGTTCATGATCGGGTGTCTACAGGGTGGTGACAGCCGCCAGGCGGCGCATGATTTGCTGGATGATGTCGCTTTGCATCTCGCGGTACAGCAGGCCTTCTTCAGACTCTTTGGCCAGCACTGCAGATTCGTTAAAGCTGATGTCGCGCTGCTGCAAAATTTCAGTCGCGGGAATCAGGTCGATGCCTTTGGCACTGCGCAGTTTGAACCTGAAGCGGATGCGCAACTGAAACTCGCGTACCTGCCCCGAGGCGTTCAAAGAGACCACCGTCTTTTCACGTTGGTCTTGCAGCACATCCAGAATCACCTCGGCTTGGTCAATTTGCCGCGTATCGGTGATCACCCGCACGTTGCCCCCTGATTCAAGTGAGCGCTTGAGCTCATTGCCTACAGTGGAGCTTTCTGCAAACGGTGAAAACAGCGTTTTGAACGCAAAGTTAGGCGCTTTGCGCAACGCAAAGCCGCAGCCCGCCAGGCCAAGCGTCGCGCTGGTGGCCAGCAAAGTCAGGCAAAAACGGCGTTGCATGTCATTTCCTTTGTGTTCAAACTCAGACAACGATGTTGATCAACCGGCCCGGCACCACGATCACCTTTTTGGGTGCAGCACCCGCAGCTTGCTTGATAAAGGCCTCTGTGGCCAGTGCGGCGGCTTCAATGGTGGCCTTGTCTGCCGTGGCGCTGACAGTGACCGAGCCACGCAGCTTGCCATTAATTTGCAGCATGAGTTCGATTTCGTCTTTCAGCAGCGCGGTTTCATCGACCTGTGGCCATGGGGCGTCGAGCAAATCGCCGTGGTCTTTGCTGTAACCCAAATCAACCCAAAGCGCATGCGCCAGATGCGGTGCGCAGGGGTACAGGCAGCGCAGCAAAATGTTAAAGCCTTCGTGCAGCGCGGCGTTTGATGCGTCAGTACCGTCAGACTTGAAGTCTTCAAGCGCGTTGAGCAGCTTCATGCCGCCCGACACGACCGTGTTGTACTGCATGCGCTGGTAGTCGTAATCGACTTGCTTTAAAACGGTGTAAATCTCGAACCGCAAGGCCTTGATTTCCTTGCTAAAAGTGCCTGTAGCCCAATTAATTCGGGCGCGAGCAGCTTCTGAATTAATAGCGTTTAATTTGACGCCGAAATTCCATACGCGACGCAAAAACCGATAGCTGCCCTCCACACCGGCATCATTCCACTCCAGCGTGGCCTCTGGCGGAGCGGTGAACATGGTGTACAGACGTGCCGTGTCAGCGCCGTACTTTTCAATCAGGTCTTGGGGGTCGACGCCGTTGCTTTTGCTTTTGCTCATCGTGCCTACGCCTTCGTAGTTCACGATCAGGCCGTCGGTTTTGCGTTTGGCCGTCGTCACCTTGCCGTCCGCATCTTGAATGTCTTGCACTTCATTCGGCCAGAAGTATTCAATCCCGCCTTTGGCGTTCTTCAGCGAATAAATGTGGTTGAGCACCATGCCCTGCGTCAGCAGTTTGGTAAAGGGCTCATCGGCTTTGACCAAACCAATGTCGCGCATGACTTTGGTCCAAAAGCGGGCGTACAGCAAATGCAAAATCGCATGCTCAATGCCGCCAATGTACTGGTCCATGGGCATCCAGTAGTTCGCGCCTTCGGCCACCATGTGCTGATCGTTCTTGGGGTCGCAGTACCTCATGAAGTACCAAGACGAATCCACAAAGGTGTCCATCGTGTCAGTTTCGCGGCGTCCCGGTTTGCCGCAAACGGGGCACACCACGCCAGCATGAAAACCTTCATGCTTGTTCAGCGGGTTGCCTGAACCATCAGGTACGCAGTCTTGCGGCAACACGACGGGTAGGTCTTTCTCAGGCACCGGCACTGCACCATGTTCAGCACAATGGATGATGGGGATCGGTGTGCCCCAATAACGCTGGCGGCTCACGCCCCAGTCGCGCAAACGCCAGGTGGTCTTTTTCTCGCCCAGGTTCTTGGCGATCAAATCTGTGGCGACGGCGTCAACGGCGGCTTTGAAGCCTAGGCCGTTGTACTTGCCAGAATGGATGGCCATCCCTTGTTGTTTGTCGCCATACCAGTCAGCCCATACGCTCGCGCTGAAGGTTTGACCTTTAACGTCGGTCACTTGCTTGATAGGCAAAGCATACTTGTTCGCAAACTCAAAATCCCGCTCGTCATGCGCCGGTACGCCCATCACCGCGCCGTCGCCGTAGCTCATCAGCACATAGTTACCGACCCAGACTTCAACCGGCTCGCCGCTCAAAGGATGCGTCACAAACAAACCGGTTCGTTCGCCCTTTTTCTCTTGCGTGGCCATCTCGGCTTCGGTGGTACCGCCGGACTTGCAGTCTTCAATGAACGCAGCGAGCTTGGGGCTGCTCAAGGCCGCATGCAGTGCCAGCGGGTGCTCAGGCGCCACCGCGCAAAACGTCACGCCCATGATGGTATCTAGACGGGTGGTGAAGACGTACATGCGCCCATCGCCAATCAGTTCGCCGGCAGTATTTTTAATGTCATGCGTGAAAGCAAAACGCACGCCTTCGCTTTTGCCAATCCAGTTTTCTTGCATCAGCTTGACGCGCTCGGGCCAGCCGGGCAAGCCGTCTTTGACATGGCCGAGCAGCTCTTCGGCGTAGTCGGTGATCTTGAGGTAATAGCCCGGAATCTCGCGCTTTTCAACCACTGCGCCGGTGCGCCAGCCTTTGCCGTCAATCACTTGCTCATTGGCCAACACAGTCATGTCGACCGGGTCCCAGTTCACAACTTGCGTTTTTCGGTAGGCAATGCCTTTTTCCAGCATTTTTAAAAACAGCCACTGGTTCCATTTGTAGTAGCAGGCGTCGCAGGTGGCTACTTCGCGGCTCCAGTCTATAGCCAGACCCAAGGCCTGCATTTGCTGCTTCATGTACGCGATGTTGTCGTAGGTCCATTTGGCTGGCGGCACGCCGTTTTTCATGGCGGCGTTCTCCGCCGGCAAACCAAAGGCGTCCCAGCCCATCGGCATCAAGACGTTGTAGCCCTTCATGCGCAGGTAGCGCGCCAACATGTCGTTGATGGTGTAGTTGCGCACATGGCCCATGTGCAGCTTGCCGCTGGGGTAGGGCAGCATCGAGCAAGCGTAGTACTTGCCCAGCGGTTTGTTGGGGTTGTCGTGGTTTTCGACGCGATAGGCGTCGTTGGCCGTCCAATGGGTTTGGGCGTCGGCCTCAATGAGCTTGTGGTCGTAGGTCTTTGAAATTTCGGTGGCTTGCATGGAAAGTAGGTCAGAGGTAGAAAGTACCTGAGGAAGCAGGCAAGGCAGCCGATCGCTGCGAATACCGGATTTTAAATGCTGACCGCGTCAGCGAGTCGGTAGCAGCGGCGGGGGTGCAGATGCGGTGGTCGGCACGTCAGCTACAAAGCCAATACGGTTCAAGCCAGCTTTTTGCGCTGCGCCCATCACTTCGACCACCTTGCCGTACGGCACGGCTTCGTCAGCTCGCAGCTGCACTTCGGTGTCTGGGTTCTGCGCGGCGGTTTGGCTCAGGCTGATGTTGAGTGCATCCAGAGCGATGGGCTTGTCGTTTAAAAAGATCTGCCCTGATTTGTCAACCACAAGGGTGACAAACTTGGGTGCTTCAGAGACCTTAGCGGCATCGGTTTTGGGTAAATCGAGCTTGATCGAGCTGGCCATCAGCGGCGCCGTGAGGATGAAAATCACCAGCAGCACCAGCATCACATCAACCATCGGTGTGACGTTGATCTCGCTCATCGGCTCAGAACCTTTGGAGCGCTCCAATCGCCCGAAACTCATGTGGCAGTTTCCTGAATCAAAAGCTCACGCAAATCACGCGCGAAGCCCTCAAGGTCAGCCTCAATCCGGTTGATGTAGCGGCCAAAAATGTTGTATGCCAGTACAGCCGGAATCGCCACCGCCAAACCTGCCGCTGTCATGATGAGCGCTTCACCGACCGGGCCAGACACCTTGTCGATGGTGATTTGCCCCGCTGATGCAATCGCAATCAGCGCGTGGTAAATGCCCCAGACAGTCCCCAGCAAACCCACAAAAGGCGCTGTTGAGCCAACGGTTGCCAAGAGCACTTGGCCGTAATGCAGCTTTTGCAGAACGCCATGCAAGGCATCGCGCAACACCCGTGTGAGCTGTTGTGATTTGTCACCGCGCGTGGCCAGTGTGTTGCCTGGTTCAATGTGGCTGGCGGCGATCAAAGGCAACACCAGCGCTTCGCGGTCAAAAGCTACAAGCTTCTCGGTCGCTTCCTGCATCGACGCTGATTGCCAAAAGGCCGCAATGCTACGCGCTACGTCGCCGACTGCGCGTTTGAAGAGCCAGGCTTTCCAAAGAATCACAACCCAACTGGCAATGGACATGGCCAAGAGCACGACTGCCACGATCACGCTGACGGCGCCGCCCTGGGATACCAAACTCATGAAATTCATGGGGGGCTCACTTTTCGACTGAATTGAGATTGAGCACATCAAACATATCGAACAGCCCCGATGAGTGGCCAGCCAAAAACCGCGCTGCGCGCAGGCTGCCTTGGGCGTAAGTGACGCGGCTGGACGACTTGTGGGTCACTTCAATGCGCTCACCGTCACCCAAAAACATGACACTGTGATCACCCACCACGTCACCGCCACGCACGCTGGCAAAGCCAATGGTTGAAGGGTCACGCTCACCGGTGATGCCCTCACGCGACAGGACGCCGCATTCTTTCAAGTCGCGGCCCAATGCGGCTGCAATCACCTCACCCATTTTGAGGGCTGTGCCAGATGGCGCATCGACCTTGTGGCGGTGGTGCGCCTCGATGATTTCAATGTCGTAGCCTGTATTCAGGGCTTTGGCCGCCATTTCCAGCAACTTGAGGGTGACGTTCACGCCGACGCTCATGTTTGGGGCCATGACGATGGCAATGGTTTTGCCGGCTTCAGCGATCTCAGCCTTCTGTCGGTCTGAAAAGCCCGTCGTACCAATCACCATTTTGACGCCTAACTCGCGGCAGACTGCCAGGTGCGCCATTGTGCCTTCGGGCCGGGTAAAGTCGATCAGTACCTTGGCGGTTTTCAGGCCCTGACGAATGTCAGCGTGAACTGTGACGCCGCTGGCCTGATGCAGAAAGCCAGTCGCGTCGTCGCCGATGACTGGACTGGCGGGTACGTCAAGAGCACCAGCGAGCGTGCAATCACTGCTTGCGCGAATCGCCTCTATCAGCATGTGCCCCATGCGGCCACCTGCACCCGCAACAGCAATCGCGTGCATCGGCGTTGCCATTACGGTCTGGCTCTTTCCAGGGGTGGGTAGCTGGCGGCTGGCGTTCCAGCCGGCGCAGCAGCTTGCGTATTGCTGGCGGTGGAGGCTGGTGCAGTCGCTGAAGGTCTTTCAGCCGCTTTGAGTTGCTGTTCAGTGGCTTCTAAAACCGGAATTTTGCCAATCTTGCGGCTGTTGGCCAACGAGGCGATGAATTCGGCGTTGCTGGGCATGGCGTCGCCCTCAAAACGCTCAAGTTGCTCACCCTTGAAAAACACGGCGTACTTAAAGGATTGCGGCTCAATGCCCTGGCGCTTCAAGGTAAAGACATAGTCCCAGCGGTCAGCGTGAAAAAGGCTAGACACCAGCGGCGTGCCGAGCACATCTTTGACCTGCGCCCGCGACATACCTGCTTTCAGCGCGTCCACCTGTTCCTTTGAGATGAAGTTACCTTGAATCACATCAACCTTATAGGGCGTGATCCAGTTGGCCGGGTTGACGGCGCTGGCATTAAAGCCGGTGGCCCAATCGGGTGTCAAGCTGCTGCAACCCGCGAGCCCCATTGCGGTCAGGCTGACCAGCGCGTTCAAGCTCGAGCGTTTGATGAAAGTGATGCTGTCACAGTGTTTTGCAGGCATGGTGCGGTCTCTGGCGATATGATGAAACATTGTAGCGGCTGGGTATTTTTGGCAGTCAGGCCATCCTGTTCAAACTTTAGCCTGGGGAAATCGCATGAGCAACATCAAAGAACTGAAAAATACGGGCCTCAAGGCCACTTTGCCGCGACTGAAAATTCTTGAAATTTTCCAGACGGGCAAGCAGCGCCACATGACGGCTGAAGATGTTTTTCGGGTCCTGCTCGAAGACCGTTCCGATGTGGGCCTCGCCACGGTTTACCGGGTGCTGACACAGTTTGAGCAGGCCGGCTTGCTCAACCGGAGCAACTTTGAGTCTGGAAAGGCGGTGTATGAGCTCAATGAAGGCCAACACCATGACCACCTGGTGTGCCTGGACTGCGGCAAGGTTGAAGAGTTTTATGACGCCGAAATTGAAAAGCGCCAGCAGTCAGTTGCCAAGGCCAAGGGGTTTTCAATAGCCGATCATTCGCTGTCGATCTACGCCAACTGCACCAAAGAAAAATGCCCCAACCGCACCGGCGCAGTGGCACGCCATCATCATGCTTGATTTTGAGTAATAAATTGGCTTAAAACCCAATAAAACCGGGCGCGAGCAGCTACTAAATAAGTAGCGTTTAATGAGCTGGTGCGAATGTCTTTTCAAGCAGGGGCCACAGATCTGGTTCCGCCAGTCCGTAGGCGCAGCGGTTACTCGTCGCTTTCCATGGCCTTGCGGTGGCGCTCGACGAACTCTTCGTAGGTATTGATGCCGCGTAGCTGCAAAATGGCGTTGCGGACAGCGGCTTCCACCAGCACCGCGATGTTGCGGCCCGCCTCGACCTGAATGATGACTTTACGCACTGGAATCCCCAGCACCTCCTGGTTGAGCGGCTCATACGGGATGCGTTCGTATTCGCGCTCTAGGGTTTCGCGGCGTACCAGGTGCACAATCATTTTCAGCCGCATTTTGCGGCGTACTGCGGTCTCGCCAAAAATGGCTTTGATGTCCAGCAAGCCGATGCCGCGCACTTCGAGCAGGTTTTGCAGCAGGTCCGGGCAACGGCCCTCCAGCGTGGTTTGGTTGATGCGGTACAAATCGACTGCGTCGTCTGCCACCATGCCATGACCGCGTGAAATCAGCTCTAGTCCGAGCTCGCTTTTACCCAGCCCTGACTCGCCAGTGATCATCACGCCCAGACCCAAAATATCCATGAACACGCCATGCATCGAGGTGCGGTCGGCAAAGTGTTTAGACAGGTACGCACGCAGCACATCGATGACAAAGGCGGCTGATTCGGGCGTCGCGAACATCGGCAGCCCGGCGCGCTCGCACATGGACAGCAGCGTATCCGGGGCGGTTTGCCCGTCGGCCACCACCAATACCGGCGGCTCCAACTGGATGATCCGGGAAATCCGTCGGGCGCAGGATTCATCACCCGCATTGGTTAAATAGGCGACTTCGCGTTCGCCAATAATCTGTACTCGGTAAGGGTGAATGTAGTTGAGGTAACCCACAAGATCAGCACCTGAGCGGGCTGCGCGCACCGCCACTTCATCAAATCGCCGCTCGGAAGCCCC
>JBBRDA010000008.1:0-47394 GCA_038204335.1 Burkholderiales bacterium
GTCTAGCCAAGCCACCACGACGTTGAGCATTTCAGCGGTCAATGATGCGCCAGTCACGCAAGATGAGACGGCCAGCGGCAATGAAGACACGACGCTGCGCTTTACCGCGCAGGCGCTCTTGGCCAATGATTCGGATGTGGATTCAGGTGTTGATGGTGATGTGTTGCGCATCACCCGGGTGGGCAGTGCGCAGCATGGGCAGGTGTTTCTGGCCGCTGATGGCGCGGTGAGCTTTGTGCCAGACGCCAACTACAACGGCCCGGCGCAGTTCAGTTACTGGGTAGGTGACCGCGAAGTGGCTCAAATACTTCAAAGCCAGGGTTACGAGACCCAAGCCGTGATGCGCCTAACCATCTTGCCGGTCAATGACCTGCCTGTGGTGACGGGTGAAACACTCAGCAGTGATGAAGATATTGTGCTGAACATCAACCCGGCGCTGCTGTTGGCTAATGACACGGATGTAGACACCGCCACCACCAACGCTGAGGCGGCGCAGGTGCTGCGCATCGGTGCCGTCAGCAACGCCCAGCACGGCAGCATTGCGCTGCTGGCGGACGGTACGTTGCAGTTCACGCCTGAGCGCAACTACTTTGGTGCGGCTGGCTTTAGCTATACCGTTGATGATGGAGCGGGCGGGCTGGTGACTGGCCAGGTGGTGGTTAACCTGGCACCCGTCAATGATGCGCCGGTGCTGGTGGGTGAAACCATTGCCTTTGATGAAGACACCATACAAACCATTAGTCAAAGCGCTTTGCTGGCCAATGACAGTGATGTAGACAACCCGCACAGCGATTTGCGCATTGTGGCGGTGGGCAATGCAACGCATGGCACGATTAGCCTTAACCCGGATGGTTCGATTCGATTTGCGCCGGACGCTGACTACTTTGGTGCGGCCAGCTTTACCTATACCGTCAGTGATGGCACGGCGGGGGTGAACAGTTTTAGTGTGGGCACGGCAACGCTTGACATTGCCCCAGTCAATGACGCGCCGCGCTTGATGGGTGAGACTTTGACGCTGGATGAAGACACGCAAGCGCATTTCAGTATTGCCAGTTTGTTGGCCAATGACACGGATGTAGACAACGCGCACAGTGACTTGACGATCACCGCTGTGCACATTGACCCAGCTAGTGCGGCCAATGGCAATGTCAGCATCGTGGCGGGGCATATCGTGTTTGCGCCCACGCTGAACTTTAACGGCCAGGCCAACTTTAGCTATACCGTCAGTGATGGGGTAGGTGGGTTTAGCCAAGCCAGCGTGAACCTGACGTTTAACCCGATCAATGATGCGCCGGTGGCCAACAGCGAGCTGGTATTTGGCAAACGGGATGTGGCCTATACGCTAACCCAAGCTGCGCTGCTGACCAATGACACGGATGTGGAAAGCGCAGGCAGCTTGCGCGTTGCCAGCATCAGCAATGTGCAGAATGGCTCGGCAACGTTGAATGCCGATGGCAGCGTGCGGTTTGTACCGACCGCAGGCTATGCCGGGCGGGGCAGCTTTGACTACACAGTGCTAGACCCTGATGGGGCCAGCAGCACGGCGACTGCGCAGATTGATTTCTCGCGGATCAATACCAGCCCGATTGCGACCAATGACAGCTTTACCGGGTATGAGGATGTTGCTTTTAGCATCACCGCGGCGCAACTGCTGGTCAATGACCGGGACGATGACAATGCGCTGAGCGACTTGCGGATTGTGGCGGTGAATGGGGCAAGCAATGGAACGGTGAGCTTGCAGGCGGATGGGAGTGTGCGCTTTGTGGGTACCGCTAACTTTTATGGCACCGCCAGTTTTAATTACCAGGTCAGTGATGGGGATGGCGGGTTGACTTTGGCGCGGGCCAGTTTGACGTTGCAGTCAGTGAACGATGCGCCGATCATTGAGGATATTTGGTACAAGCGGCCAATTTACGGTGATGTTTATTCAGAAGTCACAACGTACACCTATGGCGAGGGCGGGACACCTATCTATGGGGAAGGCGGCATTATTGGATATACCAACGCGCCGATCATTTCTGTGAACACCGTACAGGTATCTACACCGGTAACCGACGTCGCTGTAGCCACGCAGATGTTTTACACAGGCGGACTACAAAACAACAGCGGCCAGCTGTACTTGAATGGTCAGTTAAGGCCAGCTAGGTTTGAGGACAACAACACATCGATTCTTTATGTAGATGGCGGCATTGTTGCGTATGACCCAGATGGTGACTCGTCTCAAATCCGTTACGGCTTGGTTCAATCACCGCAGCATGGATCAGTGGCAATGAACTATGTGCGAAGTACCGGGGGCTCCGCTGCGGGTGTCTATGCATATGACGCGCGCTACGGCGATACGTACAACGGCGCCGACCCTTTTACTGTTGCAGTGACCGATAGTGGTGGCGCAACAACCAATACAGTAGTTACGCCGTACCACGTTGGTACGACCATTCGCACTGACGGATCTGACCCTGGCGGTGGTGGCGGCAAAAAACCAGTGACGCTTGACCTTGACGGCAATGGCCTGCATTACATCGGCCTGGATGATTCGCAGGCTTACTTTGATGTGAACAACGATGGCTGGCGCGAACACCTGGCCTGGGTGTCTGCAGGTGATGCATTACTGGTACTAGACAAAGGCATGGACCGGGTGATTGACCGTTTTGACGAGATATCGTTTACCGGCTACCTGCCCGGCGCACGCACTGACCTGGAAGGGCTGGTTGCCTTTGACAGCAACGGCGATGGTGTGCTGAGCCGCCTAGACGCACGCTGGCGGGAGTTTGCAGTGTGGCAAGACGCAGACGGCAATGGCCTGAGCGCTGCGGCTGAAGTCATCACACTGGACGACATAGGCATTGTGCAAATTGACCTGACAAGTGACCAGCAACTGCGGATAGTGAACGGCGTGACTGAGTTTGGCCAGACGCACTTTACCTGGGCAGATGGGCGCACCGGCGCGGCGGGTGACGTGGCATTGCCAGTGGGTTTTGAATCGATTGCCGCTGCACATGCGGCGGTGCAAGCTGCACCGCCACCCAGCCCCGCGCAAATGGCATTGTTGATGGTGCAACTGATCAACACCGTGACGGCTGCACAAGACGCAGAACCCTTGGGCACTGTGCCGATGAGCGATGCGCTCGACCCACAGCTGGCACTGCTGGTGACACAGACCCAGTGGGAACAAGCAGGCCAAGGTGGGCAGTTGCAGACGGTTTGAGAGACTTTATAAAAATGAGAGCGGCTACTGTAGTGGCCAAAGAACAGGGAAGGCCACATGAATATTTCACCGCCAGGTTTGCTGGACATACCTCCGTTAGTTGAGCTGGGGCATGTCTGCCACATAGAAAGTCGCTTTTCGCGCTTGCCGTATGACGGCGAACGTGTCGCGCAGCGCTTTAAGCACATGATTGAAAAGCCTTTGAGTACGACATTTTTTGTAGCAGCACGTCACGGGTCTGGCCAGATACATGGTTTGATGATCGGCAGCATTGATGAGTACTTTTTCTGCCGCGAGCGGGTGGCGTCTTCTATCTTTTTGCTGGTTGACCCCAAGCACCGGGGCGGGCTGGCGGCTATCAAAATGGTGATGACCTTCCGGGCGTGGGCACACAAGCGCGCGGCGGCTGAGGTGTATATCGGCGTGGCCAGTGGCGTAACGATGCAGCGCACCGGGCGGTTTTTGTCAAAGCTGGGCTTGCAACTTAGCGGCGGTAATTATTCAGCCTGGCTGCCTGCGCCAGTTGGCTCTGTCGGCGCTGCATCGATCAAACAGGAACTAGAAACTTCATGCAGACGCTGACTCACCCGATACAAGCTGAATTGCTTCGGCCCAAGCAGCCCGCACAAGAAGGGTTAGCCGCCCCGGCTGCAAATTCGGGCAGCGATTTGCATGGCTTGGTGGCTTCTTTTTTACATTTGCTGGGTACCAGTGCTGACGTGGCGCGACTGGCGCAGCACCATGCATGGCCGGTCGATGGCGTGAGCAGTGCTGATCTTGTACAGGCCCTGCAAAGCCTGTCACTTGATGTGAAACACCACAGAACGCCTTTGAACAAGTTGGCGCGTGGGCCGCTACCAGCAATGGCACGCAACGCTGCTGGGCACTGGCTGCTAATTGGCCATGCCGACGCGCAGGGCGTGGTGGTACAGGCCGCAGGTGGCGTACAACCCCAGCAACTGAGCTGGTCGCAATTTAGCCTGCAAATAGAGCCCGCCACTCAGATTGAATGGGTCACGGCTCGTCTGCCGGCGGCAGGGCTGGCGGGCAGCGGCGACGCGCCCAGCACGGGTTTTGGTGTGGGTTGGTTCTGGACATCACTGAGCCAATACAAAGGCGTGCTCAGTGAGATTTTGTTAGCGTCTTTCTTTGTGCAAATCTTTGCACTCATCACGCCGCTGATTTTTCAGGTGGTGATCGATAAGGTGCTGACGCACCGCTCCATGACGACGCTAGACGTGATGGTGATTGCGCTGCTGGGTGTGGGTTTGTTTGAGGTGATTTTGGGCGCCATGCGGCACTACCTGTTTACCCACACCACCAATCGCGTTGATGTAGAGCTGGGTGCCAAGTTGTTTAAGCACCTGATGCATTTGCCGCTGTCGTATTTTGAGTCTCGGCGCAGTGGCGACACCGTAGCGCGGGTGCGTGAACTTGAGAACGCGCGTAACTTTATGACTGGCGCGGCGCTGACGAGCTGGCTTGACTTGGTTTTTGCTGTGCTGTTCTTGGGGGTGATGTTTTACTACAGCGCGACCTTGACCCTGATTGTGGTTGCTGCGCTGCCGGTGTTCTTTTTGGCGTCTTGGGTCATCACGCCGCTGATGCGTAAAAAGCTGGAAGACAAGTTTGTACTTGGCGCCGAGAACCAGACTTTTCTGGTTGAGACGGTGACCTCTATGGAAACCCTGAAAAGCCATGCGGTAGAGGGCGCCTGGCAGCGCGACTGGGAGCGGCGTCTGTGTGACTATGTGACCGCGTCTTTTGAGTCCGGGCACTTGGCCAACGCAACCAACCAGTTCATTGGGTTGGCCAGCAAGGTATTGACGGTGTTGCTGCTGTACTTTGGGGCCTTGATGGTGATTGATGGCAGCTTAACAGTCGGCGGGTTGATCGCCTTCAATATGCTTGCAGGTCGTGTCAATGCGCCGATCCTAAAGCTGGCGTCGTTGTGGCAGGACTTTACCCAGATGAAGGTGAGTATTAAACGGCTGGGAGACATCATGAACGCCACGCCCGAGCCAGCTTTTAGGCCGGGGCGCAGCACGCCGCCGGTATTGCAGGGGCGGGTGACGTTTGAGAATATGTCGTTTCGCTATGCCTCCAACGCGCCTGAAGTGCTGAGTGATGTGAGCATTGACGTCGCGCCGGGCGAGATCGTCGGCATCACCGGGGTTTCAGGTGCTGGCAAGACCACCTTTATGCGATTGATTCAACGGCTTTACATTCCTGAGAAGGGTCGGCTGTTGCTCGACGGGATGGACCTGAGCCTGATGGACACCGCTTGGCTGCGTTGCCAGATTGGTGTTGTTGGGCAAGATACGGCTTTGTTTAACCGCACAGTGCGCGAGAACATTGCGCTTGGCAACCCGGCCATCACCACCGAAGCCGTGATGGACAGTGCGCAGCTGGCAGGCGCGCATGAGTTCATCATGCAACTGCCCGAAGGTTACGACACGGTGATTGGCGAGAGGGGCAGCAAATTGTCAGGCGGCCAGCGAGCCCGCATTTCAATTGCCAGAGCGCTTGTGACGAACCCACAAATTTTGCTGCTGGATGAGGCCACGGCATCGCTGGACTACGAAAGCGAACGGGTGATACACGACAACATGGCGCGGATCTGTGAAGGCCGTACCGTTTTTATTGTGGCGCACCGTTTGTCCACCCTGCGTATGGCGCACCGTATTTTGGTCTTAGACAAAGGCCGGTTGATGGAAACCGGAAACCACCGCGACCTGATGCGGGTGGATGGCCGCTATGCGTCGCTCTACCGCGCCCATCAAGTTTTAGAGGCTGCCTGAATGTCAACACCTGAAAAACACGCTATCTTCAGCACCGCGTCTATCGCGCTGCGCCAGCAGCCTCCGTCGCGCGTCGCACGCATGGTGACGCTTGCTATTTGCAGTATGGCCACAATAAGCGTGGCCTACGCAAGCCTAGCTTTTATGGACATTGTTGTCACCGCACAGGGCAGGGTTATTCCTTCAGGTAAAAGCAAGATCATTCAGCCGCTGGATGCGGGCGTTGTGAAAGCCATCGCCGTGAAAGACGGGCAACTCGTGAAGGCTGGTGACTTGCTGATGGAACTGGACGCAACCGCGACACAAGCCGACCGAGACAGGGTTCAGCGCGAATTTTGGGAAACCCAGGCAGATGTATTGCGACTAAATGCCTTGCTATCAGGAAATGCTGCCATGGCGCAAGTGTCTGACTTGCCTGCAGCCATGGTTGCCAATCAGCAATCGGTGTTGAGCAGCAGGCGTACGGAGCAAGACGCGCGTATGGCAGCGCTTACCGCCGACATCGCCAAGCGCACCGCGGACCGCGATGCGATCTCGGCCAACATCAACCAACTACGTAATAGCTTGCCGCTGGTACGTAAGAAGCACGACATGCGTGAGGAGCTGGCTAAGACGGGGCACATTGCAGAAACTGGCCTGATAGAAACGCGGCTTGAACTGCTGAACATGGAAAAGGAACTAGCGGTACTGGGCAATCGTTTCAATGAGTCTGCTGCCAGTTTGAATGCATCAGTACAACAACAGAAGCAGGCACAAGCTGAGTTTCGCGCGCGCGGCAGTGCTGAGCTTGTAGACGCCATGCGTAAAAACGATGCAGCGAAACAAGAGCTGCTCAAAGCCAGCCAACGGCGCGACCTGACTGTGCTACGCAGCCCGATCGACGGCGTTGTGCAGCAACTTGCTGTGACGACGGTTGGTGGTGTTGTAACGCAGGCGCAGGCCTTGATGACGATTGTTCCGTTCAGCGCAGCACTGGAGGTGGAAACCCAAGTCATGAACCGTGATGTTGGCCACCTTAAGGTGGGGCAGCGCGTCATCAACAAGATCGAAACCTTTGATTTCACACGCTTTGGCTATATTGAGGGCACGGTGCAATGGGTAGGAACGGATGCAGTCAATGACCCAAAACTGGGGCCTGTGTACCCAGTGCGTATCTTGTTGAAGGCGGGTGAAACGCCCAAAATTGTGAACGGGCAGCGCGGCGCGGTAACAGCGGGCATGAGTGTGACGTCTGATATTCGCACAGGTGAACGCCGCATGATTGAATATTTCATCGCACCCATGATGCGTTACCAGCAGGAGGCGCTGCGTGAAAGATAGTTGGGCTCCACGGTTTTTCACTGTGCCTACCGCGCTGGTTGGCCTCATCCTTTCGTTATGGGTTTCCCATGCCTGTGCTGACAACTTGCTGGATGTGTACCGCAAAGCGCAGGCGCGTGACCCGGCTTATCGGGCGGCAGCGCATGCTTTGCGGGCGGCACTTGAGCGCGTGCCGCAGGCGCGGGCGGCTCTTTTACCTGTCGTCAATCTGGTCAGCACCAACAGCAAGCAAACGGGGCTGGCATCTTTTAACAACGCGGCCAGCCTGGACCGGAAAGTCGACAGCTGGAACTGGAACCTGCAGCTAACCCAGCCCCTGTGGCGCGCGGCAAGCTGGGTTAGCCTGAATCAGGCAGAGCAGCAGGAACTGCTGGCGCGAAGCCAATACCAATTGGCTGAACAAGAGCTGATATTGCGCGCTGCACAAAGCTACCTTGACGTGCTGGTGGCGCAAGAGGCGGCGCGTGTGGCGCAATCGCAAGTAGCATCTGTTGAACAACAACTGGGCTTGGCGCGCCGTAATTTTGAGGTGGGTGTGGCAACTGTGACGGATGTGCATGAGGCGCAATCGCGGCTAGATTTGTCGCGCGCCCAGGCCGTTGCATCGCGCAGTGAGGTAGACAACAAAAGCGCCGAGCTGGCGCGCATGCTGGGTGAGCAAACGCAAGTTTTAAGCCGCCTGAATGACAACGCCAGTTTGCCTGCCCTGCCAGCAGGAGGTGTTCAATCTTGGGCAGACAGTGCGCGTGAACAGTCACTGACCGTGCTAATTGCCCAAGCGGCGCTGGAAGTCGCCGACCGAGAAATCACCAAAAACCAGGCGGCGCATTCACCCAGCCTGGACCTGACGGCTGGCTACGGGCGAAACTTCGCATCAGGCAGCATCAGCTCGCCAGCTGATATTTCGACGCGGGTACGCTCAAGCCAGGTTGGCTTGAGCTTGTCTGTCCCACTTTTCGCGGGTGGCGCTACACAAGCGCGTGTGCGTGAGTCGTTAGCCCTCAAAGACAAAGCCGAAGAAGACCTCGAAGCCGCACGTCGGCAAGCGACCACGCAGGCGCGCCAGGCCTTCAGTGGTGTTGTGAATGGCCAGGCGCAGGTTGCGGCGCTGACATCAGCCATTTTTTCTAGCAAGAGCGCTGTCGATGCCAACAAGATTGGGTATCGTATTGGCACGCGCATCAATATTGACGTGCTCAACGCCGAGCAGCAGTTGTACACCGCCCAGCGCGACTGGCACAAGGCGCGGGTCGAAACGCTGATGCAAGGTCTGCGCCTCAAGGCTGCCAATGCCACCTTGCTTGACACTGATTTACTTGCCATCAACAATTTACTTGAAAGCACCCCATGACTGAACCGAAAACACCACCCATGAATGCCGACATGCTGCCTCCTGGGGAGCTGGCTGAGCTTGCTGCTTTGGCAAAAAAGCAGGCCCAAAAAGTCATTTCCAAAATCCCGCTGTTGGGGCCCGTGACCTGGCTGATGATGCAGCTATCTGCAAGTAGGCACACGCTGGTCAGCGAGCTGGAATGGCGTGTGCTGCCTGCGCTGATGCTAGATCAGGCCAAGTTGTATTTGAAAGATGATGCGCCCATAGCATTTGTGTCCTGGGCCAAGTTGAGCGAGACTGCGGCTCAACGTTACAAGGCGGCACCGCACCAATTGACGATGACCGATTGGTCGTCGGGTGACCAGATCTGGTTGATCGACGTACTGACCCCATTCGGTGGTGCGCAAGACGTTCTGAAAGACCTGCGTGAAAAGGTATTTCCTGGGCAAATTATTCACCAACTCATCCCTTTGCCAGAAGCCCCCAAAGTGATTGCTTGGCCTGCAGCAAAAGCAGCCGCTACAAGCAGCAGCAATGTAACTGCCAGCCCCGTAAAGCCTGAGTCTTTGCATTGAATTTTGAAGCATGTCATTTATTCTGAGCCCTTTGCAACACCTGCGCAGCGTACGGCGCTGGGCAGACGCACAAGGTGTTCACATCCACCTTTCACCGCACAGCATGTCGCTGACGCTCACACGCGGCGCGCGTGTGCAACGTCTGGTGCCGCGTTTTGTGGTGCAGCGCAATGGGCGGCTTTGCTACATCAGGGCGTTTGAAGAGGAAGGCAGCTTTGCTGGCTGGCACCCGGCTGACCCGGAGTCATGGCCATTGGCGCAAGACAAGCTTGCTTTCAAGAGGCAGGCCAGTGCCATGGGGCTGCGCGTACCTGCGGCTTGGAATGACGGTCATGCCCTTGCAGACGATTTTGTGCTGAAGAATCGCGCGGGCTCCTTTGGCGAAGAGGTTCAGGGACCCTTCAAGACGTCGACGTTTGACTTTTCCCGACCGTTAAAAGATGGCGACTACTTTGAGCAGTTCATAACCGGCCGCAGTGCCAAGGCATGGTGCTGGAGCGGGCAGGTTGTCGCCTTGGAACTCATTGAGCCGCCGTATTTAATCGGTGATGGTCTGCGAAGCTTGCAAATGCTCGCTTCTCCGCGCGGCAATGTAGAACGCGTGCTTGCACTGGAAAAATCGCTGAGCATGCTCGCCTGGCAAGGCCTGACGACCAAATGCGTACCCGCTGCAGGTCAACGGGTGTTGCTTGACTTCAAATATGCCAGCTCATTTGACGCTTTGTCGTTCGAGAACAAAAGTGTTTGGTCGGAACAAACTGAAAAAGTAAAACACCAGTTTGCCCGATCAGCCGCTTTGCTGCACACTTGCCTGCCCGCACCTTTGCAGCGGCGTGGTTTATTCACACTGGACGCGGTACTTGACACTGAAGAGCGCGCCTGGTTTCTAGAAATGAACAGTCATCCAATGATCCACCCGGATGTCTATATGCCGATGCTGGCAACCATGATGGGGGCGGGCTAACGTATGGCTGATTCGCCAAGAATTCCTGTCACGTTCGGCCATTGGGTGATTGATGGCGGCAAGCTGAGCTGCAAGCTGCCGCGCAAGACGCTCGCCATCCGCGCACCCAGGAAGCTGCTGCTAGACGTGGTTAATTTCTGCGACGGGTCGCGAAAATGGGATCAGGTGCTTTCTGAATTGGAACAGCGCTGGGAAACAAAAGCGCTGTCAGCGTTTCTTACTGAACTTGCAGACGCTGGCGCTTTAGTGGATGCGTCGCTCGTGCTGGCAAATTGGGCAGATATTGCTCAGTTGCCCACGGTGACGTTGGCTTCAGCAGAAGCTGACGAGATAGGTGTGCTGCATCTGGTGGCCGAGAAAAGACTTCTGCCAGGCTGTGGCAGTTTCATAGGCGCTATTCGCTATCAGAAAAATCCGTTGGCAAACCTTCTGGAAGGCCGCCAAAGCAGCAGAACTTTTTTTGATGAGTCAATAAGCGTAGAGAGTCTGCATGCGATCTTATGGGCAGCACACGGCGTCACTGGTCTGCAAGCAAGTGGCCCTGCAACTTGGCACCGAACCATTGCCTCTGGTGGAAGCATACATGGCGCACGCTGGTTTGTGGTCGTCTTGCGCGAGCTTAAGTCTAAAAACTCTTTGCCCGCTTTTACGGCGCCTGGCATCTACGAAGCAAGATTCCATCAGCTGGGCGGGGTGTCGTTAGAAAAGGTTGTTGGAGATTTTCAGCACGCTTGGCATTGCTTGTTAGACCCCCGAGTACTGACATTTGCATCGGCGCTGGTATTGCCGGTTTGCAATTTTGTTGCGGCCAGCCGCAAGTACGGCAATCGCGCTGTGTTGTATGCCTTGATGGAAGTGGGGCAGGCCTTACAGAATGCTCAATTGATGGCCGTTCAAGTGGGTGCATCGAGTATTGTGAGAGGTGACGCAATTGGGCATCAGATACTTAATTTAATCGGGTTGGATACCACGGCGGAGCCTGCCCACGTCCCGTTTGCAATGCCCGCAATGGTTGTCGGCGCAAAAGCCAGCAAAAAGCAGGTGCAACAACAATTAAGCGAGAGTTTTTTCAAAATCTCACCTGGGCTCAGCGTAAGTGCGGATTCTTTTGCCTATTCTGCAACGCCCGCGGCAGGCCCGTTTTTGCAGCACTTTGTAGGGGGTGGCCGTTCTGCCAACCCCACTTTGGCGCTGACCAAAGCAGAGTCTGAGGGCTGGGAAAGACAGGCATGGGCAAATCAAGTTGCCATTGCTGGTATCGATTTTGAGATTGGAAAGTTTTCTCAAGTCAATGCGCCCATCGATCCTCGGTTGCTGGTTGCGTACTCACAGAACCAGTATGCAAGAACTAACTTTCCGCTCGTGCGTTTTTCAACCAACAAAAATTATTTGTGGGCGAAGGCCATCGACGCACGTACAGGAAAGACGCATGGCGTTCTGGCGGACTGCGTGTATGCCCATTCGGCCTTACCACGACGTTTTCAGCGGACCGCTTATGCGAATGCAAGTACATCGGGACTGGCGGCAGGCGTTTCATTCGACGAAGCCCTGTCTCGTGCCACACTCGAACTGATTGAACGCGACGCCTTTGTTTGCGCCTGGCTTGGGGCGCAGGCACCACCGGTGATTAGCCCGATGTCATTGCCAAGCTCTGCAAGACGGCGCATTCAGGAGTTAAGTGACTGCGGTTTTCGGATTGTTATTTCGAACATAAGTACCGGTTGGGTGCCTGTTGTTTCAGTCTTCGCTCAAAGTAGCCGCCTACCACTGACAACCATCACAGCTGCGGCGCATTTTTCTGCCGAACAAGCCCTCGAGAAAGCGCTGGACGAGGCCGAGACCCAAATCGCTTGCGCCAAGCACTACGTGCCGGCAAAAGACGACTCGTACCCCATGCGGCGGATTGAACGCTATTACCGATGCAAGCGAACTTACAGGCGGTCCGATTTTTATGCGGATAGCGACAATGTCGTAACGTTTAAGTCAGCTGATCGCAACACTTGCAAAACTTGGAGCAAGTTGCAAGCGCGCATCTTCGAAGATAACCTTGACCTGCTAGCAGTTGACATGTCACCAAAAGATGCTGCCATCGGGCAAGGCCGCTTGCCGTTGTATGTGGTTCGCGCCTTTGTTCCTGGTTTGCTGCCGATCTGGTTTGAAGCAGGAATGCAGCCGCGAGGTATGGCAAGATTCTTAAAGTACACCGCGGCATCTGCCCGACGACACGCAGGTCAGGCCTTCATTCATCCGTTTACTTAAAAGGAAATTTATGCAAGCTAAACTTAAATTAACACCCAGCCCGCACATCCAGCAATCTTTCAAGTGGAGCGTTTCGAGTACCAGCATCGACTTTATGAAAGTCAGTCGCTCTGCGTTTTCTCGTGACGGATCGTCAAGCAATTGCGATGCCAGTGCAGTCTCACCACTGCCAGCGCAAAAGCCCGCTCCGCAACGACAATTGAAAGTCAAGTCTTAATTGATAGCTCGACACTAGGCGTTGAATTGTTACTGCCATGTCAAAGCCCGAGCCTTACCTGTTGCATTGCACCGATGCCAGCAATCAGCCTGTCACTCTGACTTACTCGCCTTACGACAGCACACTCGTTGACGATGCGGGACAACCGATGCTAAGCGATATTTCGCCCGCGAAATATGCCATAGCAGTAGGCGTATCAAAAGACCAACCGGGTCTGAAGTCTGCCCAGCCGTCAACTTTAAAAATTCAGTTGGGACTCGGTTGCAACTACAGCTGCAGTTATTGCAACCAGAGCAGCGAAGCAACACTTGGGTCTGTCACTAAAACAGCAGATGCGGAAAGCTTCTTGCAGAATCTGGACGACTGGCTTGTTGACTCGCCTGAGCGCATCGAGTTTTGGGGAGGTGAACCCCTCCTTTACTTCGCCAAGTTAAAAAAGCTTTTGCCCGAACTTCGATTGAGGTTTCCGAATGCCAGTTTTACGATGGTGACAAACGGCAGCCTTCTAAGCGAGGAAATTATTGCCGTTGTAGAGCAGTTCGACATTTTTGTTGCCATTTCTCATGACGGACCTGGCCAGCATTTGCGTGGCCCTGATCCCTTTGACATGCCAGAGAGCGCCAAATGGCTGCGTATCTTTTGGCAGCTGCGAGGTGGTAGGATTGGCCGCGCTAGTATCAATGTGGTGTTAACTCCGGCGAATGCAGACATTGCAAAAACTAGGCAATGGCTGGCGAACCAGTTTGGCGACCCGAATTTATCTCTTGACGTGGAAGGCATTGTTTCTGTTTATGACGATAGGACTCTGAACGGCGCGGGTTATTGGACTTCAGATCAGTACGAGAGGCTTAGCCAAAGTATTTTTCAAGCATTTGCAAACAACGAAATTTCGAAATTTCAAAGCATCACGAGAAAAGCCATCGATTTCATCGAGTCTGTCAGAACACGGCGCCCCGCCTCAGCGTTAGGCCAAAAGTGCGGAATGGACGATCCATCCCAATTGGCTGTCGACCTGAAGGGCAACGTCATGACGTGCCAAAACACCGGCGCCAAAGGAAAGCACAAAATCGGTGAACTTAGCGCTATCGCCAACGTAAGACTTGATACCGCCACACATTGGTCCCATCGCGAGAGTTGCAACTATTGCCCGGTGTTGCAGCTGTGCAAAGGGTCTTGCATGTTTTTAAACGACGACCTCTTCGCCCAATCGTGTGAAAACGAGTACCGCTACAACATGGCGATACTGGCGGGCATTATTCAGACAGTGACGGGCCTGACGCTGGTTTCGATTGCAGGCGACATCCGACGCCCGCGCGTTAAAAGAGTGATTCCGTTGACAGTCGGATAAGTTGTGACGGTTAAGTTCACGGATTCGTTTGCCGCGGCCCCATCGGCGCAACCCGCTCACTGGCTCTTTCACTCATCCACCGCAGCAAGTCCAGCCACATTTGGCGCATTTCGGCGTCTAGCGGGGTGCGGGTGCTGTTGGGGAGCTCTACGGTGACGACGGGTACGCCTTTGTGTACGCCGCCGTAGTTGCCTAGCGAGCCGGGGAAGATGCCGACTTGGTCAAGGTACAGGCGGCCTAGCTTGGAGGGTGGCGCAGAGGGGCCGTCAAAATCCAGTACGCCGTAGGGGGCGTGGATGCTGACGATCAGTTGCGGCTTAAAGCGCTGCATTTCGTCATAAACAAATTTAGATTCGGGCTCTGACAAGGGTTTAACACCGGGGTAGCGGCGCGGGTCTTTTCGGGTGCGCTTTTCCCAGTAGGTCTTGGCGTCGCGCTCCCAGTTGGGCGTGGGGAAGTTGCGGTTTAAATCCACCCCGTTGGCATTGACGCGGCGCGGCGGCTGGCTGAGCAGCCCGTCGGGGTTCAACGCTGGAATGAACCGCCAGTGAACGGCTTGCGGCATGTCGGCTGGGGCCAGTTCAGCCAGCTTGAGCCAATGCAGCGCAACTGAAGCTGACGACAGCTCGTCGCCATGAATGGCGCCAATGACCAGTACCCGAAAGCTGGCGTTGTCTGGCTTGATGTCGCGCGTCCACAGCGTGCGGCCCGCCACGGATCGCGCACCGCTGGGCTGCAGGTTGGCAGATTCACACAGCGTGCGTTTGACGTTGGGCAGCCTCGCCACAAACTCGTCACACGGCGTAGCAGCGTTGACGTGACCGGACAGGCAAAACAACAAACCCAACGCTGAAAGATAACGACGCAAACCCATGCCCCAAGTTTAGGCTACACAGAAGACAGGGCTTTTGGCGGTGCTGAGGCAAAATGCACGGAGTTCTGAATATCTTTATGCCCAACGCACCCACAACATCCAAAGCCCAGCCCCCCGGTTTTTCTACCCCTGAGTTCCGCGCATCGCTGGCCATGTTTGCCACCGGTGTCACCATCGTCACGGCGCGCAGCGCCAACGGGGACCTGGTGGGGCTGACGGCCAACTCGTTTAACTCGGTGTCGCTGTCGCCGCCGCTGGTGCTGTGGAGCCTGTCGCAGGCGGCCAGCTCGATGGCGGCCTTCAGCGCGGGCTCGCATTACGCCATCAATATCTTGGCGGCAGACCAAAAAGAGCTGGCCGAGCGCTTTGCCAGCAAGCGCACTGACCGCTGGGACGGCGTTAGCTTTACTGACGGCGTTGCCGGTGCGCCGCTGCTGGCTGGCGCGGCAGCCAGCTTTGAATGCTTTAACCGCAGCCGCTACGAAGAAGGCGACCACGTGATTTTTGTCGGTGAAGTCGAGCGCTGTAGCCACCGCGAAGGCGCAGCGCCCCTGCTGTACCACGGCGGCAAGTTTTATACAGAGCACCCGCTTTAGCCACCTAATACGTCAAGTCCCAAGCGGGTGTATGTTTCCCGTCAATCGCGGGAACAATGGTGAGGCGGTCGTTAGTAGCTGCTCAAAACTACGCTGTAAACGCGATACGACGAATGTCGGTAAATCGCTCTGGCGTTTGCCGCGCAGCCCAAAGGTCAACAGCTGATTGCATTCGCAGCCAGCTCTCAGCACTCGTTCCCAGTAATTTCTCGAGCCGCATGGCCATGTCTGGCGACAACGCCCTGTGCTCATGCAGTAACTGAGACACAGTGAGGCGGCTCACCCCCAACAGCTCTGCAAACTTGGCTTGCGGTACTGCCAATGCTGGCAGTACGTCTTCGCGCAAGATGGCGCCAGGGTGGGTGGGGGCACGGTTTGGGTTTCGCAATGACTTCATGATCATTCCTCAGTGGTAATCCTCAAGATTTACATTCACAGCATCTTCGCCAACAAAGCCAAAAGTCAAACGCCAGTTACCCGTCACGCTAACTGAATACTCACCGACACGGTCACCCTTTAACGGATGAAACTTGAAGCCGGGAATATCCATGTCTTTAGGCGAAATACTTGCCTCCAGACGATCAAGTATGCGCTCTATGCGTGCCTCGCTTTTCGCTGGGATGCCCCGATGGTCGCTCTTCGCGAAAAATCGTTCCAGCCCCTTGTGTTTGAAGTTTTGGATCATTAGGCTGCTATTTTACAGATTACATTGTAATGTATACAATAGCAAAAATGCCCGCCAAACAAGCGACGTTTTATCTGCCACTAGCCCATCATCCTACCGAGCCGCACCGTGGTTACCCCTTTGCGCAACTGCCGCACTGACGGCATCACCAGCACACAATCGTCATACGGCGTGACGATCGGGTGGCCGGTATCGACAGCGATCAAGTAGCCGGCTTTGGCAATCACTTCGCCACCTGAATAGGGTTGCGTAAAGGCAAAGTCCATCGACTGCGCCACCACGCGTTCTGTCACCAGTACCGGGGCAGGTGGCGTGCTGTCGGGCAGCAGCCAAGCCCCAGGGACACCAGCCCTAGCGATAGAGCCCGCCTGAACCAAAAATCGCATCAACGCATCTCTGGCAATGCTGACGGACGAGGCTTGCCAGTGCTGACCTGCTTCTAACAATAAGGCAATGCGTTGACCGGCCGGGTTTGAAAAGTCACCATGGTCGCGCATGCGCACACCGTCTTGATGGCCACTGTCGATGATGACTTGGCAACGCGTTTGCAGCGCTTGGGCAAAGTCTATGTTGCGCTGCAAGGTGCCGGTAACCCACAGCGGGGTAGATGCTTCGTGCATTGAATGGAGATCTAACAGATGCGTTGCGCGGGCAACAAGTGGCTGTAGCTGCCGGGCGCGTGCCAGCTCAGTGTTGGCGTCACTACTGGCAAGCCGCGCCGTGCTCCAGACACGGTTGAAGTCTTCGTCAACATAGCGCGACGCATCGGGTGTCGTTACATCAAAACGGTCAAACGCGGCCACATTGCAAAACGCGAAGGTCACGCGGCCGTTGGCGGGCTGCCAGCCGCTGGCCAGCAACTCACCCATCACGATGGCGCCTGAATATTCATTGCCATGCACCAGCGCCGTGACCAGCACCTCCGGCCCCGGCGCGGCGCCTAGTCGCTCATGCACATAGGGCACGCAGCCAGATGCTGCCCATCGGCTTATGTTGGGCGGCAGGAGGTTAACCGGGTAAGGCTTCAATTGCTGACGCTGCCCACAACCGCTTGGTTCACCACGCTGCGCACGCGCAGCGTTTCGGCTTTGATGAAGCTAGCCAGCGCTTGCGGCGTACCGCCTTCATTGCTGATACCGGCCTTCTGCAGTTTTTGCCAGACCGCCGGGTCACGCAGCACTTCGCCCAGCTCTTTGTTCAGCCGTGCCGTCATGGCTGGGGGCAACTTGGCCGGGCCAAAAAGGCCAAACCAGACGTTCATGTTGTAGTCCTTCATTTTTGCAAACTCGGTCATGGCTGGGACTTGCGGCGCGGCGCGGGAGCGCTCGGGTGTTGTTACGGCCAGCGGAATCATGCGGCCTGATTCAATATGCGGCAGCGCCGACGACAGCACAAACACACCAAACTCGATATTGCTGCCCAGCACGTCTTGGACCATTTGCGCAGCACCCCGGTAGGGCACATGCTTAATCGTTGTCCCCGCCTTGAGGTTGATCAACTCGCCCGCCACATGCAGTGGCGTCCCAATGCCCGATGACGCAAAGTTGAACTTGCCTGGGTTTCGTTTGGCCAACGCCAACGCTTCGTCCATGGTTTTAACGCCAGCCTTGGGGCCAGCTACAAAGACCATCGGCGTGACGCCAATCAGGCCGATGCCCGTTAAGTCGCTTTCGCCGTTGTATTTGATCGCCGCGTTGTAAATGCGTGCAATCGACACCTCACTGCCTGAGCCGAGCAACAAGGTGTAGCCATCGGGTGCGGCATTGACGACTTTTTGCGCGCCAATCGTGCCGCCTGCTCCGCCAATGTTTTCAACAATGATTTGCGCACCGAGGCGTTTGCCCAGTGGCTCAGCAATGATTCGCGCGACCAGGTCCACACTGCCGCCAGCCGGGTAGCCAACGGCAAGCGTGATGGCTTTGGCAGAAGGCCAAGCCTGAGCCTGAGCGGCCGTGACGCACGTTGCGAGTGCCAAACAGGCAAACAGGGACCGTCTGCAAATTGAAAAATTTTTCATCATGAGCTCCAGTTGGGGTTGATGATGAAAAGTGTAGGAATTGCCCTCTCTTGAAGCGATGCGTACTGCGCATGGTGTGATGCGTCATCACACCGAGCAAGATCTACACGGCAGCGGCCCAGATCTTTTGCAAATGCGGTTTGCGCGTATGACGCGAGCGGTACAACCGTATTTCGTAACGAATCGGCTCGGCGACAAGCCCCGCCAGCACCAACGACCCAGCCTTCAAATCGGCGGCTACCAACGCGCGCGGCAGCCAAGCGATACCCGCGCCTTGCAGCGCTTGCTCGTGCAGTGATTCAGCAAAGTCTGACTCGGTGATGACCTGCAAATGAAGCGGCTGCTTGCCCCGCGCTAAGCCATCTTGCAGAATTTGCGCCAGTGCCAGTTGCGGCGCAAAGCTCAAGGCTTTCACCGGTTTGCTGGCGGTGCCCGGCAGGGCATGGCGCGGCTTGCCGCTTGGCAATGGGCTGCTGACAGCCACCAGCTCATCGTGGGCCAGGGTCATGCCCTCAAATTGCTGGTCGTCCAGACTTAACGCTAGGCGGGGGTGCGCAAAGCTGAGCAGAAAATCAGCGCCGCCCTGCTCTAAGGCAATAGCTCCGTCATGTATCGAGCCGGTCATCAAGCGCACCGGTACATCGCCCAACTGCTTACGTACCTTGGCCAGCAATATCGGCACGACAGTGCGCGACAAGGTGCGGCCAGTAAAGAGTGTCGTCCAATGACCGCCGCCGCCCAAGCGTGCAATGCGCTCGCGCGCGTCAGCCAGCGCATTGACAGCCACTTTGCTGCTTGCCAGCAACGTGTCGCCCGCGGGCGTGAGCGAAATCGGCACGCCAGAGCGGTTCACCAGCTCTGCGCCAGCCCACAACTCCAGCGCCCGAATGCGGCGCGAAAACTGCGGCTGCGTGACGTGGCGCAATGCCGCAGCTTTTGAAAAATTACGCTCGCGCGCCAGCATCAAAAAGTCTTCGAGCCATTTGTGGTCCATGAGGCTATTTCATCAGTTTTTTGCTCGCTGGTGACAAGGCCAGCAAATACTTCTGAACATTTTTTATAAGCTTAAGCGTATTAACTATGCATTTAATATTCTTTTGAGGTTTGACGAAACGCTCTCAGAATCCAATCCTTCACAAAATTTGTCCCGAAGGAAGCTCATGATTCAAAGACGCACACTGCTCGCACTTTCAGGCGCAAGTGCACTGACCAGCCTCGCCGCTCCAAGCTTGGCACAGCAGGCTGTCACCCTGTTCAACGTCTCTTATGACCCAACACGCGAGCTGTATGTCGAGTACAACGCCGCCTTTGCCAAACACTGGAAAGCCAAAACCGGTCAGGACGTGACCTTCAAACAGTCGCACGGCGGTTCGGGCAAGCAGGCGCGCTCCATCATTGACGGCCTCGATGCCGACGTCGCCACTTTAGCGTTGGCAGGCGATACCGATGCGCTGGTTAAAAACGGTGGCTGGCTCAGCGCCGACTGGCAGAAAAAGCTGCCGAACAATTCGTCGCCCTACACCTCCACCATTGTGCTGGTGGTGCGCGAAGGCAACCCAAAAGGCATCAAGGACTGGGACGACCTGGCCAAGCCGGGCATCAAGGTCATCACGCCGAACCCCAAAACCTCTGGTGGCGCACGCTGGAACTACCTGGCCGCATGGGAATATGCCAAGCGCAAATACGGCAGTGATGCCAAGGCCAAAGACTTCGTTGCCAAGCTTTACGGCAACGTGAGCGTGCTGGACACTGGCGCACGCGGCTCAGCCATCACCTTTGGCCAGCGCGCCCAGGGGGACGTACTGATCGCTTGGGAAAACGAGGCGTATCTGCTCGAAAAAGAGTTTGGCGCCAAGTTTGACGTTGTCGCGCCGTCGCTCAGCATCCTGGCTGAACCCGCCGTTGCCGTGATCGACAAAAACGTCGACAAAAAAGGGACGCGCGCCGTCGCTGAGGAATATCTGAAGTACCTCTATTCTGAAGAAGGCCAGGACATTGCGGGCAAAAACTTCTACCGCCCGGCGGTGTCTGAAAAAGCCAAAGCCAAGTACGCCAAACAGTTTGCCAAGCTGAATCTCTTCAGCATTGACCAGGCCTTCGGCGGATGGGTCAAAGCCGACAAAGCGCACTTTGCCGACGGCGGCTCGTTCGATCAAATCTACACCAAGAAATAAGCACACCCTGAAGCGGCCTTTGGCCGCCTCCCCTCAAGGGGCGCCATCTGTGGCCCGGCAAAGCCGGTTTCACGCTGGCACTTGGTAAGAGGCGATTGACGTAATTAAGCGAACCTTCAAGGCAATGCAAAGTGATTTCTAAAAAACCAACCTGGCGGGCGGCAAAGCGCGTGCTGCCCGGCTTCAGGCTCACGCTGGGCTATACCCTGTTTTACCTGAGCCTGATCGTGCTGATTCCCATGTCAGCGCTGTTCTTTAAAACGTTTAGTTTGACGCTCGATCAGTTCTGGGCTGCTGTCACGTCTGAGCGTGTGCTGGCGTCGTACCGGCTGACGTTTGGCGCATCGCTGATTGCTGCGCTGGTGAATCTGGTGTTTGGCCTGCTGCTGGCCTGGGTGCTGGTGCGCTACAGCTTTCCGGGTAAAAAAATCGTTGACGCGCTGGTTGACTTGCCGTTTGCATTGCCCACTGCCGTGGCGGGCATATCGCTAACAGCCTTGCTGGCAGGTAATGGCTGGCTGGGCCAATACTTGGAGCCACTGGGCATCAAGCTGGCTTTTGTACCTGCCGGCGTGGTGATCGCGCTGATTTTTATCGGTATTCCTTTTGTGGTGCGCACGGTGCAGCCCGTGCTGGAGGACTTCGAAAAAGAGCTCGAAGAAGCCGCCACATCCCTAGGGGCCAGCCGCTTGCAGATCTTCACCAAAGTCATCTTGCCGCACATCGCCCCGGCCTTGCTCACGGGCTTTGCCATGGCTTTTGCCCGGGCGATTGGTGAATATGGCTCCGTCATTTTTATTGCGGGCAATGTGCCGCTGGTGTCTGAAATCACGCCCCTGATCATCATCGGCAAGCTCGAGCAGTACGACTACGCTGGCGCGACTGCCGTCGCTGTGGTGATGCTGGTGATCTCGTTTGTGCTTTTACTCGTCATCAATGCATTGCAGGCCTGGCAGCGGCGCAGCACGGGAGCCGTCTGATGACCGCAACAAAAGTGAGCACAACAGAATCGACCTGGGTTCGCTACAGCCTGCTGGTTACAGCGCTGCTGTTTGTGGTGCTGTTTTTAGTCCTGCCGCTGGCCGCCGTGTTTACCGAGGCGCTGCGTAAAGGCTTTGGCGCTTATGTGGCGGCGCTGCAAGAGCCTGATGCATGGAGCGCCATCAAACTCACGCTGATCACCGCCGCCATTGCCGTGCCGCTGAACCTGGTGTTTGGTGTAGCCGCCGCCTGGGCGATTGCCAAGTATGAGTTTTGGGGCAAGTCGTTTTTAACCACGCTGGTAGACCTGCCGTTTTCAGTCTCGCCAGTGGTGGCTGGTTTGATTTATGTGCTGATTTTTGGCGCCCAGGGCTGGTTTGGCCCCTGGCTGCGTGAGCACGACATCAAGATCATTTTTGCCATTCCCGGCATTGTTTTAGCGACAACATTTGTGACCTTCCCGTTCATCGCCCGCGAGCTGATTCCGCTGATGCAGGCCCAAGGCAATGACGAGGAGCAAGCAGCCATTGTGCTGGGCGCTACGGGCTGGCAAACCTTCTGGTACGTGACTTTGCCCAACATCAAATGGGGGCTGATTTACGGCGTGATCTTGTGCAACGCACGTGCCATGGGCGAGTTTGGCGCGGTGTCGGTGGTGTCTGGCCATATTCGCGGGCAAACCAACACGCTACCGCTGCATGTGGAGATTTTGTACAACGAATACCAGTCGGTGGCCGCATTTGCTGTGGCCAGCCTGCTGGCCATTTTGGCCCTGGTCACGCTGGTCATCAAGTCTGTCGCCGAATGGCGTCATGCGACCGAGATGAAAGCTGCCGCAGAGCTGCCGCCTGAGCGCCCTACCCTTTGAAAAGTCTAAAAAATGAGCATTGAGATCCGCAACATCAGTAAAAACTTCGGCAACTTCAAAGCGCTGGGCGATGTCAGCCTGGACATTGAATCGGGCGAACTGGTCGCCCTGCTGGGCCCGTCGGGCTGCGGCAAAACCACGCTCTTGAGGATCATTGCCGGGTTGGAGACGCCTGACCACGGCAGCATTGCCTTCAGCGGCGCGGACACCACCGACGTGCATGTGCGCGAGCGGCAGGTCGGCTTTGTGTTTCAGCACTACGCCTTGTTTCGACACATGACAGTGTTTGAAAACGTCGCCTTCGGTCTGCGCATGAAGCCGCGTGGCCTGCGCCCGAGCGAGGCGCAAATCAAGGACAAAGTGCATGCGCTTTTGAGCCTGGTGCAACTTGACTGGCTGGCTGACCGTTTCCCGTCGCAGCTGTCGGGCGGGCAGCGCCAGCGCATCGCTCTGGCCAGGGCCTTGGCGGTCGAACCCAAGGTGCTGCTGCTCGACGAGCCATTTGGTGCGCTGGACGCCAAGGTAAGAAAGGAACTGCGCCGCTGGCTACGTCGCCTGCATGACGACCTGAATGTCACCAGCATTTTTGTGACGCACGACCAAGAAGAAGCACTTGAAGTGGCTGACCGCGTGGTGCTGATGAATCAAGGCAAGGTCGAGCAGATCGGCTCGCCACAGCAGGTTTGGGACCACCCGGCCAGCCCCTTTGTCTATGGCTTTTTAGGCGATGTGAATTTGTTTCATGGCCGCGCGCATGAAGGCGAAGTCAATGTCGAAGGCATACGCATTGCCTCACCCGAACACGCCAGCGCCCAAAACGCCAAGGCCTTTGCTTACGTCAGGCCACATGACATTGACGTGCAGCCTTACAACGCGCAAACTGCTGCGGGCAAAGGCAAGAGCGGGGGAATCATTGCCAAGCTTGACCGCGCCATCGTGATTGGCCCGATTGCCCGACTAGAGCTGATTCCAAACGACGACACCAAAGCCGCTGGAGGGCCGCTGGTTGATACCTTGATTGAAGCGCAACTGCCGGTGGAGCAGTTCAAAAAACTTGGCCTGCGTGAAGGCGACACGGTGGTGCTGACACCCCGCCATGCCAGAGTGTTTGTAGAAGCAGACGCCAAGGTATAGGGCCCACGCCGATTCAGGTCGAGCGAGAGTGAATCGGTGCCGGGATGCGGCGGCGACATTCGTTGTGGGTCATCAACGCTAACATCAAGCGCATGACTGTGCGCAAAACCCAACTCGATGCCTTGGCCATTTCCTTGCTGCTGGGCTGCTGCCTTTTTTGGGGCTTGCAACAGGTGCTGATCAAGGCCACGCTGGCCGAGGTTCCGCCGATGTTTCAGGCCTCGCTGCGCTTGTGGGGCGCTACGGCGTTGCTCTGGCTGTGGTGTTTGGTACGGGGCGTGCCGCTGTTCACGCGCGACGGCTCGCTTGTCGCGGGCTTGCTGGCCGGTAGCCTGTTTGCGGCAGAGTTTGCCTGCATTTATTTAGGGCTGCAGGCTACCAGCGCGTCACGCCTGACGGTGTTTTTATACACCTCGCCGTTTTGGGTAGCTGTGCTGGTGCCGCTGTGGGTGAAGTCTGAAAAGCTGCTGGGCTGGCAGTGGCTGGGGCTGGTGTGTGCCTTTGCCGGCGTGGCCTTTGCCCTGCGAGAAGGTTTGACCGGCGGCGGCGTTAGCACCCTGCGCGGCGATGTGCTGGGGCTGGCGGCGGGCATGTTGTGGGGCCTGACGACGCTGGTGATTCGCGCCTCAGGTCTTGCCAAAGTGTCTGCCGAGAAATTGTTGTTTTACCAACTGGCCGCAAGTGCTGCGGCCTTCCCCCTGCTGTCGATGACGCTTGGCGAGGTTTGGGTTTGGCAGTTCAGCCCCTTTGCCATGACGTCGCTGTTTTTGCAAACTGTCGTAGGCGCTTTTGCCAGCTACCTGGCCTGGATGTGGATGCTGGGCCGTTACCCGGCTACCAAGATTTCAGTGTTTGTGTTTTTAACGCCGCTGTTTGCATTGCTGTTTGGCGCGCTTTGGCTGAAGGAAAGCGTCACGCCGGGCTTGCTGGCTGCGCTGGGCGCTGTGGCGGTGGGCATTGTGCTGGTCAACCGCAAACCTGCATAATTTTCATCATGACCCTACCGCAACGCATCCCTGGCCACCGATTTCTGCATTCACCCGGGCCGACGCGCGTGCCCGACGAGGTGATGGACGCCATGCGCAGGCAGCCGATGGACCTGGCCGACCCCCGCGTTGATGCGCTGATCGCCAGTTGCGAACACGGTTTAAAGGCGCTGCTGCAAACCACGGCTGCCGATATTTTTATGTACGCCACCAACGGCCACGGCGCGTGGGAGGCGGTGATTGCCAACCTGGCCGGGCCTGGTCAGCAAGTGCTGGTGCCGGGTACGGGCCATTTCTCAGAATCATGGGCGCTGCAGGCCGAAGCCATGGGGGTGAAAGTGGTTCGTACGCCATGGCAAGAAGGCGGGCCGCTTGATATTGCGGCGATTGAACAAGCGCTGACTGCCGACACCGAGCACAGAATTGTTGCCGTGTTCGCGGTGCATACCGACACCGCCAGCAGCGCCACCAGCGACATGCAGGCCGTGCGGCAAGCCATGACAGCCGCGAACCACCCGGCCTTGCTGGTGGTGGATGTGGTGGCGTCGCTGGCGGCTGCGCCTTTCAATATGGATGCTTTGGGTGCCAATGTGGTGCTGGGTGCCTCGCAAAAAGGTTTGATGGTGCCGCCCGGTTTGGGTTTTGTGGCGGCAGATGCGCTGGCCCTACAGGTGGCAGCTCGCAACCCGGCGCCCCGTTATTACTGGGACTGGACGCGCAGACAAAGCGCTCTGAGTTACCGCAAGTTTTGCGGCACACCGCCGATGAATCTGCTGATGGGGCTGGAGGCCGCGCTTGGCTTGATCGCCAAAGAAGGGTTAACGCAGGTGCATGCACGGCACCAGATGATCGCCCATGCCGTGCACGCTGCCGTCGATGCCTGGGCAGAAGGCGGAGATGTCCAACTGTTCGTCAAAGACCCCGCTGCAAGGTCCGTGTCGGTCACCACCATTGCAGTGAGTGCAGGCATTGACCCGGAGGCCTTGCGAACGCTGGCGCGAGAGCGTTTTCAGGTCGCCATGGCCGGTGGCTTGGGGCCGATGGCGGGCCGAGCGTTTCGTATCGGCCACTTGGGCGACATGAACCCCGCCATGATTTTGGGCTGCCTGGGCGGCGTGGAGGCCGCCATGCTGGTGCAGGGGATGTCAACCGGCAGCGGCGGGGTACGGGCGGCCGTCGAGTCGCTGGCCGCAGCGACCCACGTTTGACGTTTCCTTAAGCTTGGCGCTGCACCGCAAAGTCAACATACCAATCCAAGCACGCCGGGTTGGCCATCGCGTCGCGGTTGACGACCTTGTCAATCGGCTGGCCCAGCAGGAGCTTTTTGATCGGCAGCTCCTGCTTTTTACCCGAGAGGGTGCGGGGGATTTCAGGCACCGCAAAGATATCGTTCGGTACAAAGCGAGGTGACAAGGCCGTTTTGATGGCGTTATTCAGCCGGGCTTTCATGGCGTCGTCTAGCGCCACACCTGGGCGCAGCACCACAAACAGCGGCATATAGCTGCCCTTGCCCAGGTATTCGAGGTCCACCACCATCGAGTCGAGCACTTCGGGCAGCACCTCAATGGCGCTGTACAGCTCGCTGGTGCCCATGCGCAAGCCGTGGCGGTTGATGGTGGCGTCGCTGCGGCCATAAATGATGCAACTGCCGGTCGGCGTGATTTTGAGCCAGTCACCGTGCCGCCAGACATTGGGGTACATGTCAAAGTAGCTGGAGATGTACCTCGCATTTCCTTTGTCATTCCAAAAGTACAGCGGCATCGACGGGATCGGTTGGCTGCAAACCAGCTCGCCCACGTCGCCTATGACGGGTTCGCCCGCTTCGTTCCAGGCCTCAACCGCGCAGCCCAGCAAGCGGCATTGCATCTCGCCCGGCACTTGCGGCAGTTCGCGGTTACCGCCAATAAAAGCGCCTGCAAAATCGGTCCCGCCTGAGATGTTGCAAAACCAGATGTCAGGCGTGCCCAGCGCAGCAAACTGGTCGGTACCCCACTGCTGGGCTTCAATCGACAGCGGCGAGCCTGTCGAACCCAAAGCCCTCACATTTGACAAATCGCCACACCCCGACAAGTCAACGCCCGCCTTCATGCAGTTGGCAAAAAACGCTGCGCCCGCGCCGAAAAAGGTCACCCCGGTGTTGGCAGCAAAGCGCCACAGCGTTGTCCAGTCGGGCTTTGTCTTGCCACCGCCGGTGTCGTCTAAAGTCGTGCCGCCCGGGTTGCCATCAAAAATCACGCAGGTCGTGCCATTGAGCAAGCCGCTGACCTGCGCGTTCCACATCACCCAGCCGGTCGAGCTGTACCAGTGGTAGCGCTCGCCCAAGCTGTTGGGGTGGTAGCTGCAGCCGATGTCGTTGTGCAGCACCTTGAGCGCCAGCGCAACGACCACTGTTCCGCCATGGCCGTGCACGATGGGTTTGGGCAAACCGGTGGTGCCGCTGGAATAGACGATCCACAACGGGTGGTCAAACGGCAGCCAAAGTGGCTCAAAACCCGTCAATTCGTCATTTTTAGCCGCATTTTGGGTATCATTTAGGGCTTTTGACCAATGAATTCGGGCGCAAGCAGCTCCTGAAATAATAGCACTTGAACTCCCATGAAGGATCACATGCTGCACGCTGGGCAGGCCTGCGCACAGCTCGTCAATCACGGCGCTGCGGTCAATCTGCTTGCCGCCATAGGTCACGCCGCTGCAGGCTATCAACACGGTGGGCTCAATTTGCTTGAAGCGGTCGAGCACAGCCGCAGTGCCCATGTCGGGGGCGCAAATGCTCCACACGCCGCCAATGCTCACAGTGGCCAAAAAGGCCACCATGGCTTCAGGAATGTTGGGCAGGTAGGCGGCAACCCGGTCACCCGGTACGACGCCCTGCGCTTTAAGGTGCAGCGCCAGCGCCGCCACCTGGTTTTTTAAGTCGGGCCAGCTGATCTTGCGCGCTGTGCCGCCATGGTTCAGGCTGGCCTCGTTGTGGCTGATGATGGCTGGCAGCCCGGCAGCGTGGGCCGCCTCAACATGCCTAAACACCTGGGCTGCATAGTTGACTTGCGCGCCCGCGAACCACTTGGCAGCAGGCATGCTGCCTTCAACCACAAACCGGTGCGGCGTGGGCGACTGCAGATCAAAGTAGTCCCAGATGCTTTGCCAAAAAGCGCTCAGGTCTGTGACGGACCATTGGTGCAGCTCAGCGTAGCTGTCAAACTGCAGGCCGCGTTGCGACTGCAACCATTGTTGATACAGGCGGATTTGGGGAATGTTGGGGGCGCTCATAACCCTCAGCTTAACCTCTGGCCGCTGCAAATTTTGCCTTTGCAACCTGCGGTTTATCCCTAGGCGCTTAAGGCTTGGCCTTTTCCCGGGCCAGTGCGGCTTTGGTGGCCAGCAGCTCGCGCTCTATGTCGATTCGCTCATCGATCTCGTGCTCTAAAAGTTTGTTGACGACGGCCAGGTCCTCGGCTGAGGTCTGGATTTTGTCCTCAATCGCTTCGGTACTTTCCAGCGCCTGGGCCACGTCGCCGGTTTGGGCGTGGTCGGGGATGCCGTGTTTGAGCACGGCATTGATGACCAGCAATTCGTCAGCCGACTGCTTGACGGTTGCTTTGACCGAGTCGTTTTGGTTCAACGCCTTGACCAGCGGTCGCACTGAAGTTGCCGAAACAGCAGGAGATGAATGTCTTTTGGTCATGGCTGGGTGGGTAAGAACGGCCAGACTAAGGTAGTCGGCCTGCCCAAAATATACCGCCAGCACCCGCTTTGACAGGGTAAAAATGTCTCGTCCTGACGTCAGAACGTGCCCCGTGCTCAGGACAATGGGTCGGTCGCCTGTACCAACGCGGCTTTGGTCTGTGCAAGTTCGAGCTCTAGGCCAGCACGCTCATCAATCTCTTGTGCAAGCACCTCGTTGACCTGTGCCAGTTCCTGCGCCGTCTCGTTGATTCTGGTCTGAAGTTCATCGGTTTTTTGCAGTGCCTGGGCTACTTCGCCTTTTTTGACGTCGCCGGGCAACTCTACTTTCAGCACCGCGTTGATCACGGCCAGTTCGGCAGACGATTGCTCCACCGTGTCTTGGACGGATGTATTTTGGTCAAGCGCGCGCTCTAGCGGGGTGGCGGGTGCCGAATCGGTCGCGGCGTCATTTGCTGGTACGGGTTGTGACATGGCTGTCTCCTCTCAAGGGGCTCGAACTGCCGACCTAACGGCTCGAGCCTGGGGCGGTAATGGTAGGGGCAGGGATAGCAGGACTAGGGGCATTTTTGGGACTTGACCCGGAACCTAACATTTTACCCAACGCGGCGCCTATGCGCGCACCTAGAGCCGTTCCAATCACCGGCAGCACGGCGGTGCCAACCACGGCCCCCACCAAGGCCCCATTGGGGACGTTGACCACCACCTTGTCAGTGGGCCCGGTGATGGTCAGCGGTACGCCGACGATGCCATCGACCAGATCCACGGCAAACTCGGCGTCAATTCGGCGGTTGGCCAGCGTTGCATCGCCCGACGCACTGAGCGCGCCAGAACGCGCCTTGATGTCCTTGAAGTTCACCACCATGCCCTGCGGCGTGTTTTGTGTGTTCATCGCGCCGGTGATGCTGTCCAGCGCAGTTTGCCCAGTGTGGTCTTTACCCGCACTGCGCACGGCCTTGGCCATGTCAAAGCGCAGCAAAGTGGCTGGCGTCATGGCAAAGGCGGTCTGGGTTCGCAATGACTGCACCAGTTCGACAAAATTGGCGCCATCGGCGCTCAGAATTGTGTTGCCGTTAGCCTTGCCAGCCAGCACTGGCCGGCGGTTAAAAGCCTCTAGCGCGCTGGCTACCTCTACAGCCTGCGGCTTGAGCTTACCGTCCAGTCGCAGCCGGCCGTTGGGCGATGTCTTTAACTGCACATCGCCATTTAACGTGCCGCCACCCAGCTGGGCATTAACCCGCCATTGGTCTTGTTGCCCGTCACGCTCAAGCGTAGCCAGCGTCAGGGGTTGGTAGTCAGGCCTGCGCAGCTGCGCAGTGCGTGGCCGCCAGGCCTCGTCAAAGTCCACCTCGCCGTCGTAAATCACCGGAATACCGCGCCGCGTGATCCAGGTCACGTCGCGAAAGACAAAGCGCTCCAGCGGGACAGCCGCCAGCGCCAAACCACCGGGCAGGCTGTCAGCGTCAGAGCTGCGCCCCAGTTCGCGCAGCGACAGTTGCGGCACGACTGCGGCTTCAAGCTCTGCCAAGTCAAAAGACAGGCTGCGCGTAAAGATAGCCGACAGATTGGGGTAAAGCGTTAGTTTTTTAAAGCTGACGGGCGGTGTTTGGTCGGTGGCCACCTCACTCAGCACGATGGCCGGCAAAGGCAGTAACTGCCAGCGCACCGCCGCCACACTGACCTTGAAGCCAAGCGCGGCCTGCAGCTCCAGCTCCACATCGCTGGCCAGCTGCTGCTCGTTTGGCATCCACAGCCAAACCACCAAAGCCGCCCCAAAAATAGCCAGCAGCAGCAAGGCACCGACGACGCCCAAGACGCCCAGCCAGCGGCGCGCGCGCGTCACAGAAAATATACTTTGCGAATCATCCCACTTAGCGTCGGCCAAACGCCGGATCTCTACAACCGGGAAAAAGGTGGTTTGACTGTAGGCGGCCAGCCTGCTGCGCCTACCGCATTAAAAGACCGCTAAACTGCCGCCAAAACCACCAAAATAGGCTGTTTTTGGGTATGTTTTAGGGCTTTTGACCAATGAATCCGGGCGCAAGCAGCTCCTAAATAAATAGCGCTGAAAGCATCAGCTTTCAGCCGCTTTGGCCATCCGCTCGCTCTTCCAGTACACGTCGTCGCCACCGTTCATGCGGTTGAGCACCCGCGACAGCACAAACAGCAAGTCGCTCAGGCGGTTCAGGTAGTGGCGCGGCGTGTCTTTTAAGGCGTCCTGCTGGCCCAAGGCAACCACAGCGCGTTCAGCGCGTCTGGCTACGGTACGGCAAACATGGGCCAGCGCCGCAGCGCGGCTACCGGCCGGCAAAATGAATTCAGCCAGCCGGGGCAGCTCGGCGTTGTGCTCGGCCAGCGCCTCGTCGAGCACCAGCAAGGCCTCTGGCTTGAGCAATTCATAGCCCGGAATCGACAGCTCGCCGCCCAAGTTGAACAACTGGTGCTGCACTTCGACCAGCAGCGCACGCACGCCGTCTGGCATCTCTTCGCACAGCAACACGCCAATGTTCGAGTTCAGCTCATCGACGTCGCCCATGGCATGCACCCGCAGGCTGTTTTTCGACACGCGGGTGTTGTCACCCAGCCCGGTCGTGCCGTTGTCGCCGGTGCGGGTGGCGATTTGAGTCAGTCTGTTAGCCATGAAGGTGTCCTGGGGTTGTTATGTGTAGATAAGTCTGGGTGCGCCTGCGGTTGGCTGCACGATACCTGGTTGAATTTTATGGGCGTCATGCGTTAGCCGGGCCACCAAGGGATACTGTACACAGGCAGCTCGGGTTGGATGACGGATTGACGCTGGGCTGCATCAGGTCTCACTTTTTAACGACACGCCAAAGGTTTTGCATGACAACGCTTTATCGCAACATGGACAAAGCTGCACTTGACGCAGCCTACAACAACAGCGCTGCTGTCACCAACAGTGCCGCATTAATGGCCGGATTTGAAGAACGAAGCGCCGTTTCGCGGGCCCTGCCCGGGGCGGTGTTGGGTTTGCGTTATGGGCCTGCCGAGCGCCACCTGATCGACTACTTTCCGGCAGAGCGCCCGGGGCCGCTGGTGATTTTTGTTCATGGCGGCTTCTGGCAAATGCGCGCCAAAGAAGGTTTTAGCTACATCGCACAGGCCATGGTGCCGCACGGCCTGCATGTGGCGCTGGTGGGCCACACCCTGGCACCCGGCGCGACACTGGGCACCATTGTGCAAGAGGTCAAAAATGCGATCGGTTATCTCAAAGTCCATGCAGCAAGCTACGGCGGCGACGCATCGCGCATGGTGGCAACGGGCTGGTCGGCTGGCGGGCATGTGGCGGCGATGTGCCTAGACGAGCCCGGCGTCGTAGCCGGTATGGCAATCAGCGGCATCTATGACCTGGAGCCCATGCGCCTGAGCTACGTGAACGACAAGCTGGGCCTGACACAACCGGACGTGGCCGATTTGAGCCCGATGAAGCTTGCGCTGAGCGACAAGCCCCTGGTCGTGGCCTATGGCGAAGCCGAGCTGCCGGAGATGCAACGCCAGTCCCAAGAGTTTTTCGATCTGCGTCGGTCTGCCGGCAAGCCGGGCGAACTTGTGTCGCTGCCGGGCCTGAACCACTTCACGATTCTGGAAGAGCTGGGTAACCCGGATGGCCGCCAAATTGGCGCGTTGCGCCGATTGATCGCGTAGAAAGGTCATCACGGCGACTGAGTCTGTGCCCATTTGCGGCTTGCATCGTCAAAATCCCCATCAGAATAGATAATGCGAATTGTTTTTACCAAGCCGAATTTCCTGGAGACAACCATGAACGCACCGCTACCAACCCATCTGCTGCCCGAAATCGCCCAGCGCGAAACGCCTGCGGCTTTCATCGACGCCCTTAAAAGCCGTTTTGCAGATCGTTGCTCTACCGCCCTCATCGTGCGCGAGCAGCATGGCCGGGACGAATCCTCTTTTGCCGCACCGCCACCGTCTGCTGTCGTCTTTGCTGAATGCACGCAAGACGTGGCTGATGCCGTCAAGCTGGCCGGCCTGCACAACGTGCCTGTCATTCCGTTCGGCGTGGGCACGTCACTGGAAGGCCATTTGCTGGCCGTGCAAGGCGGCATCAGCATTGACGTGAGCCGCATGAACAAGGTGCTGCACATCAACGCTGAAGACCTGACGGTGACGGTGCAGGCAGGGGTAACGCGCAAACAACTGAACGAAGAAGTCAAAAGCACCGGGCTGTTCTTCCCGATTGACCCAGGCGCTGACGCCACACTGGGCGGCATGAGCGCCACCCGCGCCAGCGGGACCAACGCCGTGCGTTACGGCACCATGCGCGAAAACGTGTTGGCACTCGAAGTGGTGACAGCCAGCGGCGACGTGATTCGCACCGGCACGCGCGCCAAAAAGTCATCGGCGGGTTACGACCTGACCCGCCTGATGGTGGGCAGTGAAGGCACGCTGGGCGTGATCACGGAAGTGACCGTCAAGCTCTACCCGCTGCCTGAAGCCATCAGCGCGGCGGTGTGTTCTTTCCCCAGCATTGAGGCAGCGGTTCGCACCACGATTGAAGTGATCCAGATGGGCGTGCCAATTGCACGGGTGGAGCTGATCGACCACAACACCATACGCATGGTCAACAAACATTCAAAACTCACCCTGCGCGAATCACCGATGCTGTTGATGGAGTTCCACGGATCGCCCAACAGCGTCAAGGAGCAAGCTGAGCTGGTACAAGAAATCGCCAGCAGCCACGGCAGCGACGCGTTTGAATGGGCCAGCACCCCTGAAGAGCGCACTCGGCTTTGGACAGCACGGCACAACGCCTACTTTGCCGCCATCCAGTCGCGCCCGGGCTGCAAGGCGATTTCAACTGACACCTGCGTGCCGATCTCTCGCCTGGCCGATTGCCTGCTGGACTCGATTGCCGAGGTGGACGCCACCAACATCCCGTACTTTCTGGTCGGCCACGTTGGCGACGGCAACTTTCACTTCGGCTATTTGATTGACCCGAACATCCCGGAAGAGCGGCGCATTGCAGAAGAGCTGAACCACAAGCTGGTCACGCGCGCCTTGGCGCTGGAAGGCACCTGCACTGGCGAGCACGGCGTAGGGCTGCACAAGATGGATTTTTTAGTCACCGAAGCAGGTGACGGCGCGGTCAACATGATGCGCACCATCAAGCGCGCGCTGGACCCGAAGAACATCATGAACCCGGGGAAGATTTTTACGCTGTGATGGCAATCGGGGGCTGGCCGTTGGATTGCCCCTGCCTACTGCCCCGATGCTGTGACTCCGCAGGTCAACGACAACGTGACCGTGGAGTCGGCAGGAAAAGCGGGTATCACCAAGCCAGCCGCCTGCAATGTGGCTATGTCCGACACGGCGGGACAAGCGGCTCCGCCAACAGCCCCGCAAGCCACGGTTGTGCAATTGAGGCCTGCTGCTGCCGGGTCTTTGACGATGGTCCCATCAGCCGCCGACGGGCCGTCGTTGGTGGCGGTGATGGTGTAGGTTGTGGTCGCGCCTGCCATCAAAGAGGAAACGCCATTTGTTTTGGTAATGCCCAGATCGGCCTTACTTTCCCTGAGCCGCAAAAATACCGAGGGGCCAGTTGGGGTGTTGCCATTGACGCGGTTTGCCGGCGCCGCGGTCATGATGAAGATCGGGGCCGCGGTGCCCTCGCCAGCCGTCACCCGGTGGTCTGAGACCACCAGCGCCAAGTCGTTACCTGAACCGGTGTCTGAATCTTGTCTCTCGGTAGCTGTGCCGAAAGTGGCCCCTGCGGCTGAAACAGCCTGCAAGGAAAAGGGGTTAGCGGCGTTCATGCGGTCGCTGTTGATGACAGACCCGACGATGATTAAATCATCTGCGTAGATCCCGGGATCGGCCGCGCCGGTAACCGACCAGCCAGTACCAGCGGTGGTATCGGCACCATTTGTGGCCGCATAGTCCCATGCGGCGGATGATGTTTTGGTATACCGAAACATACGGCCGATAGCACCGGAACCGCCAGTGATCGTTACCGCAAGATTGCCAGTTTCGCTGCCAAGCGCGATCTTGACGAAAACGGTGCTGTAGGCCGGTCCGCGATCGGGGCCGTTGGCTCCCAACCCCCCTGACCCTTGCCCATCAGTCACCAAAGTCCAGCCCGCCGGTGTAGCGGGGCCATTGGGAGGGTGTTTGTTGCCGACCACCAGCACCAGCAAATTACCAGCAACGATACCCGCAGGATGCGGAACCGCGAGCGCCGTAGTGCCAGTAGCCACGGCACCCGACGAGCCAAAAGCCACCGCCGCCCAAGCTTGATTTTGGGAAACCAACAAGGCACCCACGACCAGAATGGCACAGAATCTGTTCAGGTGAGCCAGCGACAGGCTGCGTTGATCCAATTTACCCAATTTGCCAAAGTTCATGAAGAGCATCGTACCCCTCGAGCTCTTTATCTGCCGCCGCGCAGCCGTTCTATCAAACCGTTCAACTCATCCATCGAGCCAAAGGCAATCGCCAGCTCGCCGACGTCCTCGCGCTTGCCGTTGCGCTTGACCTGCTTTTTGATGCGGACCTCGACCTCTGCCATCAGCAGGTCAGCCAGCTCTTCTTCGACCCGACGGGTGTCGCGTGACTTTTCTTTGCTGGCTTTTTGCGGTTTGAGCGAAAACTCGGCGCTGAGCTTTTTCACCAGGCTTTCGGCCTCGCGCACTGACATTTTTTTGGCGGCAATTTGGTTCGCTGCGGTGATTTGTGTGGCGCGGTCCAGCGCCAAAAGTGCGCGCGCATGGCCCATGTCGATGTCGCCCGCCATCAGCATGGTTTGCACCGGGTCGGCCAAATTGAGCAGGCGCAGCAGGTTGCTGGCAGCGCTGCGGGATCGCCCTACGGCCTGTGCGGCTAGCTCGTGAGTGAGCCCAAACTCTTTGACCAGGCGTTGCAAACCCTGGGCTTCTTCCAGCGGGTTGAGGTCTTCGCGCTGGATGTTTTCAATCAACGACATGGCGGCGGCGGCCTCGTCGGGCACGTCACGCACCAGCACCGGCACGCTGTCCAGCCCGGCCAGTTTGGCGGCCCTGAAGCGTCTTTCGCCAGCGATGATTTCGTATTTGCCGTCATTGGGCCCGGCTGTCAGTCGCCGCACCAAAATCGGCTGCATGATGCCTTGCACCTTGATGGATTCGGCCAATTCGTACAGCGCGCCCTCGTCCATGCGGGTACGCGGCTGGTACTGGCCGGGCACCATGTCTTGCAGCCGCAGCGACGCTGGCAGGCCGGGGCTGGTGGCGCTGCTGCTGGCCGCGCTGTCGGTGGCGGCGATTTCGCCTACTGTGGGGCCGAGCAAGGCTTCGAGTCCGCGCCCTAGTCCTTTTGGTTTTTTAGTGACCATGGTGTCTTTGTCTTTCGAGTGTCATTGAAGTTATTCCGCTGTGTTTCCACCTAAAGACCGCAGCACGCCGCGCCATAGGGCATCCCGCTCTTCATACGGCTGCGGGTCTTGCCGGCCGCTGGCGGATTCCCAAGCCGAGGTCATCACCATCACGATGCCGGTGGCGGGCTGGACATAAACCGTCTGGCCGTGAATGCCCTGCATGGCAAAGGTACGCTCTTTCAGCGGCATCAGCCAGAACTGGTAGCCGTAACCAAAGTACGGCGTGGCCTTGCGCGGCCTGAAGGCCTCGGGCTGGCGCGCTGGGTCGGTGGCGTCGAGCACATACTCGCGCGCAATGATTTGCTGGCTGTCCGCTTTTCCATCTACACGCCCGTCATTTGCCAGCAACAGGCCCAGCCGGGCCCAGTCGCGCAGGCTGGCATTGAAAGCGCCATAGGCTTGCTCTTGGCCATCTGCGCCTATGCGCCAATAGGCGTCATGTTCAGCACCCAGCGGTTGCCAGAGCCAGGCCTGGGTCAGCTCGCCCATATTTTTACCTGTGGCGGCGGTCAAAATTCGGCCCAGCACGTCGGTCTCGGCGCTGGCGTAAACAAACTTTTGCCCGGCTGGTGAATGCCTGTCAATAATCGAGCGAAGCACGTCGGCTGGCGTGCCTGCACCCCGCACGCCGCTACTGGCTCTGGACAGGCGGGCAATGTCGTCGTTGCCGTCATAGCGCTCGGTAAACGTCAGGCCTGAGCTCATGCGCAGCAATTGCCGCACGGTGGTTGCACCATACGGGCTGCCCGCCAGCGCTTTGACATAGGTTTCAGCCGTGTCGTCGAGCGAGGCAATCTGCCCGCGGGTCAGCGCTGCGCCGACCAGCAAGGCGGTGACGCTTTTGGACATAGAGAACGATAAAAACCGCGCATCGTCTTGGCGGCCATAGCGGTAATGTTCGGCCACGATTTCGCCGTTTTTAAGCACCAGCAAGCCGGTGGCGCGCTGGCGCTCCAAGTACTCAGCCAGCGTGTAGCCGGTGTTGCGGTAGCGATAGGCAATCGGCGGTGGCTGACTGGCCTTGGGCAAGGGATTGGCCTGAGCCGCGCGGCTGACCAAACGGGTCTGAATACCCGGCACCGTGTGCAAAGCGGACCACGCGCCTACACGGTTGGGGTTGATGTACCAGGTACTGGCGTTGCCGGTCGGGTAGTTTTGCGATTTGCCCAGCAGCACTTCGTCGGGCTCGGCCCAAGCCAGCGGGCTGAGAGTGATCAAGGCGAGCAACGCGGCGATCACCGCCGCGTGTAAGGCCGAATTGAATGGTCGTTTGAGCATCATGTTGTTATGCGTTTGTGATGAGTTGCTGAAGTTCTGCATGCGCGTCGGCCCAGTCACCCAGACCGCTTTCGGCATTGATATGACCGCGCTCGCCGGCTTCAATCAGCCTGGCACCCCAGCCAGTGGCCAAACGCTGTGCTTCAGCAAAGCTACAAAACGGGTCATTGGTGGAGGCAAACACGATACTTTGAAACGGCAGTTTTTGTAGCGGCACAGTCCAGCCGGGCAGCATCTGGCGAATGTCATCCCGTCCGGTATCGGGGGGCGCCACCAGCAGCGCGGCTTTCACGAGATGCGTGTTCTTGGTATGCGCTGCCCACGCCGCTGCTGTCAGGCAACCCAGGCTGTGGGCGACCAGCACAGCGGGTTCAGTGCAACCGAGCAATACATCTTCAAGCCGGGCGATCCAGTCGCCGCGCAGCGGGCGCTGCCAGTCATGCTGCTCAACCCGAACGTAACCGTGGTTGCGCTCCCAGCGACTTTGCCAGTGGTCCGGGCCGCTGTTTTGCCAGCCGGGGAGGATGAGGACGTTTGCAGGGCTCACGGTAAAGTTAATTATTTGCTATTATTTTAGGAGCTGCTTGCGCCCGTATTTATTGGGCTAAAGGCACTTTTGCCACCTGAAAAGAGCCTATTTGCGCTGTTTTCGGAGGGTTTTCACATGTTTTTAATACGATCAACCATTTCTTCGGCAAACGTCACAAAAGCTTGCGCGCCTTTGGATGCCGGGTCAAACACCACGCCGGGCAAACCGTAGCTGGGCGCCTCAGCCAAGCGCACATTGCGGGGGATGACGGTGTTGAACACCTTGTCGCCAAAATGCTCCTTGAGCTGCTCGCTGACCTGTTGCTGCAGCGTGATGCGCGGGTCAAACATGACCCTGAGCAAGCCGATGATGGCCAGGTCTTTGTTCAGGTTGGCGTGCACCTGCTTGATGGTGTTGACCAAGTCCGTCAGGCCTTCGAGGGCGAAGTATTCGCACTGCATCGGCACCACCACGCCGTGGGCGCAGCACAAGCCGTTCAGCGTCAGCATACTGAGCGATGGCGGGCAGTCGATCAGCACAAAGTCGTAGGCAGCGTCCACTTCAGCCAATGCCAGCTTGAGGCGCTTTTCACGCCGCTCGACATCGACCAGCTCGACCTCAGCCCCAGCCAGCTCGCGGTTGGCACCCAGAATGTCGTAGCTGCAGCCACCGTCAATCAGCTTCTGGCTGGTGACTTTGGCTTCGTTGATGGACGCTGATTCCAGCAGCACGTCGTACACCGTGTACGCCAGCTTGCGCTTGTCCACGCCCGAACCCATGGTGGCGTTGCCTTGGGGGTCCAGGTCAATCATCAGCACCCGTTGGCCGACCTTCGCCAGACCTGCAGCCAAGTTAACCGTCGTGGTGGTTTTACCGACCCCGCCTTTTTGATTCGCAACGCAAAAGATTTTAGCCATTTGTTCTTATAGTTATTAAGGTGAAGACAAGCTGAAGAAGGTTACTTTGAAATGGCGAGTTTTAATCCAAAGCCAATCAGAAATACGCCTGCCGCCTTGTTCAGAAAGCCTGAGACTTTGGGGTTGGCGCGAATGCGTTCTGCAAAAAAGGTGGTCAACAGCACCGACGTCAGGCCATAAAGAAACGTCAACACAGCAATCGTTGCGGCCATCACGCCGAAGGTCGTCATGCCTTGGTGGGTTTTGGGATCCACAAACAGCGGAAAGAAGGCCATGTAAAAGACGATCGCCTTAGGGTTGAGCAAGGTGATGAGCAAAGCCTGGCGAAAGTAGTGGCGCGGTTTGATCTGCAAGATAGGCGCGTCGCCCGGCTTGGCCATCAGCATCTTGACGCCCAGCCAAGCCAGGTACACAGCGCCCGACCACTGAACAATATGAAAAGCTGTCGGGTAAGCCGCCATCACGGCAGATACGCCAGCCACTGCCGCCCACAACAAAACTTGATCACCCGCAATCACACCGAAGGTTGCGCCCAGTCCGCCAGCGATGCCGCCCTTGCTTGTTGACGTGATCAGCGCGAGGTTGCCCGGACCGGGAATCAACAAGAAAACAATGATGGCAACGACAAAGGAGGCGTAGTCAGCAATGCCAAAAAATGCACCGGACATGGGTGGTTTCCAGTAAAAAGAATCTTGTAGTTTACGACACTGATTTTTTACGCATCCACACCACGCATCGCTCGGCATTCAGCCCCGGCACTTGCAGTTGTTCCACGTGAAACACCTCCGCGCCCGGCGGCAATGCAGCCAACTCATCGGCAGGGTGCCTGCCCTTCATGGCAAGCCAAACACCCCCCGGCGCCAGCGCGTCGGCCGACCAATGCGTGAAGTCCGCCAACGAGGCAAAGGCTCGTGAACAGATCACGTCAAAGGGCTGGTTAAGTTTTGGCGGGGCAAGATTTTCAACCCGCGCATGCAAGCCAGTCAAATTCGGCAGCTTCAGCTCCAGCGCCACCTGTTTGATGAAGGTCGCTTTCTTGGCCACCGTGTCCACACAGGTCACCGCCATCGACGGGCAACAAATGGCTATCACCGCGCCGGGCAAGCCAGCACCTGAACCCACATCGAGCAACCTGCTCTTGGGCATATGCCGTTGTAGCGGCGCGATAACTGCCAAACTGTCCAGCAAATGATGGGTCATCATCTCTGCCGGGTCGCGCACCGCCGTCAGGTTATAGACTTGGGTCCACTTGGCAATCAGCGCCTGATAGGCCAGCAACTGCCCGACTTGCTGGTCGCTCAGTTCAAGTTGAAGTTGTTTCAGACCGGCACGAAGCGTTGTTTCCTCATCGCTCATGCTTCGGCTTTTTCCGGTGCGGCCAATGGGGTCGTATTCTTCCAGAGGTTTTTCTTCAAATGCACCAGCAACAGTGACACGGTCGCGGGCGTGATGCCCGAGATGCGCGAGGCCATGCCCAGCGTTTCCGGCCTGTGCTTGGCCAGCGTTTGGCGCGCCTCAAAGCTCAGGGCCTGCACTTGCAGGTAGTCCAGCTCGGGCGGGAGTTTGAGGTTTTCATAATGCGCGGCGCGCTCGACCTCCACCTTTTGCAGATCGATGTAGCCCGCGTACTTGGCAGTAATCTCGATTTGCTCGATGACACTCTTGTCCGCGATAGCTGCAATATCTGGGGTGGCGTACTTACCGCCGTCCAAGCTCATCAGCCCGGCGTAGTTCACATCCGGCCTGCGCAACAAATCGGCCAGGTTGTATTCACGCTCGATGGCCTTGCCAAATACCCGCTCAGCTTCGGCCAAGGGCAGGTTATTGGGGTTGACCCAGATGCTGCGCAAGCGCTGTGTTTCACGTGAAACAGCATCGCGTTTGCGGTTGAAAGCATCCCAGCGGGCGTCATCGACCAGCCCCAGCTCCCTGCCCTTTTCAGTCAGGCGCATGTCGGCGTTGTCTTCGCGCAGCATGAGGCGGAACTCAGCCCGGCTGGTAAACATGCGGTACGGCTCGGTCACGCCCTTGGTGATCAGGTCGTCAACCAGCACACCCAAGTAGGCCTCGTCGCGCTTGGGCAACCAGCTCTCTTTGCCTTGGCATTGCAACGCGGCATTGATGCCGGCAAACATGCCTTGCGCTGCGGCCTCTTCATAACCCGTCGTGCCGTTGATCTGCCCGGCAAAAAACAGGCCGTTGATCTGACGCGTCTCGAAGCTGCTTTTGAGCGAACGCGGGTCAAAGTAGTCGTATTCAATCGCATAGCCGGGCCGCAAGATGTGGGCGTTTTCCATCCCCACCATCGAGCGCACCAGCTCGTACTGAATGTCAAACGGCAAGCTGGTCGAGATGCCGTTCGGGTAAATCTCGTGCGTACTCAAGCCTTCTGGCTCCAAGAAAATCTGGTGCGCGTCCTTGTCGGCAAAGCGGTTGATCTTGTCCTCTACGCTGGGGCAATAGCGCGGGCCCACGCCGTCGATCTTGCCGGTAAACATGGGGCTGCGGTCAAACCCGCTGCGAATGATGTCGTGCGTGCGGGCGTTGGTGTGGGTGATGTAGCACGGCACTTGTTCGGGGTGCGGGATGTTGCCGCCCATAAAGCTGAACACGGGGACGTCACCCGGCGTGCCGCCCGGCATGCCGTCACCCGGCTGTGCAATGCATTTGCTGAAGTCAATCGTGCGGCCGTCAATGCGCGGCGGCGTGCCGGTTTTCAGGCGGCCTTGCGGCAGCTTGAGTTCTTTCAGGCGGGCCGACAAAGACACGGCAGGTGGGTCGCCCGCCCTGCCCGCTGAATAGTTTTGCAGCCCGACATGGATCTTGCCGTCCAAAAAAGTACCGGCTGTCAGCACGACAGTGCGGCTCTTAAACTTGATGCCCACTTGCGTGACAGCGCCCACAACTCGGTCGCCCTCCACCATCAGGTCGTCCACAGCTTGCTGGAACAGCCACAGGTTGGGTTGGTTTTCCAGCATCCTGCGAATCGCCGCCTTGTACAAAATGCGGTCGGCTTGTGCGCGGGTAGCACGCACGGCTGGGCCTTTGGAGCTGTTCAGAATACGAAACTGAATGCCGCCCTCGTCGGTAGCCAGCGCCATGGCGCCGCCCATCGCATCGACCTCTTTAACCAGGTGCCCCTTGCCAATCCCGCCGATGGACGGGTTGCAGCTCATCTGGCCGAGAGTTTCAATGTTGTGCGTTAAGAGCAAGGTCTTGCAGCCCATGCGCGCACTGGCCAAAGCGGCCTCAGTACCGGCATGGCCGCCACCTACAACGATGACGTCAAATTCTGTTGGGTAAAACATAGGGGGCTTCTCTCAACTCAGTTATCTATTAGTTCAGTCGGTATGCCCATGGCACGCGCCACTTGGGCTTGGCGTTTGTCTGCGGTCACAAACAAATCAACCCGTGCGGCAATGGCGCTGCCCACATGCAGTGCGTCCATACCTCGCAGCGGCCCTTGCTCCATCGCGGCAAAGGCAAAGCGCTCTACCCGTGCGTCCAGCGGTACCAGCGTCATGTCGGCCACGTCGCTTTGTGCGGCGTCCCAGGCGCGGTCAAACTCTGGCGCTGGCAGGCTGCCTTCGCGGCGGCGGCGCAGCAAGGCTGACGCTACCTCGGTCTTGCAGTGGGCCGCCACCAGCAGCTCACTGGCTGACGCAAACAGTGCCAGCACACGGTTGCGACCGGTCTCGCTGGCGTAGCGTTTGGTCAGCGCTGACGCATCAAACATCAAACGCGCCTCACCGTCTCGCGCAGCGGCCGCAACAGCTGTGGCCGCCGGGTAGGCTTTCGCGCGTTTCACCATGGCGCTTCGTTTCGCTCATCCAGCACGGCCTGCGACAAAGACACGCCGGGGCTCAGCGCCACAGGCTCGAAGGGTTGCTTCCAGCTCGGTACTTTTTTTGCCGCCTCTACGGGCATCGGCACCAGCTCAGCCACGGGCTTGCCGTGCCGCAGGATGCGAATGGTTTCGCCATGCTCCACCAGATCGATCATGGCGGCAGTGTTGGCGCGGAACTCACTCAAAGGCACGCTGATGGGGATGGTTTGCATTTTGTACAAAATAAGTTCTTTCGTACATTTTACCGGATCAAAGCACAAAGCGCCTACACACCCGACGAGCAACCTTGTGGTGAAATCAAAAGCATGACGACATCACCTTCTACCCCAGCCGCATCCAAGCTCCTGATCTTTGCCGGGAGCACCCGCCAAGCGTCTTTTAATCGCCAACTCGCCCACGCTGCGGCAGGTCAGGCACGGGCGTCAGGCGCCGAGGTGATGCTGATTGAGCTGGCCGACTTTGACATCCCGATGTACAACGCCGACCTAGAAGCCCGGGGGACACCGCCAGACGTGATGAAGCTCAAGCAGATCATGTATGACCACCCTGCTTGGATCATCTGCTCACCAGAATACAACGGCAGCTACACCGCCCTACTTAAAAACACCATTGACTGGGCTTCAAGCCCGGTCAAGTCAGACCCGGCCTGGCAGGACGGCTTCAAGTCATTCAGCGGCAAGGTGGTTGGCGTACTGAGCGCATCACCCGGCGCTATGGGTGGCCTGCGGTCCCAGAGCCACTTGGTGCCGCTGCTGCTGAATATGCAATGCTGGATCGCCCCCAAAGCGTTTGCACTGGGCAAGGCTGGCGACGCTTTCAACGCGGACGGCAAACTGGTCAATGACATCCATGTCAAGCAAATCCAAGGCGTGATCGACCAGGTGCTGTGGGCCAGCGGGCGGCTAGCAGGCTGACGCAGACGCCAGCGGCGCATCCACTGCCGCCAAAGCGCACCGCATGCTCCACTAGCGAAAGCCCCATGCCCAGACATGGCCGTATTGCTTATAGTCAGGCCATACCCCCACCGGAACCCTGACCATGACCCAACACACCCGCCGCGGCGCACTGAAAACCGCAGCCACCTTCGCTACCGCTATCTCCATGCCCTACGCTTGGGCGCAACCCGCTTGGCCCACCAAACCGATTCGTTTGCTGGTCCCGTTTGCGCCCGGCGGCAGCTCTGAAATCGTAGCCCGGTCTGCGGCCAGTGAGCTCAGCAAAACCCTCGGCCAAACCGTGTTTGTTGAAAACAAGCCCGGTGCCAGCGGCAACATTGCCATGGCAGAGTGCGCGCAAAGCACCGACGGCCACACACTGATCCTCGGCCATATCGGCACCTTCGCTGTGAACCCGTTCATCTTTGACAAGCTGCCGTTTGACACCAACAAAGACTTCAAACCAATATCACTGCTGGCAAAAGTACCCAGCCTGTACGTCGTCAATGCCGAGGTGCCCGCCAAAAACCTCAAGGAGTTCATCGCTCTGGCCAAGTCCAAACCCGGTCGGCTGAACTACGGCTCGGCAGGCAATGGCAGCGCCGGGCACTTGGCGTTTGAGTATTTAAAAATGGTCAGCGACACCTTTGTGCTGCACGTCCCCTACCGAGGCACCGGCCCACAGCTCACCGATTTGTTGGCCGGCAGACTGGATGCCGCCAGCGTTGGCGCGCCGGCCATCTTGGCGCACATCAAATCCGGCAAGCTGCGCTGCATTGCCACCGGCACCAAAGAGCGCCTGGCCCAGTTACCCGACGTACCCACCGTGGCCGAGAGCGGCTACCCGGGGTTCGAGATGACCCAGTGGTATGGCCTGAACGCACCCGCCAACATGCCGCAAATCGCGATCGACAAAATTGCAGCGGCCACAGCGACTGCCATGAAGAACCCCCAAGCCACCGAGCGCCTGCGCGGCGACACAGCACTGCCCGTCGGTGACACGCCCGCCCAATACGCCGCATTCATTGCCGCAGAGCAGGCGCGTTGGAAACTCGTGGCTGCTAGGGCGAAAATCAAGCCGGATTGAGCTAAAAAGCGGCCTTTTTACCCATCAAAAAGGCCTGAACCCCAATGAATACGGGCGCAAGCAGCTCATAAATCAATAGCGGCTATTTTAGAGGTGCAGCCAACGACAAACCCTTAAGCGCAGCCTGCTGCGGGTCTGCAGCCAAAGTCACTGCGCTCACCACAGCGACCCCATCAACCCCACAGGCCAGCACGCCGGACATGCGCTCCAGTGAAATACCGCCTATCGCAACCACCGGGTACGGCGCGGCAGCCTTGGCCCAATCCGCTAAGCGCGCCAGCCCTACCGGCTCATAGGGCATGACTTTCAGCGTCGTCGGGTAAATCGGACCGATCGCCAGATAGCTGGGCTGCACCGCTTTGGCACGCGCCAGCTCGCCCGGCGTGTGGGTCGACAGGCCCAAGCGAATACCAGCAGCCCGCAGCGCTTCAATGTCTGCCGTGTCCAAGTCTTCTTGGCCCAAGTGCACGCCGTAAGCGCCACCCGCCAAAGCCAGTTGCCAGTGGTCGTTGATAAAAACTTGCGCATCGGGCACGGCTTGGCCTGCTTTGATCGCCGCCATCACTTCAACGCCGATGCTGGCGGGCGTGTGGTCTGCGGCTTTGATGCGCAGCTGAATCGTGCGCACACCCCAGCCGAGCAGCCGTTCAACCCACTCGGCGGTCGGCACCACCGGGTAAAAGCCAATCGGGTGGGCAAGGGCAGCAAAACTGGGCGTCATGGGGCATGCCAAAAAGGAACACCGACTGTCGGTGTTGACGCTTGCGCCGCAGCGCGCTCGGGCATCGGGGTGGACTCATACGCAGCGCGGCCCGCTGCCACGCCATCGGCAAACGCCTTAGCCATGCGCACTGGGTCACCGGCTTGCGCGACTGCTGTGTTCAGCAGCACCGCATCAAAGCCCAGCTCCATCACGGCAGCGGCGTGGGACGGTCGCCCTAGACCCGCATCCACAATCAACACGCTATCAGGCAGGCGGCGGCGCATCGTCTCCAGGGCATAGGGGTTGAGCGGCCCGCGCCCAGTGCCAATCGGTGCGGCCCACGGCATGATGGCCGCGCAGCCAGCGTCCCGCAGTTTCTGCGCGATGACCAGGTCGTCGGTGGTGTAGGCAAAAACGGCAAATCCGTCTTTGGCCAGTTCGCTGGCTGCATGCAACGTCGCGTGGGTGTCGGGTTGCAGCGTGTAGTCGTCGCCAATGACCTCCAGCTTGATCCATGGGGTGCCGAAAATCTCGCGCGCCATCTGTGCCAGCGTGATGGCCTCTTGGGCTGTATGGCAGCCTGCGGTGTTGGGCAAGATATGGCAGTTCATGGCCTGCACCCGCTGCCAAAAGCTGTTGCCGCCGCCGCTTTCAGGCTGCAAGCGGCGCAGGCCAACCGTCAGCACTTGTGTGCCGCTGGCAGTTACCGCATCGCTCAAAATTTGAGGTGACGGATAGTGCGATGTGCCAAGGAACAGGCGGCTTGAAAGCGTTGTGCCTGCGACAGTAAAGTTGAACATGCTATCCGCCTGTTATGGGAGTCACGATATCGATTCTGTCGCCGTTAGCAAGCCCGCGCCCCGCCCACTGCGAGCGCGGCACGAAGGTGTTGTTGATGGCGCAGGCAAAGGCTGTTTCCAGCTTGTAGCCGCGCGCCAGCAGCAGAGCTTGCAATGTTGCGGGCTCGACGTTCAAGCGTTCGCCATTGAGTGAAACATCAATCGTCATGCGTCAATTTTCCTACCAAATCATCCACCAACGCTGGCGCACACAAATAACCATGCCGATACAGGCCGTTGATGTGCCACACACCGTCGATCTGCTCGACGCGGGGCCGGTGGTCGTCCAGCGCGGGGCGCAGCGCGGCAGACATGCGCAGAACGCGCGCTTCGCCAAACGCCGGGTGCAGACTGTGCAGCGCACTGGCCAGCTCCAACACAGATCGTACGGTTACAGGCCCCGTGTCTTCAGACTCCAGCTCGGTCGCACCCACCACAAATTCGCCGTTCGGGCGCGGGGCCACATACAGCTGGTAGCGCGGGTGCATCAGGCGGACCGGGTGCTTCAATGTGACGGATTCGCACGCCACCCGCAGCACCTCGCCGCGTACACCACGCAAAGCGGGCAAGCCAGACTTGCTGCCCACGCCGCGCGCGTCCACAGCCTTATCTACAACGTGGGTTTGGTCTGCACAAACGATGGACCGGGACTGAACCTGCTCGACCCTTTGTCCTTCATGCCACTGCACACCCAGACGATCCAGCTCTATGGCCAAAGCCGCCATCAACTGGTCATTCGCCAACTGCCCCTCACCCGCCAAAAACAAGCCGCCATTGAAACGCCCGGCCAGTGTGGGTTCAGTCTGCGCAAGTGCTGCAGCATCCAGCGTTTGCACTTGGGCCTTGCATGCCGCGGGCAATTTGTGATGCAGCAAGCGACTGAAGTGTTCGAGGGATGCGCCGTCCTGTGTGTGCGCCACGACGACTGTGCCGTCTTGCCTGAAGTAGATTGGCGTATCCATCTGCGATATCCACACCGGCCACAGCAACATCGCGCGCTGACCGAGCTCAAACACCGCATCGTCAGACACTGCAAGCTCAGCCAGCGGCGACAACATGGCCGCAGCCGTTTGCGAAGCACTCGTCAAATCATCCCGGTGCTTGGCATCGAACAGGCTGACCCGGCAGCCAGCCCTTGCCAGCCGCCAAGCCAGCAAGCGCCCGGCCAGGCCTGCACCTGCAATACCGATGTGGGGCTGCTTCATGTCAGGAATAAATCTCGCTTCCACCCTCGCGAAACTCTTTGGCTTTCTCTTCAAAGCCAGAGTCGATCTGCTGGATGGCGATCACGCCAGGCTTGGCCAAAGTCGTCGATAACGTGGTGGTGGAGGGGTTCAGCCGCGCAAACTCACGCACCTCTTGCGAGATTTTCATCGAGCAAAACTTCGGCCCGCACATCGAGCAAAAATGCGCCACCTTGGCGTTTTCTTTGGGCAGCGTTTCGTCGTGGTACTTCATCGCCGTATCCGGGTCAATCGCCAATCTGAACTGGTCTTCCCACCTGAATTCAAAGCGCGCCTTGCTCACCGCGTTGTCCCACATCTGCGCGCCCGGGTAACCCTTGGCCAAGTCGCCTGCATGGGCGGCAATCTTGTAGGCAATCAGGCCTTGCTTGACGTCATCGCGATTCGGCAAACCAAGGTGCTCCTTCGGCGTCACGTAGCAGAGCATGGCCGTGCCGTACCAGCCGATGTTGGCCGCACCCATGGCAGACGAAATATGGTCGTAGCCGGGCGAGATGTCGGTAATCAGCGGGCCCAGAGTGTAGAACGGCGCCTCAAAGCAGGCTTCAAGCTGCTTTTCAACGTTTTCTTTCACCAACTGCAGCGGCACATGGCCGGGGCCTTCAATCATCAC
>JBBRDA010000009.1:0-44340 GCA_038204335.1 Burkholderiales bacterium
AATATGGTCGTAGCCGGGCGAGATGTCGGTAATCAGCGGGCCCAGAGTGTAGAACGGCGCCTCAAAGCAGGCTTCAAGCTGCTTTTCAACGTTTTCTTTCACCAACTGCAGCGGCACATGGCCGGGGCCTTCAATCATCACTTGCACGTCATGCTTCCAGGCAATCTGCGTCAGCTCGCCCAGCGTATGGAGTTCAGCAAATTGCGCTTCGTCGTTCGCATCAGCAATCGAGCCGGGGCGCAAGCCATCACCCAATGAAAAGCAAATGTCATAGGCCTTCATGATCTCGCAGATGTCTTCAAAGTGCTCGTACAAAAAGCTTTCTTTATGGTGCGACAAACACCATTTGGCCATGATGGAGCCACCGCGCGACACAATCCCCGTCAGGCGATTCGCCGTCAACGGCACATAAGCCAGGCGCACACCCGCGTGGATGGTGAAATAGTCCACGCCTTGCTCGGCTTGTTCGATCAGCGTATCGCGGAATATCTCCCAGGTCAGGTCCTCCGCCTTGCCATTGACCTTTTCAAGCGCCTGGTAAATCGGCACTGTGCCAATCGGCACCGGCGAGTTACGCAAAATCCATTCACGCGTTTCATGAATGTTGTCGCCGGTTGACAAATCCATCACCGTGTCTGCGCCCCAGCGAATCGACCACACCAGTTTATCCACTTCTTCTTCAATGCTCGACGTCACGGCAGAGTTACCGATGTTGGCATTGACCTTAATGAGGAAGTTGCGGCCAATGATCATGGGCTCGCTCTCGGGGTGGTTGATGTTGTTCGGGATCACGGCGCGGCCACGTGCGACTTCATCACGTACGAATTCAGCAGTGATTTGTTCTGGGATGGCGGCGCCAAACGAATGCCCCTTTTTAGGCATCCGCTCAGTGGCCAGGCGCTCGGCCAATTGCGCACGCACCAAGTTTTCACGGATGGCAATGTATTCCATCTCGGGCGTGATGATGCCTTTGCGCGCATAGTGCATTTGCGACACATTCATGCCTGGTTTGGCGCGGCGCGGTACTGGCGCTTTGGCCATGCGCAGCGCGCTCAATGCCGGGTCGTTCAAACGCTCGCGGCCATAGGCACTGCTGATGCCGTCCAGCGCGTCCGTGTCTTGCCGCTCGTTGATCCATGCGCCGCGCAAGGGCTGCAGGCCGCGTGTCACGTCAATGCTGACATCAGGGTCTGTGTAGACGCCCGATGCATCAAACAAGCGAAGCGGCGGATTCGCTTCGCGTCGTGTCTGGTTACCCTCGGCGACCAGAGTGTCCGTCAACGTCACTTCGCGGAACGGAACACGAATATCGGGCCGTGAGCCTTCGATATAAATTTTGCGCGAGCCAGGAAACGGCGTGCGTGTGATGCGGCTAGTCAGGTCTTGGGTGTCAACGGTAAGGTTCGATTTGGCCATGGCGGACTCCGGTTGGAAGGGTGGGCCTGCCTGGAGAGCCGAAAACGCCGCCAGCAAAGTACTGGGAATTTCCGGAGCCAAAATTGCGTTGTTCCCTACGCAGGTATTAACCTGATCAGGTTCAGCGGGTCTCGCATCCTTTGCAGGATTGCAGCGATCTCAGCCTCGAATGTTCTGCATGCAAACATCTTTTGGCACCCCGACAAGCTGAACGCATTGTAGGCACAGACCCAGAAAGGCGCAAACAACCGGTCAGAGAGCGTTTATCAAACTTTACAAACTGCGACAAGCGGGAAACGCGGCGGAAATGGCGTGGATACAGGCCGCCAGCACACTTGAGCTCAACCTGACACCGGTTTCACGGGTGTAGGCACTACCTTTTTGAAAGACCATTTATGACACTCGCTGTTAAATCCAAAATCTCCCTCCATCGCTTTGCATTGGCCGCCTTGCTGGCTGCCTCGGGCGCAAGCGTGATGGCACAGGGCGCGCCCGCAGCCCCCGCGCCGCGAACCGAAAGCCGGATGGGCAAGCACGACCCCGCCAAAATGCAGGCCATGATGGCCAAGCGCCAGGCCGATCTCAAAGCCGCCCTGAAGATCACACCGGCCCAAGAAGGCGCTTGGACCGCTTACACCGCAGCCATGCAGCCACCCGCCGGTATGCACGCCGGCCATGGCTCAGAGCAGCGCGCCGAGATGGACAAGCTGACGACGCCGCAACGCATCGACAAGATGCGCGACATGCGCACCCAGCGTATGTCAGAAATGAGCGCCAACATGAACAAGCGCGACGACGCCACGAAGGCGCTGTATGCCGCACTCTCGCCTGAACAGCAAAAGGTGTTTGACGCCCAAGCCAAACATGGCCGGCACGGCGGCAAAGGCGATTCAAGCCATCAAGGTCGCCACGGCTAGACGACAGCGTATGGCTTAGGAAGCTAGCGCGAGCCTGCGTAGGACAGGGGCCAAAACTAGCTTTCACCCGGCCCGCGCCTCCTAGACTGGGCGATGACCCAACAAGGCGAACTGCCCAGACTTTCCGAACTTCCAACACTTCGCAAGGGCCAAGCCCCAGCCACGCTGCGCCGTGCAGCCTTTCGCGAACGCTTCATGCAGTCCTTTGCAGACCCGGCGTTCGCCGCGGCGGGCGACGCCCTTGCGCGGGTGGAAGAGATCGCCTGGGAGGGTTACAAAGAAGGCCGCAAGGCGCCTGTTACGCGCAAAGCGGGCAAAAGTTTTGCCGACCCTGAATACGACCTTTCTGTCGAATGGCTGGAGACTCGCGCACGACTAGAAAAAGCGCAAGCATCGTGGGGCAAGGCAGCGACTGCGTCGCGTGTCTTGCTAATCTGCGGGTCCTCACGCAACGACGGTACCTGCCCCGGCGAAATCTCAAAAACCTGGCGTCTGACGAACACCGCCAAGTCAGTGCTGGTCAAGGCCGGCATCGAAGTCGATGTCCTTGACCTGAGTTTGCTGACCTCCAGCTACAACCTCAATATTCACCCCTGTAAAGGCTGCGTATCTACTGCCATGCCGCTGTGCCATTGGCCTTGCAGCTGCTACCCCAACCATTCACTGGGGCAAACCAGCGACTGGATGGCCGAGATTTACGAGCGCTGGGTGGCCGCGCATGGTGTGATCATCCTCACCCCGGTGTACTGGTACCAGTCGCCCGGCCCGCTCAAGCTGATGATTGATCGTTTGGTCTGCGCCGATGGTGGCAACCCCGACCCGACGTCAACCCACGGCAAGAAGGCGCTGGAAGCCAAGGCGCTTGAACTGAAAGGCTGGGACTACCCCAAACATCTCAGCGGCCGCACTTACGGCGTGGTCGTGCATGGCGATGTGGCAGGTATTGAAGGTGCGCGCCGATCGCTCTGTGACTGGCTCGACTGGATGGGACTTATCGACGCTGGCACCAAGGCTCGGCTAGACAGGTTTATAGGCTACTACGAACCCTACGCCACCAGCCATGACGCGCTGGATGCCGACAAAAATGTGCAGGCAGAAGTCCGCAATGTAGCCAGCGCCGTTGCAACTGCGGTTAAAGAGCTGCGCGCTGGTAAGCTTTCAGAGCCAGATAAGACGCTAAAACGGCCACGCCCGAAGTAGACCGGTTCGCGAACCGATCTACTCATACTGCGTTCAACAACGGACCCTCGCCAACCAACCGGAGAACACCATGAGCAAAATGAAAGCCGCTATATTTGTTGAGCCAGGCCGTATCGTGATCGACGACAAGCCGATCCCGTCAGTTGGCCCGCTGGACGCCCTGATACGCGTCACAACCACCACCATCTGCGGCACCGACGTACACATTCTCAAGGGCGAGTACCCGGTAGCCAAGGGCCTGACCATCGGCCACGAGCCGGTAGGCGTGATCGAAAAGCTCGGCTCAGCGGTGACCGGCTACCACGAGGGGCAACGCGTCATTGCGGGTGCCATCACGCCCAGCGGCTGGAGCAACGCGTGCTTGTGTGGCCAGGGCTCGCAAGATGGTGCCGGTACGCCACACGGCTTTAAGTTGATGGGGGGCTGGAAGTTTGGCAACACCATCGACGGCTGCCAGGCCGACTACGTGCTGGTACCCGACGCGATGGCGAATCTTGCACCGGTGCCCGACGGCCTGTCCGACGAGCAGGTACTGATGTGCCCAGACATCATGTCCACCGGATTCAGCGGCGCCGAAAGCGCGGGCATCCGCATCGGCGACGTGGTGGCAGTCTTCGCGCAGGGGCCCATCGGCTTGTGTGCCACGGCAGGTGCCAAGCTCAGCGGCGCCAGCGTGGTCATCGGTGTGGACAAGCTGCCTGACCGCTTGGCCATGTCGGGCAAGATGGGCGCTGACCACATGGTGGACAGCAGTAAGCTGGACCCGGTTGACGAGATTTTGCGTCTGACTGGCGGGCGCGGCATCGATGTTGCGATTGAGGCGCTCGGCACGCAAGCTACCTTCGAAGCCGCGTTGCGCGTGCTGCGTCCCGGCGGCACTTTGTCGAGCCTGGGCGTGTATTCCACCGACCTGAAAATCCCGCTTGGCGCTTTTGCTGCCGGGCTGGGCGACCACCGCATCATCACCACGCTGTGCCCTGGCGGTAAAGAACGCATGCGCCGCTTGATGTCGGTCATCGAGGGCGGGCGGGTAGACCTCAGCGCCATGGTGACGCACCGCTTCAAGCTCGACGACATTGAAGCGGCCTACGATCTGTTCAGCCACCAGCGCGATGGCGTGCTCAAGGTTGCATTAACTCCTTGATCTTCGCTGATGGCCCACCACGAGGCCATTCGCCTGGATCGCAGCGGAGCTCTAGCTGATGGAAAGTATCGAGGTCTCGGGCTCGACCTCGGTCGGCACAGGCTCAGAGTCAGGCAGTCCGGCTGTATGCGAAAGCGCGAAGACCATCACAACAATTGCGCTCCACGGAAGAATTTATAGCGCGAGCCGTCTGCGACTTGAGCACCGATCCCATGGCTGAATCTCCTTTTCATCGCCGGTGTTCTCTTTTCGGATGGCCGACTTCGGATACGAGCTGCGTGGCGACGCATGCTCAATATGGCAGCTTTTGAGCCCTTTCCGTGCGTTAGCGCACTATGCGTCGGTCTACAAGGGTCCAGACTACCAATACTTAAATATCTCGTCGGGTCGCCTTATGCCAGTTTTAATAATCAACCCGCGAAAGACTTCTATGTTTAAAAAAATTTCTGGTCTCATCCTCGTCGCGTTGGGCCTGTTGTGGTCATTGCAAGGCGCCGACCTTATTCAAATCGACCCCCTTCTTTCGCTTTGCGTTGCAAACTGCGAACCCATAGTTGGCGGCTCTGTAACCTGGCTGCTCGTCGGGATTCTTACGCTGGCCGTTGGCACCGGGCTGCTGGTATGGTCAAAGCGCAAACGCGACGCTTAGTTTTCAGGGTTTACGAGATTCAAACAGCACCTCCGGATACTGTGTGGTGGGGTCATCAAGCAGCGCAGCCGCGCGACCAGCGACGTGGCGATCAAAGAAGGCAATTGAGTAAGCATTGATGATGGTGTGCGCCAGCCTCCCGTCAATCGGACCGGTCAAATTCAACCAGGCGGCCAACGGCGTCCAATTGGGAGCGTCCGTGAAGTTGAGGTGGAATGTGCCCGGCAGGCTTACAAAATAGCCTGGCCCGCGCGATACCTCATAAACCGCGCGCATGCTGGTTTGATGCGCTTCGATTTCAGTCTCTGGCCAGCCCCCACTGCGCTGCCGTTCAAGCCTCATGCTGGCCGCATCGCGGGTAATCCACATGCTCGGTTTGACCAATCCGGCTGCCACGACATTGATCGGCATCGGCGCGTCCATCATCAGGCAGGCATACAAACGCGGCTCTTGCAAACAGGCTGCGCCTGCGACGATGCCGCCTAGCGATACACCGAACGCGCCCACGCGGTGCAGATCAAGTCGCCCGGTCAAGCGTTGATTCGGATCCGCCATATTCAGCAAGGCCAACTGGTCCAGCACGAAGCTGACGTCTTGTGTGAGAAACGGCACGATGCTGCTGGCGGCAAGCGGCCTGCCCTGAAGGAGCGGCGCGGTCTCGCCCGGCATGTAGCTCGGTCGGATCAAGGCCTTCAGCTGTGGCACGGGGACGGCGGCAACCTGATGCCCGTCAGGAAACACCACATTTGCAGCTGCGCCTGGTTGATCGATGGCTACGACGATATAACCATGTGAGACCAGTTCCTCCACCTGAAACGTGTTCATCTGCCGAAATCCAGCAGCCCCTTCCAGAAAAATCAAGACCGGGTATCGGGTCTGACCATCGGCCACCGTTGCCGAAACTACGGCGTTTGTTGTGACGTACTTAAACTGGCTGAAGAGAAACTTGGGCTTATCGTGAATGCGCGCAATTGCCGCCGTCACGGCCTCGGCCCCTGGCATGTACGGTGCGCCGGCAGACGTCAAACCCGCTACTGCGGGGTACCAGACTTGCACCATCAATTCACGACGAGAGTTGGGATTGACAGAAAAGATGTCGCTTCGCGAAGCATCAACCCAGTGATAGGTCAGCGTGCCGATGGCGTAAGGCCCGGCGGGATGCGGGAATCGAAACACGGGCATGACAACCGACAGCACGCCCACAACTGCCAGCCCCAGAATGCACATTACGCTGAGCACCCACATCAGCCGCCTTGAGGTTGCATACCTATAACGAGCCAACGTCACAGGTTCCCAAAGTACCATGACCCCCACAGAGACGCTCGCCATGACCAAGCCGGCAAGCCGCATATCGAAGTGCGAACCGTTGACAGGAAACAGTACGAAGCTGAGGTTCAGCGTGGCATGGAACAGGGCAACCGCGAAAACGCTTTTACTCGTGTTGTTGAAGAGCCAAACGACAAGGATCCGAAAGGCTAGGGCGTACAGACACCACCAGGCGATCCAAGTCAGCGGTCGGTGCATGACAACCAGCAACGGCACGAGATGCCAAACGACACCCACCGCACCCAGGATAAAGCCTGCTTCTAACGCGCCCCACCTCTTTAGCAGCGGGTCGAGGATGTAGCCAGACCACCCCAACTCTTCGCCAAGTGCGAGAACGAAGAAAGCCGCGAACATCAGCAATACCGAAGTGATGGGCAAGCCCGACAGCACCTGAGAGACGGACTGCACTTGACCTGTTAGGGCCGGCAATGGCAGGCCGAGCACGCGCATCAACACGTACACGACTAGGCTGACCGCTGGCATCAGCAGCAGCACGGGCAGGTACCAACGCTTGTCGGTGATACGTCTGAAGTCGAAGGATCGCTTTAACAAGTCCCACAAACCCACCGAGCCGCGCTCCCAGCCTACCAACAAAAGCGCAGCGACCATTGGGCAAAAGGCAGCCAACACGCTTACCGACAGGCCTGGCATCAACTGCCAACGGGTCACTGCAGCCAGCCAAAAGAAGGGGGCGGACAGCAAAAAAACCAGCACGAAGAAGGCCACGGGGGATCTCCTCACTACAAACTTTCCCGATCGGCAATTTGTGCTGCGCAGGTGCACACTTCGCGTATAGCCGAGTTAGCAACCGCCCTACGATTGACGCGCCACTTGGGCGGAACCGCGCTGACGGCGAAAAGCTGCTTTCTACGGCGTGCCACGGGCATATGCCTTGTAGGTTATGACCAGACCGACAACCAAAAGGCAGCCCTCAAGAACCATGAAACCGTCCGAACTGATTTCAGCTGCCGTGCGCTGATACTGACCGGCCATGAACATCCGAAGCAAACCGAGTGCCAGTAGTAACCAACCTGAAAGGGTGACCAGTACCGTCCAATTTCGCGTCCAGCGGTTGTGTGCTCGCACAACCGCCAGACCGGCAACGAACATAGCGACTCCCGACAGGTAAACAACGGGTGGAATTTGGGTATCGTAAAGACGCGGCTGGATGAACGGGAACTCAGACACGAGTATTGCGACCATCGTTGGGCCAAGCAGGCCGGCAATTTGCCTGGAGTCAGTCACGGGTGCCTCCACGGAGTGTTTCGTGCGCCTTGCCAGCTACACAAGCTGCCTTAGAGTGCCGCCAAAGCAGCAGCACAGCAGCTACCACAATCTGTATACCAACAATAATCTGAAACGGCCTTTGATTGCTGCCATCCGGCAACGCCATCACAGGAATGATCATTGACCAAGCATTGACGGCGGTGTGCAATATCAGCACGGGCACGACACTTCCTTCGCTGCGATTGAACAACCAAGTAAACAGCACCGAGGAGGCGATAACGCTCAGCGCGTACAGACCCATTGGCACATTGCTCTGCACGGCGTTAGCGATATAAAAAAGCGGCAGATGCCAGGCGGCCCAAATCAAGCCCAGCAACAAACTGGCGACACGCCACCCCCAAAGCTCTTGCAATGCTGGCAGCGCGTAACCACGCCAGCCGAACTCCTCACCAAATGGCCCACCGACAAAGAACATCAGCAAGACGCTTGCAGCCGCCATCAAGACATGTCCGGAAAACGGCGAAAGCGGCAATTCACCGCCAAATGCCAAGTGAGCCGCTGCGGCCAGCCCCATGAACAATGGTGGCAGTGTGAATGCCAGCAGAACGACACGCCAGCCAACGCGCCACCGAATGCAGCGCATCAACCACCTGCGCAGGCCGGCCATGCCTTGGCTATTGCCCACCACAACCACCGCCGCAAGGCTTGGCCCAAGGCCGGCCGCAAGCGTCAGCCCAATGGCCACAGCGGGCGAGTAAGCCTTCAGCGCCGGTGCAAGCAGCCAGCACGTCCATGACCAGGCAAACGCCAGACTGAAGAACGCCAGCAGGGATCGTTCAGACTTCACGTCACGAATACCAACGACCGAACCGCAAGGTGCAATCGGCTTTGATGAACGCAGTTGTCGGCGCGTCATGTTCGTGCCCGCGGCAAAAGCAGCTCGTCGCGATGCGCCACCACAAACTGCGTAAATTCGATAGGCGCTTGGCCTGTCAAGTCGGCCACCGTATTCGTCACAAGCGGCGTACCCGTCAGTCGCGGCAGCATGTGCAGCAGCAACATGATCAGGATCAACCCAGGCTCGCGACCATCGCGGCGTAGCGTGCGGTAGAAATGCCATGGGTTGGGCGATTCGTACCTGATGGGTGTTCCCAAACCCGCCGTCAACTGGTCTGCCATCTGCTGAAAGCTCAGAGGCGTCTGCGACGTCAAGGTATAGGCCATAGCGTGGTGCTGGTTACCGGGCTGCGTCAATACCCGCGCTGCCGCGCGGCCAATGTCGTCCACATCGACCAGCGTAAACCGCGCTTTGCCTGCGGGCAAAAAAATGCGGTGGCGGCTCGCCAGTTCATCGTGCAGCGTGCTGGTGAAATTCTGCATAAAGTAGGCGGGTCGCAATAGCGTGTACGGCACGCTGGACGACATCAGCCGCTGCTCGATCCTGTGGTGCGGGATGAAGCGATTGGTTTCGGCTCCTTGCACTGACAAGAACACGATGTGCTTGATGCCACGTCGTATCGCCCGGTCGATCAGGTCACCAAAGTCCCCAGTGAGTTGTGGCGGCCGCAGCAAAAAAAGACTGTCGCAGTCGGCCAACGCCGCGTCGTGGGTGGCGGAGCCAGAAAAGTCGAAAGCTACCGTTTCCACCGGCATTGCTGACCTCACGTCACGCCGCCATGCGGCAGTGGCACTTGCAACATCTCGTACAGCGGCACGAACGGTGATGGAGTGACACCCACGAAGCGCTGCAATTACTGCAGAGCCAACCTGACCCGTGGCGCCAGTCACCAAAATGCGCTTCATGGCGGCCCCTTTGGAATGACCAGCAGGGTAACCGCAGCCATCACTTCATCGTGGTGCCCGACCCAGGTGTGCCCGCCTTGCTCAAAGCCGATGAACTTCGCGCCTGTAATCTGGCCAGCCGTATACGCCGCGCTGGCATAAGTGCCGTACCGATCATCACGCGCGCTGATCACCAGCGTCGGCGCACGTACTGAAGTCAGAGGCGATGACGCCAAGCGCTTGCTTGCCGCCGTATCGCTTCGCAAGCCCTCGATGCGCAGCGACACAGGCAAGATGCCGTCAAGCATGGCGTCGATTCGCGCCCGCTCTTGTGCACTGGCATTCAGCAGCAACTCAGGTGGCGTGGCGAGCACCAGTTTTATCACCTGATCACGCGCAACATGCAGCGCTGCCCAGAACAGAAAGTCCGATCCGATCACCCGCATGACTGCCGCCTCGACCCAAGGCGGCAACGGCGGCGCGGAGTCTGCTTGGGCCGGCGGCTTGTAGGTCAATGGCACCAACAGCACCAGCGCGCTGACCCGGCCCGGGTGACGGATGGCCATTTGCAGCGCTGATGGTGCGCCCGCCGAGCCGCCCATGACGGCTGCCTTGGCGATTCCCAAGGCATCGAGCAGACATACATGGGCATCGGCCTGCGCCGCCGCCGAAGCGTCAAGCGGCATCGGCGTGCGCAAGTAGCCAAAGCGCGACATCGCAATCACGCGGATGCCCTGCGCAGCCAAACTACCTGAAAACGCCATGCCCTGGTCGTGCCCACCGCCGCTGCCATGCACGACCAGCAGAGGCACACCAGAGCCCACCTCTTGGTACTCAATCGGGCCGCAAGGTGTCGATACGACAACGCTGCCTTGCGCCGATTTCGCTCGTGCGCGCTGCATGTCGGCGTCGAACTGTCGTTTCACAAACAGCGTCCCACCCAATAGGGTCAACGCCAATACAGCGAAGAGAACCTTGCGTACCTTCATGCTCATGCCGCCCCCGCCAGGCTGGCGCTCCCGTCAAAGGCGTTTAACATAAGAATTGCCCGGCAGGTCACCGCAGAATCATCCTGCAGCGACTCAAAGGGGGTTCTGCCACTTCATTACAAGCGTCAAACGCTTGCTGCTTGATGCCGCCGCCCACGGTGTTGAACGGGCCAAAGCACGCCATACTCTCTTCATACAGGCGCTGCCAGGTTTCGCAGTCTGTCTTGTCGGTGGGCAGCTGTGCAGGGCGCTTGACGACTGGCTGGGCCGCAGTTATTGGCGCGCTTGCTGGCAATTGCGGTCGGGGGGCCTGAATAGCGGCTGCCCTGGCTTTGTCTTTTTGCGCGCGCCCCAAGGCGTCGCGACGTTGCTCGGCGCTCGGTTCGTCTGGCGCATCAACTGGCTTGGCAACGCCCAAGTACTGGGGAGGCACTATCTCTGAGTAAAAGGTTCTACCCTGCTCATCCTCCCAGCGAAAAACCGTGGCATTTGCGCTGTTGACCAACGCTGATGTCAGAAAATAGAGCAGGCCCGCAAGCACAAGATGGCTGCGCAGCTCCGTTGAAGTGGCTAAGAAAGTCCAGCGTATTTTTTTACTCATGGGATTTTGATCAGATTGCCGCGTACCGGAAAGCGGCCGTTGAATAAGATGGGCCGTGGCTCACCACCCAGTGGCGCACTGACAGGGCCGATGCCTTGCGCATGAATGTGCAGATGCGGCTCACCCGTGTTGCCAGAGTTGCCAACCAAACCGAGCCAGTCACCCACGGCAACATTGGCCCCCGCAGCAACCTGTACGCTGCCGGGCTGTAGATGGCCAAGCAGCACATCCGCATCGTTACAGCGCAGCAGCACATGGTTACCGGCCAGGTGCGCGTGGTCCGCCTCCGGCACTTGCATGTCGGGCAGCCCGTCTACTGCGACAACCACTTGTCCCGCGCAGGGCGCTAGTACCCGCGCGCCGTAAATAAGGTAAGCGCGGGGGTCGGCAGGCTGCACGCCAGTTGCGCGCAGCCCCAAACCATTTAGCGCCACCAGATCGACACCATAAGACTGCCCACGCCAAGCCCGGTAGCGAGGAACGTCAGCATTCAATGTTTCAAGGTGCGCGTTGGTGCTGATGTTGCTGCCGCCGTTGACAACCAGATAACGCCCCGGCGCCAGCGGGAAAGCCAAATTAACAGGTCCCGACGCTGAAGGCATGCGGCTTTGCAATGCGGTGCCTGTGCCGTAAACCGACAGCGCGCAGAGCGTAGCGAAGACACCCGACACCGCCCACCCGGCCCACGTCACCGGCAATGCGAAGGACAAAGGCCGGATGCGCCGCAAACCCGACCACACCGCCAAGCTAAGCGCAATAGCAAACACGAAAGGTGCCCACCAAGGGGGCAGCAGCCAGATGCCCTGCAACGCCATAACGGCGAGTGCAGCAAAGCTGCCAAAGGCCTGCAACAGGAACCCCAGGCCGCTGCGGGCAGGCAGCCACAGCATCCAGCTAATCAGAATCAGCGGGAGGGCTAACTGCGCGGCATAAAGCCAAATCATGGAGCAAACTCGTAAACCAGCGACGTCAGGTCGCCGATGAAATAGGTCTTGCGTCCTTCTGGCCGCATCCAGGCGGCCTCTCCCCGTGTCGGCACCATCATCTCGCCCCGCCATTGGTAGTTGGCAACGCGGCATTGCCAGGGCAGCATCACCATTTTCCCGTCCTTGCCTTTGCTGGCACCGCGCGCATCGGCATGAACCGTCGTGATGAGCCCCGCCTCGTCGAACCGGAACAGCATGGTCAAGGTGATCGGACCGTCGACCAGCGTGGCGTTTGCCGAGCGGTCATCCACGGCTTCCCAGCGCACGCCTTCGCTAGGCAAAAGCGCAGTAGGGTACCAAGCCATTTCGGCAAAATAGCGCATCATCTCGCCACGGGCGGCTTCGCCATCTCCACTTACATCAGCCACCGTAAGCAACCCCAGCATGGCCGCATGTAGCGTGCCTACTCCTGCAATGTAGCTGTCGTGTACCCGGGCAACCACGCCAGGGAATATGCGAACGCTACCATTCCACAGGAACCCTGGCCGATGCACAACAGCGCGCTGCCACGAGGTAAACGGTTTCCAGTTTTCGCCTGTGGTCGACATATTGATAGTGCCTGCAAGCTCAAATGTAGCGGTGGCGATGATGGGCTGCCCGTCTTTTAGTACCGCACGAAAGTAGCGCTGCACTGGCGCGGGCAGACCTTGGAGTTCGCGTGCATCGTAGCGGCCCGAAAGCATAGGCTTACGGGCGGCGTCGAGCAGCGCCACTTGCGCCTGTGTCGCGGCTAGCCAGCGCGAGCTTCCAACCGTGACTAAGCCAAAACCAGCAGCAGCCGTTACACCAACTCCCAAAGCGACCCACGCGATCCAGTTCATTGCATCACCTTCTTGCAGGCCATAGCAGAACTCCTCCAATCACGAAAGTCACATTGGGGGGCTGTAAAGCTGACCGTCGAAATTGGGCGTTGGCTGTTATGACCTAGCGCGGCTACTGGCTCGCGCAACGCAAGGATTCGAAGTTGGGTTTGCACTTCAGTTTTCATACCGCAGACGATGCGCCAATGTCACCACCGCATCAGTGCGCTAGCGCACGTAAGCTGGGAATTTGCCAAACACGCGACAAATACACATGCCCGGTCGCGCCATCAACCTACAAGTAACCAAGCGCTCCTCCCTAGATGATGATTTCCACAATCAAAGGACCCATCATGCTGATTCGCCGGCAATTCGTTTTTGGCGCCACTGCCTATGGCGTATTGGCACCGGCCTTAGTTGCCTGCTCATCAAGCGCAAGCGAGCAAGAAGCAGCGCGTGCACTAAGGCGGCCTGCCGCACTGATGGCAGGTGATGCGGCTGCGCTGCGCCGCGAGTTGGTGCGCTACGCCGCGCTGGCCCCGTCAAGTCACAACACGCAGTGCTGGCGATTTCAAATTCAAGACAGCTCCATAGCGATAGCACCCGACTGGTCACGTCGCTGCCCTGCGGTTGACCCAGACGACCATCACCTGTTCGTCTCATTGGGTTGCGCCACCGAGAACCTGGCACAAGCCGCATTGGCCAACGGGCTTAAAACCAATGCGCTTCTTCAACCCGACGACCGTATTGTGTGTAGCCTGGAGCCCACCAAAGCAATGGAGTCACCGATGTTTCGAGCCATCGCCGATCGGCAATGCACACGAGCCGACTACGACGGCAAGCCGCTGACCAACGACGAACTTCGTTTGCTGGAGCGCGCCGGAACCGGCGACGGCGTGAGCATGCAGCTGCTGACGGATCGCCAAGCCACAGAAAGCGTGCTCGAGTATGTGGTGGCAGGCAATACCGCACAAATGAACGATGCAGCATTCATCACGGAACTGAAATCATGGATACGCTTTAACGCTGCCGACGCACTGAGCACTGGGGACGGCCTGTTTGCGGCAACAAGCGGCAACCCTGCTGTGCCGAGCTGGCTTGGCAGCCCAATGATGAGCCTGTTCTTTACGCCAAAGTCCGAGAACGAAAAGTACGCGAGACAAATTCGCAACTCAGCCGGTATCGCCGTGTTTGTATCAAAGCAAAACAACAAAGCGCATTGGGTGGAGGTTGGTCGTTGCTACGAGCGCTTTGCGCTACAAGCAACCGCGCTAGGCATTCGTAACGCAATGTTGAATCAACCGGTGGAGGTGCCAGCCGTTCGCGCACAGTTTGCAGCATGGCTGGGGCTAGAGACCTCAACCCAACGACCCGACTTGGTGGTGCGCTTCGGCCGCGGCCCGGCTGCGCCGCTGTCTATGCGGCGGCCTGTACAAGCCATATTGATCTAATCGCTATTTAATAGATAGCCGTTTGCGCCCGTATCGATTGGGCTACAGCCACTTTTTATACCTGAAAACGGCACTTTGCAGGGTTGCCGGAATCCTCAAGCAGCCGATTGCGCGCCCAGTATCCGGGCTTGATGCACTTGGTGCAGCGTGATCTTGCGGACTTCTACCTGGCTGGTTTCTATGTGGGCACGTAGCAGCATGGCGGCTTCGTCGCCGCGTTTACGTTGTATGGCTTTCAAAATCTTGGAATGCTCTTCATAGGTGGCATCAATGCGCGGCTGCTTGGTAAAGTCCAGCCGACGGATCACCCGGATACGGTCTGTGACATCGCCATGCACGCGCGCCATCTCGGCGTTACCGGCCGCCGCCACCAGCGCACAGTGAAAAGCTTCGTCCCACCTGGAGACTTGCTCCATGTCACTGCTGCGTAACTCTTGTTTGACAAGCCATATCGCGGCCAGGTCGTCAAGCATCGCCTGGTTGATTTTTACCGCGCTCTCGCAGAGCCGATGAGCCGCCGTGGTTTCCAGCACCATCCGCAAGTCATACAGTTCTTCAAACTGGTTGAAGTCAAACGGCAGCACGCGCCAGCCGTTTCTGAACAGCACCTCAACAAAACCTTCTTGCTGCATTCGAAACAGCGCTTGCCGTACCGGTGTACGTGACACACCGAGTCTTTCGCTGATTTCAGTCTCGGTAAAACGGTCGCCCGGCAGGAGTTTGAACTCCGACACGTCGCGCTTGAGCTGCTGGTACACCTCGTCAGCGCGTGAGCGGTGCACGGAGACGCGGGTTACGGCGGTGGGGCGGGGTGAAGCGGTTTGCACAATTGGACTTTATCAGCCGGGCAACGCATCAGCCTTGGGCAGCTCACGCAGCAACAAGCTGCTGGGGGCCGTCCAGCCGACGATGGCGCCTTGCGCGCGCATCATCTCAAGCGTGGCTTGTTTGAATTCGGCAAAATAGCTTTCGGTGCAATCTTCAAGCAGCAGGCAGTCGTAGCCCCGGTCATTGGCTTCCCGCATCGAGGTCTGCACGCATACCTCGGTCGTCACGCCCATAAAGAGCAGATGCGTGATGCCGTGTTCTTGAAGCCGTTGGTGCGAGGGCGTGGCATAAAACATCCCCTTGCCAGGCTTGTCGATCACGATTTCGCCGGGCAGTGGCATCAAGGCTGGGATGATCTGGTTGCCAGGCTCGCCCGCCACCAGCACACGGCCCATGGGCCCCTCGTCACCTATGCGCAGGCTGGGTTGACCCCGGTTACGTTTGGCAGGCGGGCAGTCCGACAGGTCGGCAAGATGCGACTCACGGGTATGCAGCACCAAGCCGCCCGCTTTCCGCCAGGCTGACAGCACGGCCTGGCAGCTGGGCACAATGGCCTCCAGCAGGGCGACGTTATTGCCCAGCGACTCACCAAAGCCACCGGGCTCAATGAAGTCGCGCTGCATGTCGATGATGACCAGAGCTGCTGTTTTCAGCTCGAAAGCAAAGTTAAATGGCTGTGCGGCCAGGGTGATCATGGGGTTCATGCGGCAAGCTCCTCGTGTGCCTGGTGGCCGCCGCCCATGTGTGCGCCCAGCACGTGGCGCTCGGCGGTGGCGGCGGGTGTTTCAAACACGATGCGTCCTTCGCTCATGACGACGATACGGTCGGCCAGCTCCAGCAGCTCGTCCAGATCTTCGCTGATCAGCAGTACGCCGCCACCTTTGGCGCGTACCTGCAAGATGCGGCTGTGGATCTCGGCCACAGCCGCAAAGTCCAAGCCAAAAACCGGGTTGGCAGCAATCAACACATTGATGTCCCCCGCTAGCTCCCGCGCCAGCACGGCCCGCTGCACATTGCCGCCCGACAGGCTGCGGATGGGCGCGCCCTCACCTTGGGTTTTGACACCATATTCGGCAATCCATTGGCGCGCACGGCTGCGCCAGGCGCTAAAGCGCAGCAGGCTGGCCGGGCCAGTGCCGCTGGACAGCGGTGGCTGGTCGAAGTCGCGCAGTGCCATGTTCTCGGCAACCGACAAGTCACCCACGCAAGCGTTTCGCAATGGCTCTTCGGGCAGACTGCGGACCTTGAGGCGGCGGTTTTCTTCGCGTCGTGCTGCATAGGGCTCGCCATTGACCTTGACGCTGCCCGACAGACGTGGGCGCTGGCCCACCAGGGCCTCCACCAGCTCGCGCTGGCCGTTGCCCGACACGCCAGCCACGCCGAGAATCTCGCCCGGCATGACAGCAAAACTAACGCCGTGTAGAGCCAGCGTGCCTCGGTCGCCCATAGCGCTGAGCCCATCAACATGCAGCGCAGCGCGACCCATAGACTCGCCCGCGTCAGGCGCCACAGTTTCAGCTTTTACCGCCGCCAACGAGGCCTTTTCTTGCACATCATCCACCTCACCCATCATGGCGCTGGCGAGAAGGCCGGGGTTGGTCTCTCGCACCGTACAGTGGTGCACTGCTTTGCCGCGACGCAGCACCGTCACGGCATCGGCATAGGCCATCACCTCGCGAAACTTGTGGGTGATGATAAGCACCGTGCACTGGCCGCTGCGCGCAAATTCGCGAACGTGGCCCAGCACCTCGTCGGCCTCCTGCGGGGTGAGCACCGAGGTCGGCTCGTCCAGAATCAGCAGGCGCGGCTTGAGGTAAAGCTGCTTGAGCAGTTCCAGTTTCTGTTTTTCGCCAGCGGCCAGCTCCGACGGGCGCGCATCCAGGTCCAGGCTGAACGGGGTGGTGGCCAAGAAAGCCTTGAGTTCGGCGCGTTTTACCTTCCAGTCAATCAGCGCGGGCACCTCGCCCACCAGCAGCAGGTTTTCGGCAACTGTCATGCCCGGTGCCAACGTGAAGTGCTGGTACACCATCCCGATGCCCAGTGCACGCGCCGCAATGGGGTTGGGAATTGCCTGCTCCCGCCCGTCAATCGAGATGCTGCCTTCTTCGGCACGCTGAAAACCCGCTACACATTTAACCAGCGTGCTTTTACCTGCGCCGTTTTCCCCCAGCAGCGCATGTACCGAACCGGGCTCGACTCGCATGCTGACCTGATCCATCGCGGTAAAAGCGCCAAAGCGCTTGGTCAGCGCGTAGGTTTCAAGCAGCAACGCGCCCGTCGCCGGCTTGTGGGGTGGGATCAGATCATGGGAGGTCATGACAGGACGTCCAGCAGGCCTTCAGAGCCGCGGTCATTGGTATCGCGCAGCGTGTAAACACGCAGCGCGGTATTGCCCGTCCGCAAATCGCTATTCCAGGCCCCGAAGCAGGGGTTGGCTTGAACGACCTGCATCATGTTTGGGGCACCTGCGTTTGAGCCATCTCGGGTCCTGCATAGCTGCGCGTCGGGGCCGCAAAGCCACAAGAGGTCCCGTCTGTCACCGCAACATTCCAAGGCAGTTTGTAGGTTCCTGCGGCCATGTCCTGCATGTAGGTGTAGGGGCAATCCTGAGCCCCGCCCTTCACGGCCACATAGCCACGGTGGTAAAGCTGGAAAATGTTGTTTTCTACACCCCAACCCATGCGGGCTTCGCGTACCAAGTCGGGCCGCAGTTCAGCGGTGATGATCTCGTCGACGCGATTGCCGCCCTCTACCATCACAGTGCCGTCGAAGTTGCAAAACATGCCCTCGCCCATCGAGTCGAAAGAGCCATCGCTGCCACACATGCACACGCTAGCGGTATAGGCCAGGTTGCAAAAGGCATTGGCCTGGTTGGTGATGCGCCAGGCGTGTCGTATCGGCGCGGTGTAACCGGCCGTGCGCAAAATGATGTCTGCGCCCTTGTAGGCGGCTTCACGCGCCATTTCAGGAAACATGCCGTCATGGCAAATGATGAGCGAAAGCTTGCTGCCATTGGGGCCGTCGCATACTGGGACGCCGACATTGCCGGGCTCCCACGGCTCGACCGGCACCCACGGGTGCAGCTTGCGGTAATACAGGCAAATACGGCCCGTATCGTCAATGATCAGCCCGCTGTTGTAGGGGTTGCCGCTAGGGTTGAACTCCATGATAGAAAAGCAGCCCCAAATGCGGTTGTCAATACAGGCCTGCTTGAAGGCCGCGACTTCGGGGCCGTCCAGCTTGCACATGATGGCTGGGTTGACGTCCATGCTCAGACCGTGCAGGCTGTATTCAGGGAACACCACCAAGTCCATCGTACTTTGGTTGCGCCGCGCTTTGGCTACCATCGCGCAAATACGTTCGGTCTGCAATGCCAAATCGGCGGGCGTTACCACCACTGGCAATTGCAGCTGCACCAGCCCGACGACCACGCCGTGCACCGACTTGTTTAATCCACCGAAACCAGACATGGGCGATTCCTCTAAATAGACTCAATTACCGATTTGCTGACAACTCACCCGGGCTTCCAGGCACGACTGCCCCCGGCTTACAGGTGAACACAAGGATCACCAGCGTTAGCAGATAAGGCACCGTATTGAACAGGTGGTAGCCCCAGCTGATACCAGCTGACTGCAGGGCAGGGCCTATCGCGCCTGCGCCGCCAAACAGCGCTGCTGCGCCGATACAACGCAGCGGGCTCCAGCGCGCAAAAATCACCAGCGCCACCGCAATCAGGCCCTGCCCGCTGGAAATACCTTCGTTCCAGCTGCCGGGGTAAAACAACGTGAGCGACGCGCCACCCAGCCCGGCAATAAAACCACCCGCCGCAGTCGAAGCTATCCGAATGCCATTAACCGAGTAACCCAGCGCGCGCGCTGCACTGGCCGAGTCCCCGGCCATGCGCACCAGCAGGCCCCAGCGGGTGCGGGCAAAAGCCCACCACATCACCACCGCCAGCACGATGCCCACCGGCACCAGCGCGTTAATTTGTAAGGCCGACCGCACCGCAGAAGAGTCGCTCCAATTGCCCAAAGGAATGAAAGGAATTTGCGGCGCCTGCGGCTGGATCAATGGCTTGCCAAAATAAAAGGCCAAACCCATGCCTAACAGCATGAGTGCAATGCCAGTCGCTACATCATTGACGCCATCGAGAGAACAGAGCAAGCCATGCAGCAAAGCCAGCAGAGCACCCGCCACCGCACCACACAACACACCAATCCACGGCGAGCCACTCAGGTAAGCGCCACCAAAAGCGGCCATGGCCGACAGCACCAACACGCCTTCGAGCCCCAGGTTAATACGGCCTGATTTTTCCGTCAGGCACTCGCCCAAGCTCACAAACAAAAACGGCACACCTACGCGCAAGGCCCCGCCGACCAAACCTGCAAACAACGTTAGCCATGCGTCAGCCGTCATACACGCCCCCCGGTGACGTTATTGCCGCTCTTTGGCTGCGCAAACCACAGCAGCCGTTGCGGCCAGTTGGTGCCGCGCAGGGCTTCGCTGGCGAGAATCAACACAAAAGCAATTCCCTGTAGAACCAGTACCGACGCATCTGGCAACCCCAGGCGACGCTGCAGCAAGCTGCCCGCCGCACCAAAGCCACCAAACAAAATCGCCACGGGGATGATGCCAATTGGGTTGTGCCGCGCCATGAAAGACACCAAGATCCCAGCGTAGCCGTAACCCGCGATCAACGAGGCGTTGGCATTGGTGTGTACCGCTACCACCTCCACCGCGCCAGCCAACCCGGCACATGCGCCGCCCACAGCGCAGGCGGTCAGCACCAGCTGATTGGCTGGTAGCCCTACCAATTGGGCCGTACGCAAATTACCCCCCACCACCAGCACCGCAAAACCAGAGGGTGTCCATCGCAACCACAGGCCCAACAAGACGCAGACCAGCACGCCGAGCGCAAAGCCCCAATGCACATCTGAGCCAGCGATGCCGCCAATTCGCATACCTTCGGCCAACGAAAAGGTAGAAGGTTTGTTCAAGCTGCTGGGGTCACGCAGCACGCCCTCGACAAAATGCTTAAACAGGCCTATAGCCACATAGGCCAGAAGCAAGCTGCTGATGGTCTCATTGATGCCGCGCGCCTGACGCAACCAACCCGCCAGCGCCACCCAAGCGGCACCCGCTGCCGCACCCGCCGCGCAAACCAACAAAGTACCCGCTATGTTGGCCGGGAGCGGCATCACATACGGCAGAACGGCGCACGCCAACCCACCCAGCACGAGCGCGCCTTCACCGCCGATGATCACCAAGCCCGCGCGCGCTGGAATGGCGACGCACAGAGCCGTGAGCATCAGCGGCGCCGCGCGCTGCAAGGTGTTTTGCCACGAATACCAGTCGCCAAACGCACCCTTGAACAGCAGCACCCACACGTCGATCGGGCTCACCCCCGCCATCGCTACAAGTCCACCAAATAGCAAAAGCGCAAGCGCAATGGCCAGAGCAGGAAGAGCGACGTTGTCAGCCAGAGCGCGCATGGCAGGGCGGCAGTTAAATGCTACCGATCACACCGGCAACCAGGTAGTTCATGCCCTCTAGCGTCACGTCCGTTTGTTTGAGCGCTTTGCCAGCAGGAATGACCTCCTTGCCCTTATTGTCTTTGAGCGGGCCCACGAAGATATCGAACGTGCCAGCCATCATTTTGGCTTTCACAGCATCCGCCGCTTTTTTAGCCGCGTCGGTAACGGCAGGGCCGTAAGGGGACATCTTGACATAGCCCTCCTTCAAGCCGCCCCGAATAAAGTTGGGATGCGGCTTGCCAGTTAGCGCAGCATCAATCACGGTTTTATAGGCGGTGAGCCAGTTCCACTCGGCACCCGTCAAATACGCCTGTGGCGCGAGCTTAGCCTGGCTGGCGTGGTAGCCGCACACCATCTTGCCGCGCTTGGCTGCAGTTTCTACAACAACTTTAGGTCCGTCTACGTGCATGGTGAAAACGTCGCAGCCTTGATCGGCCAAGCTGTTGGTTGCTTCAGCTTCTTTCACGGCCATCGACCAGTCGCCCGTGAAGATCACACTGCACGCAATGGTGGGCTTGACAGATCGCGCACCCATCAAAAATGCGTTGATATTGCGAACGACCTGCGGAATAGGCTTGGCCGCCACAAAGCCGATCTTGCCCGTCTTGGTCATGTGGCCCGCCACAATCCCATTCAGGTATTGGCATTCGTCGATATAGCCATAAAAGCTGCCGGTGTTTTTAGGGTGCTTGCCCTCCGTCCACATGCCGCCACAATGCGAAAAACGCACGTCAGGGTATTTGGCAGAAACAGCCAGCATGTGTGGGTCGAAATAACCAAACGACGTCGGGAACAGAACCTTGGCACCGTCCTGGGCGATCATGCCCGTCATAGACTTTTGTACAGCCGCGGTTTCCGGGACATTTTCTTCCTCTACCAACTTGATGCCGGGCATCTTTTTCAGCTCAGCTGCCGCTTGCGCGTGTGCCTGGTTGTATCCGTAATCGTCGCGCGGCCCGACATAAATCACGCCCACAGTCAGTGGCTTTTGCGCCATGGCATTTTGAGAAAGCCCACCCAATGCACCCGCTGCGCTGAGGGCCGCAAGCGTCTTGAGAGAATCGCGGCGATTAAATTGGGTACCCATTGATTTGACGGAATTAGTCATGACAGAACAGCTCCTAAGTTAATAAAACAAACAAAACAAACGACTTGCCAACTTATTCAGCGCGGGCGCCAGTGGCTTTGACTATCGAAGCCCAGCGTTGTGAATCAGCCCGCACCATAGCGCCAAATGCTTTGCTGCCAAGGTACTTCATTTCGGCACCTCGCTGCCACATTTGCGCCCGCAAGCGGGAATCGCTGCTGGCCTTTTCAATGTCTTTGTCAATCTTCTGAACAATGGCGCTCGGCGTGTCTTTAGGCAAGAACAACCCGTACCATTGGTCTGAAGCAAGACCAGGGTAGCCAAAGCTGGCAATCGTAGGAACACCCGGCAAACGCGAGGTGGGCTGCGCCCCGGACGTGGCCAGCACGCGCAACTTGCCACCCTCAATCAAGGGTAGCGCTGAGACGATGATGTCCAACATGACATCCACCCGGCCTGACATCAAGTCTGGCAAGGCTTGCGCGCTGCCGCGGTAGGGCACATGCGCCATGCGTCCTTTGGACTCCGACAAAAACCACTCTGTTAGAAGGTGCGGCAATGAACCGCTTCCATTTGACGCGTAGCTCAATTTGCCCGGGTTGGCCTTGGCATAAGCAACGAGCTCAGGAAACGTTTTGAAAGGCGAATTAATTGGAACCACCACCACCAGCGGGGAGGTGGCGAAAAGTGCCACGGGTATCAAGTCAACAATCGGGTCATATCCCAGCTTGGGGTAGATGTGCGGCGCAATCGTGACGCCTGCCGGTATGCCCATGACCAATGTGTAACCGTCCGGCGCGCTCTTCGCTCCAACTTCTGTGCCAATGGTGGAGCCCGCCCCAACGCGGTTCTCAAACACAACCGGCTGGCTCCAAAGCTGGGACAGCGCTGTACCTATGGCGCGGCCCGCAAAGTCGGTTGCGCCTCCAGCCGGAAACGGAATGATCATTTTCGAGGGCTTGGTTGGGTGGTCGGTATCAGTTTTGCCAGTAGCTGACCGCGCAAAACTTGAAGCCAGTACACCGGAGCCAAATACCAAGGTCTGAATAGCCCCGCGTCGCGTTGCCACAGCCGACCGATTCAGATTCGAATCGCTCAAATTTTTCATGTTCAAACCTTTCTTAAAAAATAAACTGGCAAGACCTGACAGCTTGGGACGTACGCACTCAAATAGCCACTTGAATAGCTCGCAAAAGCGATTGACTCGGCGCGTGCGCACCGAATACGCCGCCTTGCATGGTGATCATCTTCAATGCCGCCTCGTGATTCCCGACGTCAGTCGCAGCCGTGCAATCCGACACCACCAAACACTCAAAGCCACGGTCGTTGGCTTCGCGCAGCGTTGTATGAACACAGACATCCGTCGTGATGCCGGTCAAAATAAGATTGGAAATGCCGCGATTGCGCAGGATTAACTCCAGGTCGGTCGCACAAAATGATCCCTTCCCGGGTTTGTCGATGACGACTTCGCCGGCAAGCGGCGCCAGCTCTGCAATGATCTCCCAGCCCGGCTCGCCGCGCACCAAGATCCGTCCGCAAGGTCCGGCATCGCCGATACCCGCCCCAATCTGGCGTGAACGCCATTGCTTATTTGCAGGAAGGTCTGACAGGTCTGGGCGATGACCCTCTCGGGTATGCACGATATGAAAGCCCAGTTCCCGGCAGCGAGCCAACAATTTCCGCAGCGGCTCAATAGGTGCGCGGGTTAAAGACAAGTCATAACCCATCGTGTCGACATAGCCACCCACCCCGCAAAAGTCTGTTTGCATGTCTATGACAACCAACGCAGTGTTGTGCGCCGCAAAGGTGTCGTTGTAGGGCCACCGGTAAGGGTTGGCTTGAAAGCTGGAATAAGTGGTCATGTCCTGTGTAGCCAAAAATCAGAATGGGTCAAACTGAAAGGCCCGATAACATCGCGAAAGCTGCAGTAGCGCTTAATACGACACTCAGCGCCCGTGCGGTTAGCCGACTCCCTAACTGACTGCGAACAAGCAAGTGCCGTACCAAAACATAGGTGGACGTCATCAAAAGAGTTTGAATGAGGAAAAGGCCGAAAAGATACCAGGCCAAGGGACCCATTTCAGACCCCAGAATCGCTTCACCATAGGCATACCCATGACCCATGCCGGCAATGACCACCATCACCAAGGTGATCGCGCCAGCGGGAACCCAACACAGCCAAAGACTAAAAGCCAAGACAAGCAACGACAGAGGTACCAACCACTCGGTCATTGCCCATTCGATTCCGCCGGCTCTGAATACCGTGCCAAGCATTCCAGCCAAGGCGTAAACAGCCAGCGCAAAGAGGGCTCTTTTAGGCTGCGCGCCAACGAATGCGGCAACAAACGCAGCGCCAAACAAAAACAACAAATGGTCTATCTCAATGATGGGATGGCCCAAACCGGAAAGCAGGCCCTGCCAAGCAGTACTAGGGACTTCGCCACCTGTCGGATGGTGAGCCAAAACTTTTGACGCAGCGAAGGCTGTCATTGCCGCAACCGCGAAAAACTTAAACCTCTTGATTGGCATTTGCATGATGAGTTTCCGTGAATGTCTATTTAGGGGCTGGCTACTTGGGCCACACCGATCATGCTGTCGCGGGTCACCAGCAGCGCGAGCTGATCCTCAGTCAAGCCATCGGTTCCACCGGGTCGTTGCGGGAGCACTAAGAACCGCATATCTGCGTTGCTGTCGTGCACGCAAATAGCTGTTTCACCGGACAAGACCAGACCGAATTCTTCAAGCACGCGAGCTGGCTCGCGAACAGTACGCGCCCGATACGCAGCACTGATGTACCAAGAGGGAGGCTGCCCCAAAATCGACCTTGGGTAGCAAGAGCAAAGCGTGCACACCACCACATTGTGCAAAGAAGAGGTGTTCTCCACGACCACCAGTTGGGCTTCTCCAACCTTGATCTTCAACTCCGCCGCGGCGTCCTTGCCGTTGGCCAGCAAGCGCTGTTTGTATTCAGCGTCTATCCAGGCACGCGCAACCATCTTGGCGCCCAGGTGGGTACCCGGGGCTTCTAGGGCCTGTATCTGTGAGGGGACTTCGCCTGCAGCCAACAAGCCTTTACGAACCAAGATGCGCTGCAGCGCAAGAACCATTTGCTGCGCGAGGACATTTCCAGCGTCATCCTCGACCACCAACGCCCCGTATTCATGCACATCGTTTTCATGCTTTGCGTGGCTATGATGGCCATCGTGGTCATGGTCATGGTCGTGTTGATGAGCATGGCTGGAGCTCAAAGGAACGAAGGGTGTAGTCACAAAGGCTCCTGAGTTTGACCAAGCGGCGTTAACCAATGGTCATAGACTTCTATGCATAAAACGTCGTCCGGGTGACGACGTGGCTCTTCGGGCCACAGCGCGCCCATGCTGAATTTCAAACGGTACAAAGGGATCACAGGGCCAGAGGTGATCCCCACAGACAGATCTTCCGGATTCAAAAAATAGCCGCAGAACTGAATGACCTCTCCGACGTGGCCGATCAAATAGTCGGGCGTGCGCACATGACCCGGCTTTTGCAGATTCGCCACGACCGCCTTGTCGCCCACAGTGAATCGTGCGATGTTCAATTTAGCCGCCACAACGCTCACCCGTATCTGCGGTTGGCAACAGCCATTCAGCTTGCACGGCAAGTAGCTCTTGTTCAAACTCGTCTCTTGTCAGCACCCCCTTTTTCTCTAGGGTGTCGATCATGGCCTCTAGCCTGCGGCGATAAAACGAGTAAGCCTGATACTTCTCCAGACCGAAACTTTCAAAACCAAGCCGAATTTCATCGAGCGATATAAGCCGCCTGGCACCGTCACCCAATAAGTTGCGAATCGCCTCGGCCTGTTTTTCCCAATGCTGGAACGGCAACTCTGTTTTTTCAATCGGGCCCGCCGGATGCCCGCCAATATCGTGATAACCGCTCATAAAATTTCCCCCGGCTCAGGCAAGGTCTGAAGGTTTGAGCAGTACGGTCTTCACATCCATGCGCTCTTTCAAGACGCCTTCCTTATGGAAAACATCGACCAGCGCTTGGTACGACTTGACATCGACATCGCTCAGCTCGTTCCAGGCGCGCAAATAAGGCTGGGCGATGATCCGCACGTTGTCGCCTTTGATCGCCGTATATTTCGCAAAGTAAGGCCGAACACGGTCGAATTCAGTATTGGCGACACGGGTGGCTTGATCCAGCACCTGCACCAGCTTGCGAGCGACCTGTGGGCGCTCCTTCAGGAATTTAGTTGTCAGCACCGACACACCGGAATAAAACGGATCGGCGATCACTTGTGCGCAGGGATTCACCATCGCCAGGGTTGCCTCGCCCGACGCTAACGCGATCGACCCCACAGGCTCTAGCGACAAAGTTGCATCCACACTTCCCGCCACCACCGACTGCACCTGCAGGCCAACAGCCATTTCCTGCAGGCGCACATCCTTGTCTGGATCCAGGCCGTTCGCACGGATCATGTGGCGAGAAATGGTGCGCCACTGAATGCCCGGCAGATGCCCCAGCGACTTGCCGCCCAAGTCCTTGAAGGACTTAATGGGTGAACCTTTTTTGACAATCAACGCATCATTGACGCGGTTGACCTTGAGGCCACCGCCCTGCAGGCCGAACACCTTGAAACTGCCGGGGTAGCGCGCCTCGGCCAGCATGGTGATGCCGGCAGCAGCACCGGGCGCACCCGCGTCGGCCTGGTTGGCAACCAGTGAATCAATGATCTGGTTGGGGTTTTGAAACTGCACCAGCTCTACATCGAGCCCGGCTCGCTCAAACAGCCGATCCTGTACGGCAACGTAAAGTGCGGTGGTCTGCATGATGGGCAGCCAAGACAGTTTGACTTTCTCGGCTTTCTGGGCGTGAACCCAAGGCGCCGCCGCCGACGCAGCGCTTGCAATAAGGATATGACGGCGTTGAAGGTTCATAGCGGGACTCCGGGAGTTGAAGAAAAATTCATTTGCCTGACCACTTGACGAAACGGCGCTCTAGCGCCAAGAAGGCGACATTGAGCCCATAGCCTAGGCAGCCGGTTGCAATAATCGAGGCATACATCTGGCGCAGGTCGAACACCTGCTGCGCGTCGATGATGCGGCGCCCCATGCCGTTGGCGGAACCAATAAACATTTCGGCCACGATGATCACGACAAGCGCGTACGAAACGCCCAGCCGCAGGCCGACACAAGTTTGTGGCAGGGACTCGAAGAACATCACGTCGCGAAAGATGCGCAGCCGTGAGGCACCCATCACGCGGGCCGCCAAAACCCGCGTTGGGCGCGCATTGATAACGCCGTAAGCCACGTTGAACACAATCACCAGCCAGGCGGAAAACGCCGCGACGCCGATCTTGGACTCCTCACCCGTGCCGAAGATCAGCAGGAACAACGGAAACATGGCAGTTGCGGGGGTGGAGCGAAAAAAATCGATGGCGAACTCCAACGCGCCATAGATGCGCTTATCGGACCCCAGCACAATGCCTACGGGTACCCCGAGCGCCGCAGCGATGGCAAATGAAATCAGCGTGCGATTAAGCGTCCCAAAAAAGTCCCCGGCGATAGAGCCGTCTGCCAGCGAGCCCCACAAAGTTGCAATGGTTGATATCGGGTCGGGGAGGAGTTTGGGGCTGATCCACTGACCCGCTGCAGCCAGCCACCAAATTGCAAAGATCAGCAGCGGGCCAATCCAGAACGGCTTGCCAAAAACGGAAAGTGCTCGGTTCATTCAGAGTTCAGGTAGGCGCTGGCTTTACCGGCGCATCCAGCAAGCTCACATGCGCAGCCACCACACGCCAACCGTCGGGCGTCCGCAGCCAGGTTTGGCTTTGACGGCCACTGCGCGCACTGCCGGTCCGCTGAAACTCGACATTGGCAGTAGCAAAGTCACGGCCGTAACTGGTGATGACGGTTTTTAGAATCGCACGTTCCAGCGCCAGTGCGGGACGCCCTGCTCTAAATGCCCGAATTTCGTCATAGCCATACAGGTTTTCAGTGGCGCCATAGCGCAGCGTGTGCGGACTGTCCCAGAAAAGCTCGTCAAGAACGGCGACATCGTTGGTAACGAGGGCTGTCTCATAGCGCGCAAATTGGGCCGTGACCTCGGCAAGAACATCGGGTAGGTTGACGGCGGTAGACGGTGTGTTCATGTTTTTACAAGTTGGCGGGTTTAACCCCGGCGACACCAGCGCGTGCCAGTAGCGCCGCAGCACGAAAGGCAAGGTCTTCGCGCCAAGGTGCCGCAATGATTTGCACACCGATCGGCATGCCGGCCGTTGCGTCGGGCCACATAGGCGCTACCGCCACCGGGCAGCCAGCAAAAGAGATCGGTTGCGTCAGCAAACCGACGGTGGGTCGGCAGGGCATCTGCGTGCCGTTGATGTCCAGCCACTCGGTGCCGATCTCTGGCGCACTGACCGGCGTGGCTGGCGCCAACAACACATCCCAATCCCTGAACAAGGCATTGACTTTGTCACGGTAAATCCGGCGAAAGCGCTGCGCCTGGACGTACCAAGCGCCGGGCTGCAGGGCGCCCGCAAGAAAGCGGTCTACCGACAGTGGCTCAAACTCGGCGACGCGGGTACGCAGGTCTTTCAAATGCAGGGTGCCGCCCTCGCTGGCACCGACAATAAACGCAGCGGCGCGCGCCAGGGCTGCATCGGGCCACTCCACCACGGCAGTTGCGCCGAGTGCGGCCGCTGCGGTGGCGACTGACGCGCGTGCTGCAGGCGTTGCATGGTCGCTGAAATAGCCCCCCAACACGCCAATACGCAGGCCTTTTACGCCTGCATCCAGGCTTGGGCTAACGGCTTGCACCCGTAGTGCGTGGCAGCCCGGGTCCAGCGCATCGGCGCCCTGCATCGCGTCATAGGCCAGCGCCAGCATTTCTACGCTGTCTGCCAGGGGGCCCAAGTGATCCAGGCTATGAACGAAGGGGTAGCTGCCACGGCGCGACAGTCGCCCAAAGGTGGGCTTGAGGCCCCAGACGCCGCACAGCGACGCAGGCACGCGGATAGACCCGTTGGTGTCAGAGCCGAGCGCCAGGGGGACCTGCCCAGCGGCCACTGCTGTACCAGACCCGCCGGAGGACCCGCCCGCAATACGCGCCAGATCGTGCGGGTTATGGCACGGGCCGTAGTGCGTGTTTTCGGTGGTGAAACCGTAGGCGTACTCGTCCATGTTGAGCGAGCCAACCAGCACAGCACCAGCGGCCTGAAGGCGCTCAATCAGCACAGCGTCTTCGGTAGCCGGCGCATTGCTGCGGTTGATGGTAGAGCCCGCCAGCGTGACTTCGCCAGAAATGTCAAACAGATTTTTGACCGCGTACGGCAAGCCAGCCAATGGCCCCAAGGCCTCTCCCCGTGCGCGCTTTGCGTCTACAGCGGCGGCTTCAGAGCGAGCCCGGGCGAAACTCCGGCCAGTAAATGCATTGACACGGGCGTCAGTCGCCTCGATGCGATCGACAGACATCTGCAAAGCTTCCACAGCGCTTAGCTCACCCGCGGCGATGGCACGGACCATGGCGACGCCATTCAAGGGAATTGGTTTCATAGCTGCTCGTGCGCGGAAATTGTTGTCGGAAAAGGCGCGGGAATAAAAATTTCAGCCGGTTCGTCCTCCACCCGGAGCGCAAAGGCCTCAAGCTGCGTAGCCATACCGGCGGTGCGCGCCAAGTGCACGGCCACACGTTGCAGCTGAGCCTCGCTCAATGCCAAGCCAAGCGCTACGGCCGAGGCCTTGACGTAACCCAGAACTTCTTCATCAGTCATGTTCGTGCACCTCAGCGTCTGACTTCGCGCTGGAAGATTTCCAGACTGCGTTTTTTGGTGCTGATAAAGCTGGCCTCAGACAAAGTTTCGAGCGTGCGAGGCCGTGCGTCTTTGTAGTCCAGGATTTCCGCAACTGTGGTGGGCCGCTTGGTGAGCAGCAGCACCTGGTCGGCTAGGTACACCGCCTCTTCCAGGTCGTGTGACACCAACAGCATGGTGGTGCCGGTCTGCATGAAGACTTCCTGCAGCTTTTCGCGGATAAACAGCGTCATTTCAAAGTCCAGCGCCGAAAAGGGCTCATCCAAAAACAGAACCTCCGGATTCGGTGCCAGCGCGCGCATGATCGATGCTGTTTGCTGCTGCCCGCCCGACAACTCGTAGGGGTAGCGGTTCAGGTCAAACTTCACATCAAAAGACGCCACCAACTCGGCCATGCGGCGATCCACCTCGGCTTTTGACTTGCCCTCCAGCTTAAGCGGGTAAGCAATGTTGTCGATGGTGCGCATCCACGGGAACAGCGCCTCGCGGTAATTTTGAAAGACGTAGCCAATCTTGGTGTCTTTGAGCGACTTGCCGTCAAACAAAATCTCGCCTGAATCAATCGGCACCAGCCCGGCAATCATGTTGATCAACGTGGATTTGCCGCAGCCGTTGGGGCCAAAGACCGACACAATCTTGCTCTTTGGAATGTCCAGATTGAAGTTCTCATACAACGGCCAGCCTGCAAAATATTTGGTCAGGCCGCGTATGGTGATGTGGGTGCCCGCCGGGCCGGGTTGGAAGGCGGGCACGGGTACGTCGGCAAATACCGGCGCGTTGAGTACTTCAGTCATCTTCCACTCCAATGCACAATCTTTTTCTCGGAAACCAAAAACAAAACATTCAGCGCATAGCCCATCACGCCTGCCGACAGAATGGCGGCGTACATGTCTTTGACACGCATCACCTGCTGGGCATTGATGATCCGGTTACCCAGCCCACTGTCGGCGCCAATAAACATTTCAGCCACGATCACGATCACGAGTGCCATCGACACCGCCGAACGCAAGCCGACAAAGGTGGGCTGCAAGCTTTCCCACACCAGCACATCCTTGAAGACCTGCCAGCGCGACGCGCCCATAACTTTGGCCGCCATCACGCGCTGCTTACGGGCGTTCATTACGCCGTAAGCGCTGTTAAACACCACAATCAAAAACGCACCAAACGCAGCAATCGCGACCTTGTTGATGTCAGATATGCCAAAGATCATCATGAACAACGGGATCAGCGCGGATGACGGTGTAGAGCGGAAAAAATCAATCAAAAACTCTACGCTGCGGTAGGCTTTTTCGTTGCTGCCCAACACAATGCCCAGCGGAACCCCTACCGCGCTGGCAATCAAGAAGGCTTGCACCGTGCGCCATAGCGTCACACCAAAGTCGGTCAGCAAAGGCCCACCGGCCAGTCCACTGAGAAGTGCTGAAACCGTGTCAATGGGCGGCGGCAGCAAAATCGCCTTGACTAGCCCGAAGCGCACCACCAGATCCCACACCAGCAAAAGCAACACCGGCCCCATGAAGGGCAGTGCTTTATCAAAAGAGCGGGTTTTTGGGACGACAGCAACAGAGTTTTGCGGCGCTGCCCAAGGCGTGCCAGCGGGTTTGCCAGACCCGGGCGTTGCAATGATGGTGTCTGTCGTCATGGTCTTTAGCCTTTGTAGAGCATGGACTCGACCATCAGACGGGAGGCAAACACGCCGCGCTCGGTGAACAGGTCAAAAAACTTTTGAAAGTGGCCAATATCTGCTGGCGTGAACTCATTGAACATCGTGTACGCGGCCAGCGGCACCTCGCCCGTCAGTGGGCCCTCAATGGCGGTGTAGCCTTTGAGGTACTGGCGTGCTTCGACGGCTTTGGTGCGCACATAGGTCACGCCCTTGGCGTAAGCGGCAATGTATTTTTTCGCGTCTTCCGGGTGCTTTTTGATGAAGGCGGAGGTCAGCGCTGCCGAGCCGCCAAACCATGGCGCCATCGGGTCACCCAGCACATATTTAGAAATCACGCCCGCCTCCAGCACACGTGTCGTACCGTTCAGGCGGCCAATCGTGCCGGTAGGCTCGAGCGTGTAGCAAGCGTCCAGCTGGCCTGCAGCAAGTGCAGCGACATGCTGGCCAATCGGCAGTTCTGTCACCGTTACGCCGGTCGCACCGCTGCGCTCCATGATGGTTTTAGCCAAGGTTACGTTTTGAATGCCCGGGCCAGAACCAATCTTTTTGCCCTTCAAGTCGGCCATGACTTTGACCGGGCTGTTGATCGGCACGATGACTTCGTCCAGCACGTTTCTGACATTGCTCGGGTTGGAGCAAAAAATCTTGAACGTACCAGGCGCGGCCAGCTCGCCCACCGCGATATTGCCAGAGCCGGTACCGTTGGCGCAGCCGTCCACCCGGTCAGCCAGCATGCCTTCCATGATTTGTTGCGCACCTGCCAGGCGAATCACCTCAACATTGACGCCAGCGTCTTTAAAGTAACCCAGCTCAACCGCTGCATAAAACGGCAGGCCCGCAGCAATCGGCCAGTAGCCAACGCGAATTTTCGGCCCGGTTTGGGCGCGCACGATGGCGGGCGCTGCAAGCACACCCATCGCGGCAGCGGTGGTCGTGATGATTTTTCGGCGGGTTGGGTGCAATGACATATGAAGCTCCAGAGTTAAGTCGTTAAAAAAAGCAGTGGCGAAAGTTGACGTGAAAGGGGTGGCGGGGGAAGTAGCTTTATTTGCCGGACAACGACGCGATGTAAGCGCGCCAGCCGCCGAAATGAGAAATGTCCTGTGCACCATGCAAAGCCTCGGCTTCGCACACAAAACCTTGCACCGTGCCGGCGTCAGCCAGCGCTAGCGTGCCGATGCCCAGCGGCGACGGAATCAGCGCAACAAATGAGCCGTAATGCTCGGCGGGCATGCGCCACACCTCCACAGCAATGTTTGTGCCCTGGCCGGGTGCGACGCGCAACATGCCGGGTTTGGGTGGCGTGGTGCCGGGCAAAGCGTAAAGCTTGTAGTCAGCCGCGGTGTGTGCAGTTTTGACGAGCGTTGCACCACGCTCGGTGAGCTGACTGTTCAACGGCATGCCCGACAAGTGTGCGCCCACCACCGCCACATCCACCATGGGCCTTGGCTTGATGCCCGCGATGGTTTGCATGGGCGGCAACGGCTGACCGGTTGCCCCTTGCGACAACCCGCTTGCGTGGTGGTAACGCTGGCCCAGCTCTGCGAGCTGCCAATCGCTGGCGCAGCGGCCAATCAAGGTGATGCCAAACGGCAGGCCATCGCCTCGCATGGTACTGGGCACCGACAGTGCCGCGTAGTCGAGCAGATTGACAAAATTGGTATGCGCGCCTAGGTTGCGGTTCAGCGCCACCGGGTCTTGCAGCATTTGCGCAATCGTGTAATGCGTGGGTGCAGTTGGCACCAGCAGCAGGTCAATGTCGGCCCACATCGCGTCTGCTTGCTGGCCCAATAGCTTGAGCCGGGTTTGGGCCTCATACAAATCAGCTGCGCTGAAATTGCGGCCGCTGGCAATGATGCTGCGCACCGGCTCCATCACCTCGGACTCATGAGCATCAAAAAAACTGCGGATGGCGGCGTAGCGCTCGGCAACCAGCGCGCTACCGTACAGCAGCGCAGCTGCCGCCTGCAGCGCCGTGTAGTCAATGGTCACTGGCGTACCGCCCATAGCGCGCAGCTTTTCAATCGCCTCGTCAAACGCCGCGCTGGCCAAGTCATCGCCATAAAACGCCAGATCAGATGGCACGCCAAACCTGAAAGCTACCGGATAAGCCTGATCGTTCAACACCAGCTTGCGCGAAAACGCGTCCTGCGCGTCATAGCCCATAGCGGCCTCAAGCACCTTGACGGCCGTGGCCACTGTTCCCGCAAAAATAGACACGCAGTCCACACTCTGCGCAGCCGGCAAAATGCCGCGCGTGCTGATCAGTCCACGCGACGGCTTCAAGCCCACGATATTGTTCAGCCCCGCCGGTACGCGGCCCGAACCCGCTGTGTCCGTCCCCAGTGAAAAGTCAACCTGCCCGGTGGCCACCACGTAAGCCGAGCCCGAACTCGAACCCCCCGACACATAAGCCGGGTTGATGGCGTTGGGCACCGCCCCATAGGGTGAGCGTGTACCGTTCAGGCCACAGGCAAACTGGTCAAGATTTGTTTTGCCAACCAGCGATGCACCTACATCCAGCAGCTTTTGTACGACCGCCGCGTTAGCGGTGGGCGTGTGGGCAAACGCCGGGCAGGCCGCCGTTGTGGGCAACCCTGCAACGTCAATGTTGTCTTTGATGGCAAAGCTCAGGCCTGATAAACCGCCGCGCACCACATTGGGGCGCGTAGCCGACGCCGGAGATTTGCAAATCCACGCCTCGGGCGCCAGGCCGCCCGCAACCGGAGCCACCGCTAAAGGCTTAGCCAGCGGCGGGTTTTCGGTAGATTCAGCGGGATTTAAAAGTTGCACCAATTTAAAGCATCCATACTTGTGTACAAGATGAGATGCAAGGTGTGTGCCAGCTTTTACCGGTGCTGGTACGGCGCAAGCAAAGCGGGCGCTGGCAACCGAAAGGTCTAGATCACACGGGCGGAAAGCCGCTATTGATAAAGGAGCTGTTTGCGCCCGTATTTATTGGGCTAGAGCCACTTTTAACCCCCTAAATTAGCGGTCAAACTCCCAGATCACGCCCGCCGTCCACCAGCTCACGCCGCCCGCACTCAGGCTGCGCGCACGGCTGATATCCAGCTTGATGTCGGGCGTCAGCGCGTAGCGCGCACCCAAGCGAGTTGAGTTATTGGCAGCCTCACGAAACCGCTCTACCACCAAAGACAGATCGCTGACGGGCGCCCACTCCAGCGATACGCCGCCGCGCGGCTGCCCCACACCGCCCCGCAGAAAGTTGCGCCCCCAGTTCACATGGGCAGACAGCGTGTCTGTCGCGCGCCAGGTCAAGGGGACCACCAGCGTACTGCTGGCATAACGCGGCGACTGGCTGTTGAACTTGGCCGACGCCACCACGCCAATGCTGACGGCATCAAGCAAGGGGTAAGCCCATTTGATTTGTGGGCCAAAACTGGTGGCCGCGTCTGAAACAGTTTGCTTTTCATTGTCCAGATTCAGACCCAGTTCAACCGGCCCAACCCGGCAACCGGTGCCCAAGTGATAAAGCGAGCGTGCGCCGCCAGTCTCCCGCTCGGCCCAGCCCTCCAGCTTGCACTTGCCAACATCCAGCACGGCCGCGTCGTCCACCGCATGGTGACCACCAGCCGCCAGCGCAGGCAGGCTTACCAGGCTCAATGCGGCAAACAAACAAGGAAGCAGCCGGTTCGTCGTCATTCTTATGTCCAAAAAGCCTGAGTTTAAACAACGCCCAGCAACGAGCGCCGCAACAAGCGATGTCGGCAGACAAAAAAAATACCCGCCTCTTGCAAAGCGGGTAGGGGCAAGGCCAGAGTGGTTTCCCACCCGGCCAAGCTCAGCTCAGCCGTGCTTAGTTAGCCACTGGCTTCATCGCGGCTTCGCGCTTGGCTTTTGCTGCAGCGCGCTTCTCGTCGCGCATACGCTTGCGCTCAATCGACGCAGCACTTGGCATGCTCGACTTGGCAACTTCACCGGTGCCCAGCTTGCGCGGCTCGCTCGCGGCATCAGCCTTAACTTCAGCGCGGGTGGTACCAGACGTATTACCTGTCATCGTGCCCGATGCGTTTGGCTTAGCGGTCTCCCCAGTGCTCAGCTTTCGCTCAGCCGTGCCAGCGTCAGACTTCACCTCAGCACGGGTCACACCAGACGTGTTGCCCTTCATGGCGTCAGATGTGTTCGGTTTAGCGACTTCGCCGGTGCCCAGCTTACGCTCGGCGGTGGCCGCCTCAGACTTCACCTCACCACGAGTCGCAGGTACGGCAGGGTTCTGCGCAGCAGCAAAGCCAGAAGCAGCGAGCATGGCCGCCAAAAGAATCGATTGTGTAACTTTGTTCATTTCATGTGTCCTTAAATAAAAGTGGAGAGGGAACTCAAAGCCGACAGGAATCCCATCAGATCTAGCTTGAGGCCCATTTCAGACCCCACGCCTTTAAGTTAACGCAGGCCCGCAGGATTTTTCATCAGCAATCGCCCACGGCGCATGTAGGACGCCGGCACCGCCGGCAATGCCTGCTGTTATAAAGTCGCAAAGCAAACAAAAAGCCCATGACCACCCGTTTCACATCACTCACACCGGGCGCTGCGCTGTCAGACCAAGTGGCCAGCGCCATCAGCGCAGAGATCCATGCGGCCAGGCTGGTCGAAGGCGACAGGCTGCCCACCGAAGCCATGCTGGTCAAACAATTTGGCGTCAGCCGCACCGTCGTGCGAGAGGCCGTGTCTAGGCTCAAGTCTTTAGGGCTGGTGGAATCACGCCAAGGCAGCGGTGCCTTCGTCAAGGCGGCCGGGTTCTCGCCGCTCCAGTTTGACACCGGCCTGGCTGCGTCCAAACAAGCCGTGATTCAAATGGTTGAAGTGCGACGCGCGCTAGAAGCCGAGGTTGCCGCGCTGGCCGCCGAGCGGCGTAACGCATCCGACCTGACCCGCATCCAGCGCGCCGCAGACGCGCTTGAGCAAGCCGTCAAGTCCGGCGGCGATGGCGTGGACGAAGACGTCGCGCTGCACCGCGCCATCGCCGACGCTGCGCAAAACCAGTTTCTGATCAGTACGCTCGACTACCTGCGGCAGTTTTTGCACGGCGCAACCCGGGTCACCCGCGCCAACGAAGCCCGCCGCACTGACTTTGCACGCCAGGTACAAACCGAGCACCAAGCCATCATCAGCGCCATCGTCAGCGGTGATCCCGTCAAAGCACGCAAAGCCGCAGCCCGCCACATGGACAACGCCATCAAACGCATTGAGCAGGCAGACCCCGCTTTCTGGCAGCAAGAAGGCGTGAAACTGGCCAGCCCGCTGGTCGCCAACAGCTCGAGACGCTAAAGGAAAGACAGCGCACCTTTCGGGAAACCCCGAATTCAAGCGCCACCAATAATTTGTATGATGACCTGACAAATACCCGCCACCCAACGGAGCAACTTACCTATATGACAGTCCATCCTGATTCACGCCGCCGCCAACTTCTCAAAGCCAGTGCCACCCTGATGTTGGTACCCGGCTATGTCAGCGCGCAAAGCTTTCCCGCCAAACCCATCAAGTTGATCGTGCCCTTCCCGCCGGGCGGCCTGATAGACACCATGGCCAGGCTGGTCGGCCCGCGCCTGGCACAAGAGCTCGGCCAAGCGGTTGTGATCGAGAACAAACCCGGCGCGGGTGGCAACTTGGGCGCCGCTGAAGTTGCGCGCAGCGCGCCAGACGGCTACACACTGCTCATGGCGTCACCGCCCCTGACCATCAGCCCGGCTTTGTACGCGGTGATGCCGTATAAACCAGAGCAAATCATTCCGGCGGGGTTGATCGGCCGCGTCCCTAACGTGCTGTTGGTCAACCCCAAAAGCAACATCAACAGCGTGGCAGAGCTGCTGGCCAAAGCCAAAAGCGCACCCGGCAAAATGAACTATGCGTCCAACGGCAACGGCACTTCTTTGCACCTGTCAGCCGAGTTGCTCAAAAGCAGCACGGGAACGTTCATCACCCACATCCCCTACCGCGGCGCAGCTCAAGCCGTGACGGGCTTGATCGCCGGCGAGGTCGACATGATGTTTGAAAACCTGCCGTCAGTCATTGGGCAAATTCAAGGCGGCGCTGTCAAGGCACTGGCTGTCACAACGCGGGCACGCAACAAAACCATTGCCAATGTGCCCACGCTGGCAGAGTCCGGCCTGCCAGACTTTGACGTCAGCTCTTGGTACGGCTTGGCAGCCCCGGCAGGCACACCCGCAGACATCGTTGCCCGCGTGGGGCAAGCGCTAGAAAAGATCACCCGCGACACCGACATCGTCCGCAACATGGAAAGCCGCGGCGCAGATGTTGGTTTCCTCAATGCACAGCTGATGGGCGCTTTCATGTCGGCAGATGCCGCCAAATGGAAACGCGTCGCCAGCTACGCAAAAATCACCCTCGGCTGAAAGCCCACACATGAACCACACCATAGGCCTGATCGGGCTAGGCGCCATGGGCAGCGGCATGGCGCAATCGCTGCGCCGGGCTGGGCATTCGCCTTTTGTATTTGACGTACGCAGTGACGTTGCACAAGCGTTTGCTGCGAGCGGCGGCGTGGCCTGTGCATCGCCTGCTGAGTTGGCGCGCCAATGCTCTGTGGTGGTGTCGGTCGTCGTCAACGCCGCACAAACCGAAAGCGTCCTGTTCGGCAACAACGACGACAGCGGCTGCGCCAGTGCCATGGCACCCGGCAGCGTGTTTGTAATGTGCTCAACGGTAGACCCCAATTGGTCTATCGCCTTGGAGGCGCGTTTGGCTGCGCTCGGCATTTTGTACCTTGACGCACCGATCTCAGGCGGCGCCGCCCGCGCAGCCAGCGGTGAGATGACCATGATGAGCGCAGGCAAGCCCGAAGCCTATGCCGTGGCCGAACCTTTTTTACGCGCCATGGCGGCAACGCTCTACAAGCTGGGCGACAAGGCCGGCGCGGGCAGCAAAGTCAAAGTCATCAACCAATTGCTAGCGGGCGTACACATCGCCGCCGCCGCTGAAGCCATGGCGCTCGGCCTGCGTGAAGGGGTGGATGCCGCAGCGCTGTACGAAGTCATCACCCACAGCGCAGGCAACAGCTGGATGTTTGAAAACCGCATGGCCCATGTGCTGGCGGCAGACTACACGCCGCTGTCGAGTGTTGATATTTTTGTCAAAGACTTGGGGCTGGTGCTCGACATGGCGCGCGCCAGCAAGTTCCCGCTGCCGCTGTCGTCTACAGCGCACCAAATGTTCATGCAGGCATCGACAGCAGGCTTTGCCAAAGAAGACGACAGCGCCGTCATCAAGATCTTCCCCGGTATTGATTTGCCGAAAAAGCCATGAACGAGATCGGGCGCAAAATCCTGCTTGGTTGTATTGCCGACGACTTCACCGGGGCGAGTGATTTAGCCAACAACTTGGTGCGCGCTGGCATGCGCGTGGTGCAAACCATCGGCGTGCCCAGCGGGCCATTGAGTGCAGACGTTGATGTGGTGGTGGTGGCGCTCAAGTCCCGCACCATCGCCCCACAAGAAGCCATTGCCCAATCACTGGCTGCCTTGACATGGCTGCAAGCGCAGGGCGCAAGCCAAATCTACTTTAAGTATTGCTCTACGTTTGACAGCACCGCGCAAGGCAACATTGGCCCGGTGACAGAAGCGCTGATGGATGCGTTGGGCACCGACTTCACCATCGCCACCCCGGCCTTCCCCGACAACAACCGCACGGTCTTCAAAGGCTACCTGTTTGCAGGCGATACGCTGCTGAGCGAAAGCGGCATGCAAAACCATCCACTTACCCCCATGACGGACGCCAACCTGGTGCGCGTATTGCAAGCGCAAACCCAGCGCGTGGTCGGGCTCATCGACTACACGGTGGTAGCCAAAGGCTTTGAAGCCATCGCACAGCGCATCCAACAGCTCAAAGCAGCAGGCGTTGGCATCGCGATTGTGGACGCCATCAGCAACGATGATTTGCTGCGCTTAGGGCCTGCGCTCAAAGGCATGCCACTTGTCACCGCCGGTTCGGGCGTGGCGATTGGCTTGCCGCAGAACTTTGGCATTGCGCCGTCAGCCCAAGCCAGCGTGCTACCCAAAGCCAGCGGCTTGCAAGCGGTGGTGTCGGGCAGTTGCTCGCTGGCCACCAACGCACAGGTGCAGGCTTTCATCAACACCGGGCGGCCCGCGCTGGCCATTGACCCGCTCAAAATAGCCAGCGGCATTGACGTCGCCGCAGAAGCGCTCGCTTGGGCCGCGCCCTTATTGCAGGCCGGGCCCGTGCTGGTGTACTCCACCGCTGAAAGTAGCGCCATCAAAGCCGTGCAGAGCAAACTCGGTGTTGAACAAGCCGGCGCGCTGGTCGAGGCGACGTTAGCCGCCATTGCCAAAGGGCTGGTGGCGCTGGGTGTCGGTCAACTGATTGTGGCGGGCGGCGAAACGTCAGGCGCTTGCGTACAAGCCTTAGGCGTCACACAACTGCAAATCGGCCCGCAAATTGCCCCCGGCGTGCCGTGGTGCCACGCACTCAGTAACGGTGCATCGCTGCACATCACCCTCAAATCCGGAAATTTTGGCGGCCCTGACTTCTTCACAAGTGCTTTTAAGATGCTGGCATGACGCCATCCAAAGAATCACAAGCCCGAGAAGAGATTTGCCGCGTGGGCAAAAGCCTGTTTGACCGGGGCTATGTGCACGCCACCGCGGGCAACATCAGCGTCAAGCTCGACGACGGGTTTTTAATCACACCGACCGACGCCTGCCTCGGCTTTTTAGACCCCGCCAAAATCGCCAAGCTAGATGTAAGAGCGAATCAGGTCAGCGGCGACAAAGCTAGTAAAACCATAGCGCTTCACGCTCGTATTTATTCGGCTACAGCCTCATTTAGCGCCCCTGCAGGCTGCATTATTCATACCCACAGCACGCATTGTGTGGCCTTGAGCTTGCAACAGCCCGGCGCAGAGTTGCTGGGTGCTGAATTGTTAGGCCCATTAACGCCCTATTTCGTCATGAAAGTCGGCCGCGTCCCGGTCATCGGCTACCACCGCCCCGGCAGCGCGGCGGCGGCGCTTGAGGTGGCCGACACCATCACCCGCTATGGCGAGCGCGGCACACCGATCCGGGCCGTTATGCTGCCGCGCTTGGGCCCCAACGTGTGGGCAGCTACGCCCATGCAGGCCATGGCAGTGCTTGAAGAGCTAGAAGAAACCGCCAAACTCGCCTGCCTGCAACCCAACACCGCGCCGCTCACAGACGCACAGATCGACGACTTGCGGCAAACTTTCGGCGCCGTTTGGTAGCTTTTTGATCTGAAACCCATCAAAAGCGTCGCACCCGCCAACGACCAACCCGCCTGGCCACAAGATACCCTGCGCGATAAATCTGCCTAACGTCTTACAGCCGCTCAAGCGACAACAAGGTAACAATGGCAGCTTGACCATTCTTTTCTGCCCATGACCCCACCTGAATCGTTAGACACCCGAGCCAAAGCAAAGTCCCCAAAACCAGTTGTGGCCACCCCAGTGGCAGACGCCGACGTGCGCGCTGAAGCGCAAGAAGCGCTGGCCACCGCCGCCAAAACGTTTTCGTTGAAGGTGCTGACCGTCAACATCCACAAGGGGTTCACGTTTTTCAACCGCAAATTCATCTTGCCCGAGCTGCGCGAAGCGGTGCGCAAAATTGGCGCAGATGTGGTGTTTTTGCAAGAGGTAACCGGCAGCCACACCCACCACGGCAACAAATTTGCCGACTACCCTGAGACGCCGCACTACGAGTTTTTGGCAGACAGCATCTGGCCCGAATTTGCCTACGGCCGCAACGCCGTGTATGACAAAGGCGACCACGGCAACGCCGTCATGTCCAAGTTTCCGATCGTCCGTTTTGAAAACCACGACGTGTCGATCAGCGGGCCAGAGCGGCGCGGCCTGCTGCACTGCGAGCTGGCCATCCCCGGCCAAAGCATCAACCTGCACACCATCTGCGTGCATTTAAGCCTGACCGAAACCCACCGCACCCAGCAGATGGACAAGCTGTGCAACCTGATTGCCACGCAAGTCCCGCCGCAGGCGCCGCTGGTGGTGGCGGGCGACTTTAATGACTGGCGCAACCGCGCCAAAGACCAGCTGGCCCAGGGCGCCGGCCTGCATGAAGTGTTTGTGCAGGCGTACGGCCAGCCGGCCCGCACCTTCCCGGCGCGCAAGCCGCTGCTGCGGCTGGACCGCATCTACGTGCGCAACGCCATCGGCCACAAACCGGTGGTGCTACCGCACAAGCCGTGGTCTCATTTGTCTGACCACGCACCGCTGGCGGCTGAGATCGAACTTTAGGCGGGCTCTAAACTAGCCTAAACGCTCGCTATGAATTCAGTAGCTGCTTGCGCCCGGATTTATTGGCCTAAAGGCCAAAAAGGCACCTTTTTTAGGGCTATTTCAAGCCGCTACCAGACGCAAAGCCGTGATTTCTGACGGTGCGCCAAAGCGTTTGGGCGGGCCCCAGTAGCCGGTGCCCCGGCTGGTGTACACCCACAGGTTTTGCAGCTTGTTCAGCCCAGCCGTGAAGGGCTGCTGCATCGGCACAAACAGGTTCCACGGCCAAAACTGCCCGCCGTGGGTGTGGCCCGACAACTGCAAGTCAAACCCTGCGTCAAGCGCGGCTTGCGCACTGCGCGGCTGGTGCGCCAGCAGCACCCGCACCAATGCGGTAGCAGGCGCGCCCTGCAAAGCCAAAACCGGGTCGCTGCGGTGGGCTTTGTCAAAGTGGTGGGCGGTAAAGTCTGTCACGCCTGCCAGCACCAGCGGCGCGACGGTTTGCGAGTCCTCTTGCGCATCTGCGGCCAAGCCGTTGCCTGTACCTGTGCCGTGGTACAGCACCACATGTTCATTCAGCAGCACCGTCAGGCCCAGCCTGCGCAGCTCCACAATCCAGGCATGCGCGCCTGAATAGTATTCGTGGTTACCCGTCACAAAAAACGTGCCGTGGCGCGACTGCAAACCTGCCAACGGCGCCACATGCCCCGCCAGCTCAGCCACCTTGCCGTCTACCAAGTCCCCGGTAATGGCCACCACGTCGGCACCAATCGTGTTGACCTTGGCCACAATGCGCTGCAAAAAAGCGTGTTTGATGGTCGGCCCCACATGAATGTCACTGATCTGCGCCAGCGTAAAACCGTGCAGCGCGGCTGGCAGCCCGGCAATCGGCACGTCAATCCGCACCACAGCCGGCGTGCGGCGGGCATTCAAAAAGCCAAGCGCCGTCACCGCCAAAGCCAGTATTGGCGTTATTTCAGCCGTAAGTAGGCGCATACTTGCCAAAGGCAGGTCTAGCACCAAAGCATCAACCACCCAAGCCGCCAGCAGCAGCACATCACGCAGCGCCGTCAATACAAACAGTGTTGAAAACAGCCCCATCAGCAGCAGCCCAACCCAAGTCAGGCGCTCAGCCCACGGCTGGCGCAACACTCGGCTACCCACCAGGCCCAGTGGCATCAGCACGCTAGACAACACCAGCCACACACCCAGCCCCCAGCCCCAGGGCGCAGCCAGTTCAGGCGCCAATCGCCAACCCACAAACGCATGCAACAGCGCAACAATCAAAACCAAGGGGTAAAAAGTCATGGGGTTCAGGTGGGCGCTGTTGGGGGCTTATTCAAGTGCAATAACTGCGCCCACCGAGCCTGGCGGGTCACCACCAGAGCAAAGCAATGCTACATTTTCAGGAGCTGCTTGCGCCCGTATTCATTGGTCAAAAGCCGAATTTGACACCTAAAAGCACCGTAAAACAGCCTCCCACAGCACCACAACCTTCACAAATACGCCGTAAAGCCATCCACAAACGCCCGCAAGCCCAGCACAGCGGTGTTTTGATAAGGGTGCATCACCAAAAGGTCTTTCTTGTCGCCAGTGACCAGCGCTTTGGCGCCAGCTGTGCTGCACAGGGCCAAGAATTTATTGTCTTTGGGGTCTTTGCAATCGGTCACTTCCAGCCGAACATCAAAGACCAGCACAGTTTGCGCATAAGCCTCCAGCCTGGTGATGCGGTCAGACTTGGTCGCGTAGCGGTCAAACTTGTCGCGCTTGAGCACGTCTGCCAGCTCTGCCAAAGTGGCGCTACTGGCGGCCACATCAAAGTTCGCCACAGCAACCTGTAGCGCTGCGCTGGCCATACCTTCGGGGTTTAAAAAGGCGCTGACAACCAGGTTGCTGTCCAGCACTACAACGCTACGCAAAGCAGCTGTCAATCAGCTCGCGCACGTCATCGGGCGACAGCGCTTTGGCGGCCGGTGTGGCTTCTGCACTATTTAGCAAGCGCGAGAGCCGCCGGCCTGCCACGCGGCGCAAAATTTCGTCCGAATCTTCGCTTTCTGGGATGATCAAAAATGCGGGGCGGCCATACTTGGTCACGCGAACGCTCTGGCCAGCGGCCACCATGTCGGCGACAGGGCCAAAGTTTTTTTGCACGTCTCGGGAGGTTAGTGTTTGCATGGTGTTTGTACGCCAAGAGTTATTGTCTGCATTATACGGATGATGTGGATAACAGTCTGTCGAAGAGACCTTAAGCAATAGCGCCAAAATGCGGCGGGACAGCGTTTTGCTATTGAACCAGTAGCTGCTTGCGCCCGTATTCATTGGTCAAAAGCCCAATTTAACCCCCTTTTTGGGCCCTAAAAAGCCACTTTAAGCACCCAAAACCCCAAAACAGCACACCACCCACTGCGCCGGGCGTAAACTGCAAATCGCCACAACTTGGGGACACCTATGCCGCTGAATTGCACCACTTTCAAAGCATGGGCCCAACAGCTGGCGCGCACTTGGCTTACTGGCCTTGCCACGCTGGCCATCGCCCCCATCGCCATCATCGCCCTCAGCAGCGCTATCGGCGTTAGCGCGCAGGCGCAAGAGCCAGCCAAAGTTATAGACATACCCACCCGCCCCGGCCAACCTGTCGTGTTACAGCGCTTTTTGTACCTGGCCCCACCCAAGCCTGTGGCGTCTGTCATCTTGTTTGCGGGCGGCAA
>JBBRDA010000010.1:0-43108 GCA_038204335.1 Burkholderiales bacterium
GCGTTCGTTTTGTAACCGCAACATGATGATGACGTCTGCGTCCTTGATGCCCTCTTCCAGCGTGTTGCAGACCCGCACACCCATTTGCGCCATGTCACCGGGCACCAGTGTTTTAGGGCCGACCACGCGCACCTCGGGGCAGCCGAGCGTGGTGAGCGCGTGAATGTCAGAACGCGCCACCCGCGAGTGGAGCACGTCACCCACAATGGCTACCGTCAGGTTGCTAAAGTCTTTTTTGTAGTGCCTGATGGTGTACATGTCCAGCAGGCCCTGGGTGGGATGCGCGTGGCGGCCGTCCCCAGCATTGATCACGTGAACATGCGGTGCGACGTGCTGGGCAATCAAATACGGTGCGCCCGATTCACTGTGCCGAACGACAAAAATATCAGCAGCCATCGCGCTCAGGTTGGCAATAGTGTCCAGTAGCGACTCGCCCTTGGTCGCGGACGATCGGGCAATGTCCAAGGTGATCACGTCCGCTGAAAGTCGCGTAGCAGCGATATCAAACGTCGTACGGGTGCGGGTGGAGTTTTCAAAAAACAGATTGAAAACGCTCTTGCCGCGTAGCAGCGGCACTTTTTTGACCTCGCGGTCACTGACCGACACAAAGTTGGCAGCGGTGTCCAGGATATGCGTCAACGTGGCCTTAGGCAAGCCTTCGGTGGACAGCAGATGTATCAACTCGCCATGTTTATTGAGCTGCGGGTTTCGCTTGTACAGCACGTTGGTTCTCCTTGCTTTTTTAAGTTGTCTCTTGACTTATCTGTCTTGCACTTGAAAGGTAAATTGACCACTGTCCGATCTCGCCAGCGCCAGGCTTTGCGAGGCCGGCAGCGCCACGCGGGCAATGGCCAAGTCGGGCTGTACCGGTAACTCCCGACCACCCCTGTCCACCAGCACCACCAGCTTGACGCTGGCGGGGCGGCCGTAATCAAACAGCTCGTTGATAACCGCGCGCAGTGTGCGGCCGGTGTAAAGCACATCGTCGACAACCACCAGATGCGCGCCGTTCACGTCGAACGGCAATTGTGTCTGGCTGCTGGATGCCAGGCCGCGCTTGGCAAAATCATCACGATGCATGGCTGAAGACAGAACCCCGACTTTTCCGCTCAGTTTCAAGTCACTTTGCAAACGCTCTGCCAGCCAAACGCCCCCCGACGCTATGCCGACCAGTTGAGGAGGTTCGCCATAGGTGGCCATCAACAACTGCATGGCTTTGAGCAAATCGCCATACAGCGCTTCAGCATCCAGGGTCAGGCTACTCATGGGGAAGACTCCTTAAAAACTGCTCAAGAATAATGCAGGCCGATGCGGCATCCGCATCCTTGGCGCCACTTGAAATCGCCTCGGTGGTACTGTATCGCTCATCGACTTCAAACACGGGCAAAGAAAAGGCGGACCTCAATTGACGGGCAAATTTTTGTGCCCGCACCGTGTTTTCATGCGCAGCCCCGTCGGGGTGAAAAGGAACGCCAACGACCAATGCATCAGGTTGCCATTCTTTAACGCGCAGTGCCACAACACCCATGCGTTGGTCATTGTTTGCGGCAATCGTCGGCTGCGGGCTTGCGGTACGAGTGAGCCGGTTACCCGTGGCAACGCCTGTGCGTTTGATGCCAAAATCGAAAGCTAAAAAGGTTTGCAGGCCACTGGCCACAGGAGCGCTTGCGCTCACTGTCATGCGTGTCCCGCCTCGGGGGACAACATCCAGCTCTGCAGGCCAAGAAGCATCAGGGCCTTGTCGTAGCGTTGCTCTACCGGCGTGTCAAAAATAACCGCCGGATCAGCCGCGACAGTCAACCAGCTGTTGTCAGAAATTTCTGATTCCAGCTGACCTTCCCCCCAGGACGAATAACCGAGCGATATAAACACTTTGCGCGGCCCGTAACCGGTAGACAGTGCTTCCAGCACATCTTTGGAGGTGGTCATCTCCAAGCCGCCAGGAATCGTCATCGTTGACGCATAGACCGACTCATTGCCCGGCATGACTGACTCATGAAGAACAAAACCGCGTTCTGTTTGCACCGGGCCACCCTGAAACACGGGTGCCTGCGTCAGGTCTTCACGGTGCAAGGGCAGCTCAACCTTGTCAAATAGTTTCTTCAGGTTGATGTCGCTGGGCTTGTTGATGACCAGGCCAAGCGCTCCGCGTTCGGAATGTTCGCACATGTAAATCACACTTTTGGCGAACATCGCGTCGTCCAGACCGGGCATGGCGATCAAAAAGTGGTGCGTGAAGTTGGTCGAATCTGATTCCATGCTCATGCGACGATTTTACGCGACAGCGGGGTTTGTCGGCTACTGCCTCTGTCAGGCGGGCTAATTCGCTACCATCGCAACCATGCAAAAAAAATACCCTGTTGGCCTGATGTGGTTTCGTCGCGACCTGCGGGCTTTTGACAACGCAGCACTGCACCATGCCCTGAAATCGTGCGCACAGCTACATTGCGTTTTTGTGTTTGACCGCGATATTCTTGGCAGCTTGCCCCGGCAGGACCGGCGCGTCGAGTTCATTTGGGAAGCTATCAGCGAGCTAAACGAACAACTGACGTTGCTGGCACTTCAGCACGGCATCCACGGCGCTGGCTTGATCGTGCAGCATGCGACAGCCAGTGATGCCCTACCGTTGCTGGCTCAAGAGCTTGCAGTCAATGCCGTGTTTACGAATCACGACGATGAACCGCAAGCCTTGACGCGGGATGCCAAGGTACAGGCGCTACTCGAAGCACAAGGCACGGCCTTTCACAGCTTCAAAGACCATGTGATCTTTGAGCGCGCTGAAGTGTTAACGCTGGCCAGCAAGCCCTACAGCGTGTTTACCCCGTACAAGAATGCTTGGCTTAAAAAAGTCGATGGGTTTTACTTAAAGCCCTACCCGATTGACAGCCAAGCAGCCGCGTTGGCAGCGTTGCCCGCAAAGTACGCACAAGGCGTGCCCAGCCTAGCGGCCATCGGCTTTGAGAAAACCAATCTGCACGATTTGAAAATACCCACCGGTGCAACTGGCGGGGCGCAGCTATTCGATGAATTTTTGAGCCGCATGGATGGCTATGGCGAAACACGTAACTTTCCGGCGGTCAAAGGGCCCAGCTATCTGGGTGTGCATTTGCGCTTCGGGACCGTGTCGATACGTCAACTGGCGAGCGCTGCGCTTGACCGGCAGCGCAGCGGCAGCGAAGGGGCTGCTGTTTGGCTGAGCGAGCTGATCTGGCGCGATTTTTATGTGCAGATTTTGTTTAATTTTCCGCACGTGGCCAACGACGCGTTCAAAGCCGACTACGACAAAATTCAGTGGGAGGAAGGCAACAACGCCCAACTCTTGTTTGCTGCTTGGTGTGAAGGCCGTACGGGTTACCCGCTGGTGGATGCTGCCATGGCGCAAATCAACCAGACAGGCTACATGCACAATCGCTTGAGGATGGTAGTAGCCAGCTTTTTAACCAAAGACTTGGGGCTGAACTGGCGTTGGGGCGAGCGTTATTTTGCCGAAAAGCTCAACGACTTTGACTTGTCGGCCAACAACGGCGGCTGGCAGTGGGCGGCGAGCAGTGGCTGTGACGCGCAACCGTATTTCAGAATCTTTAACCCTACCAGCCAGAGCGAAAAGTTCGACGCAGACGGCAAGTTCATCCGCAGGTATGTGCCTGAGTTGGCCAAGCTGTCAAATAAAGCCATCCATGCGCCATGGCTTGCAGCACCGCTGGAACTGCTTGCCGCAGGTGTTGAACTGGGAAAGACCTACCCCTATCCGGTGGTAAAACACGACGAAGCACGCGCCAAGACCTTGCAACGCTATGCCGTGGTGAAGAAAACCTGACTTTGATGAATCGACAAACGCTACTTTATTTATAGCTGCTTGCGCCCGTATTTATTGGCTTAGAGGCCTTTTTAATGCTCAAAGAGGAGCAAAAAAGACCTCAAATCGACTAAGCAGCTGCCTCAATGTTGCAGTAATGCCGTACCAGGCTCATCAGTTCCTCTTCAGCGTACGGTTTGCCCAGGTAATGGTCAACGCCAAGTTCTTTAGCGTGTTCACGGTGCTTTTCAGCAATACGTGAGGTGATCATGACGATCGGCAAGTCTTTCAGCCGGACATCGCCGCGGATGTTTCTCGCCAGATCAAAGCCGTCCATGCGCGGCATTTCGATGTCTGAAAGCACCACCGCAGGCCGCTCATCTTGTAAGCGCTCGAGCGCCTGCAGGCCGTCAGCAGCCAACACGACACGGTAACCTTCTCGCTGCAACAAACGCTGCGTCACACGGCGCACGGTGATGGAGTCATCGACCACCATGATCAGCGGAATCTGCGGTGCGGCGGCTGGCAGCGCAGCCGCAGAGGAAGTAGCGTCACCAGCAGATGCCTCCAGCATATGCGGCTCGGCACTGTCGCCACTCAAGGCACGGGCCTGAGGACCATAAACAGTCGCCAGCGCCACAGGGTTGTAGATCAGTACGACTGCGCCCGACGCCAGCACGGACATGCCCGCCAGGCCTGGCAAACGCGACAGTTGAGGTCCAAGGTTTTTAACCACCACCTCCTGGTTACCCAGCACCTCGTCAACGTGCAGAGCCACACGCTGCGCAGCGCTTCGAAAGACCACGACGGGTGTTGTTTTGCCTTGAACTTCAGCGCTTTGGGTAGAGGCCTGCAGCAACGCACCCGACCAGAAAAACGGTACGGCCTCGCCGCCCACATCCAGTGTTCCCGTGTTGTAAGCCTGCTGCAGATCTTTTGCGGTTGTACGACGAACCGTTTCAACCACGTTGGCAGGTACGCCGACCGACAAGCCGCCACTGCGGATCATGACCACCTGCGTCACAGCGGTTGTCAACGGCAGCACCAGCTTGAATTGCGTCCCTTGGCCAAAAGTGGTGGCGGTTTCAATCCTGCCGCCCACGGCATTGACCTCGCTACGAACCACATCCATGCCAATACCTCGTCCCGAAAGCTCGGTGACTTGCGCGGCAGTTGTGAAACCAGGCATGAAAATCAGGTTGGCGGCTTGTTGATCATCAAGGAACTGGTCTGCAGCGATCAAGCCCGAGCTGATAGCCTTCTCACGAATCCGTTTTAAATCAAGCCCAGCACCGTCGTCCCGGAACTCGACCGACACGTCATTGCCGTCCTGGCGCAATTCAACCGTGATCACACCGGCGAGTGCTTTACCAGCTGCGCTGCGAACCGCCGGGCTTTCAATGCCGTGTGCCACGCAGTTACGCAGCAAGTGCTCGAACGCTGGCGTCATCCTGTCAAGCATGCCTCGGTCCATCTCGATCGTGGCACCCAGCAAGTCCAGCTTGACCTGCTTGCCGGTTTCTTTGGAAGCTAGCCGCACCACGCGATATAGACGGTCAGAAATACCTTCAAATTCCACCATGCGGGTTTTGAGCAGATCCCGCTGCAACTCCCGGGTTTGGCGCGCCTGGGCAACCAAATCGTCTTCAGTCGCCTCGACTGTTCGCTGCAAGGTGCGCTGCACAGTTGCCACGTCATTGACTGACTCAGCCATCATGCGGGTGAGTTCCTGGACGCGGGTGAAACGGTCAAACTCCAGAGGGTCAAAACCAGCTTGCAGTTCCTTGGCCTGAGCCAGGCGCGATTGCATCTGGGTTTCCGCCTGCAGTTCAATATCACGCAGATGCTGCCTCAAGCGGTTCAAGTTGTCACTCATATCGCCCAGCGAGCCACGGAGCTGATTGAGTTCAACCTCCAAGCGCGAGCGGGTAATCATGACCTCACCCGCTTGGTTAACCATGCGGTCCAGCAACTGTGAACGCACCCGGATCGAAGCGGTGGCAGCTTGCCGCAAGGGCTGCATAGCCATAATTTGCGGGGCTGGAATCATGGACTTGCCAACGACTGGACGGGCAACGACAGGCTCAGCGGCGTCGTTTGCAGCTGGCGGCATATCTGCAGCCGACTCATCAGGAAGCACATCTGCTAAGGGGTTTGCCGCGGCTGCAGTGGCAACCGCTGGGCTTGCAGGCACCTCAGGTGAAAGCGGTGATTCATTGACTGCATCAGCATTACGCAACACGTCTAGCGCGTGCTGCATGGCGTCGAAACGGTTGAGTAAGGGGTCAAAATCCTGGCTTGCAGCAGCGTCAATGCCTAGAAATTCAATCTCGGATTCAATCTTGTGGGCCATTTCACCCAGACGCAGCGCGCCAGCCAGGCGAGCACTACCTTTGAGGGTGTGCAGAGCTCGCAAGACTTCCATGCGCGCACCGAGGTTTTCGGGCCGAGCTGACCATTGCCGAAGCGCGCCGCCCAATTGCGGCATCAGTTCTGCGGCTTCTTCATCAAAAATAGGGAACAGCTCAGCATCTATGGCGTCAACGGCGTCAATGTCTTCATCGTCGCCATCATCCATGGCCACCGAGGGAGCCGAGACCGTGTTGAGCACAGGCATACTGAATTCAGCAGCCGCAGGAAGTGCAGAAAAGGTAGCGGCTGCTGCAACTGTCGCCAGTACTGCAGTGTTGACTTCCAAGTCGAAGGGGCTAGGTTGCCCGACTGTTAATTCGGCAGGAGCCCCAAGCTCTTCGGCTTCGATAGCCGGGCTGGCAACCGCAAGATCTGGCGGTTGCGAACTTGCCACATCGAAGTCCATGGTCAACTCCGCAACCCCGGACGCGTTCGCTGACTCTGAGTCAGGAAACTCAAGCGCACGAAGCTGAGACAACAAAACAGGGTCTGCCTCTTTGAGGAAGCCGGCTGCAAACTGGTGCAGCAAGCGCCTGATGTCTTCAGCAGCGTCAACAAATACATCGACACAACGGGTGACCAATGCAGCAGAATAGTGCGCCTGTGACAGTTGCAGAGCACCTTCGAGCGCCCGGGCAATTTCTGAGAGTGAGTTAAATCCCACAGTCGCAGAACTTCCGGCCAGTGAATGCGCAAACGAAACCACAGAGTCGCTGACGGGATGGCTCGGCTCCATCGCCCATTCAGAGACCTCCGCGAGCAAGCGCCGTGACCACTCATCGGCCTCGTTGAGGTAAACGTTGTAAAGCGGAATACCGATACGCAAGTCGCCAATCACCTTGATTTGCTCATCGTCAGCATTGGCTGTGCCGTCAGAAAACTCTAAAGTATCGGCAGTCAATGACTCAAGCTCTGGCTCTGAAGCTGCTTTTGGCCCGGAAGCGGCAGACTCAATCTCCAGATCAGGCAAATCGAAATCAGTGACCACATCACTTGAAGATGGCGGTTGAGAATCCTGCGTTAAAAACTGGGCGTCAAAGTCATCAGCAGACATGTCCACCAACTCTGTGGTGTTTGACAGCGATCGCGTTGAATCCGCTGCTTGAACCGGCTCCGCAGGTCGCTGAGCCTCAAATTCTTCGAGCTGCGTTTGCAAAACTTCAACTTCCGGGACACCAACGGACTCAGTATCTTGAACAACTGTAGCCGCATCTTGAACGCCCGAAATTGCCGATAGGCTGTCAAAGTCAATGCCTGCAATGTTGAGGATCTCAGGCTCGGTTGAGGGAACCTCCGCTGGCGCCAGAGCAGGCACAGCGGTTGCCTGAAGAGGTACATCATCGAGGGCAAAAAAATCAAAGTCGACCTCAGCATCGCCCGAGGTACTGCTGGCAGCTTGAGCTTGAATAGCTTGCTCAGAAACAACGGGATCCACGGCAGCTGACGGTGCAACAGGCTGAGCGTCGGGGACCGCCAAGGATGGAGCTTGTGGCAAAACAAGCGGGCTGAGCCTGCCCTCCGTACGCATGGCTTCAGCGCTGGTTCGAAATGCTGAAGCTACCCAGGCGCCATCACTGTTGGTAGCGATGTCTTCAATCCAGGTTGAAAACCCAGTCAGACACTGGCTGGACAAAGACAGCAGATCGTTACTGGCGGGTTTTTGGTCCGCTAGCCAGCCATTGAACAATTGCTCCATAGCCCACGCTGCTTCACCAAACTCATTGAGGCCGACCATTCGCGAGCTGCCCTTGAGGGTATGAAAAACACGCCGAAGGATGGTCAGCTGATTGATATCACTCGGCTCTGAGCCAAGTAGGCTAAGAGCTGCAAGCCCGTTGCCCGCGACCTCTCGGGCTTCCTCTAGAAAAATATCACGCAAGTCGTCTTCTTCAAAGTCAACTTCTTCAACCTGACTAGCGGGGCTGCCTGCGGCTGGCGCCACCGCCGTGGCTAGAGTGTTGAGCGCGACAGCAGTTGCCTGGGCATCGTGAACCGACACGGCAACGGACGCCTCATGGGCTGCCTGAGCAAGCACCGGCTGGCCAGCCAAAGCCGCGTGTGTTGCCAAAGTGTTCAGCTTCACGCCCAGCGCATCGTCCAGAGCGCCTGAACCAGCATCTTTCACCAGCGAGTTCACCTCTTGGGAGATGGTCTGGCCTGGTGCCTCATTGGCTGAACCTAGCTTGACAGCTTTCTCTGCACGGCCCATCAGCGGCCTGAGCTCACCTTTGACATCGTCATAGACAAAGAGCTTTTTCGCCAGCGCAGGCTGGTAATTAAGCATATCGATCAAAAAGCTCAAGGCACCCAAGTTGTTGCCCAACTGATCGAAGGTACCAGCTGCGCGGGCGTGCTCCTCGTCGATTTCGGTTTCTAACATCCGTTCAACGCTGTCCCGCATGCGCATGACGGCATGAGACGCCTGTTCAAGACCGAGTACCGACAACACACCGCGCATTTGAGCCAGCTGCCCTGGGACGCTGGCAAGCGCGATTTTGTCTTTGGGATTGCGAAAAAATATATCCAGCGACTTCTCGAGCTCCCCCAGCGATACACGTAATTCGCCCACCACGCTGCCCATGGTCTGTTTGTCACTGACGCGCCGATAGAGATCTTCCATCCACGATTCCAGCGGCTGGGCAACGCCACCATTTTTAACGGTTTCGAGCCGTTCCGCCAAATGTTGCGTGCGTGCAGCAAGCTGATCGTCGCTGGGATCCAGATCGTCAAATGCGGCTTCCAGATAAAGCACAGATGTCGCTACCTCCATAGCGAGTTCAATGGGCGGCGGCTGACCGGAACGGGAGGTCGCATCAATAGCGCGTGTCAATGCCTGAGCGAGCGGCTCACTTGGAGGATGGAGCTTGAGGAGCGAGTCTGTCACCAGGCTGAATTGATCAACCACTACCTTGAATTTGTTGGCATCTCCAGCCGACAGTGCGGACCAGGTTTCTTTGGCAGAAACAATACGCTTGCGGGCTTGAGCCAACAAGGCGGGATCAAAGCGGCCGAACAGCACCGCCTCGTAATCCACAGCTTTAAAACGCGACAAACCATAAGCCGATCGCACGGCAGACAACACAGGCGCTGACGTTGCAGGCGCTGAGGCCTGAGAGCAAAAGAAGAGCAGATCCTGCGCCAGGCGATCAGAAATTCCTGTATCACCTTTGCTCAATCCGGCGTACTGCAATAGGATTCGGGAAGAAGCGCGGCGCACGTAAATATCTGACTGCAGCAAACCGTGCTCCAGCGCTTCAAAATAGCCGGCTGCAATTTTCCAGAAAATTCTCGGCTGTCGGTCAGCCTGGCGAGCAGCAAACCCAAGACTTAAATCTTTCAAATCTGCCGCGGCCAGAGGCGCCTGACCTTTCATGATCTGCAAAACCGACTGGTCAAAAATCGCGCGGGCTGGCGTGTCGTAATTGCGCGGTTCAGACTTGAAACCGAGCTCTGGCTCCAACCAGCGCCATTCCATGGGCCACAAGTCAGCAGGATGAATTCGGTCGGCTTTCACCAGTTCCTGCACTTGCCGATACTGGGGAAACAATGACACGGGAGAAACAGGCTTGTCGGCCAATACGACTTCGAGGTACTCGGTCAGGGCAAAACTGGCATGTTCAATCCTGGTGGCAGCTTCCTGATTGCATTGTTCCGGCTGCTGAACAAACTTTTGAACAGCGGCTTCCATTGCCCTGAGAACCAGCGCCGGGCCTGCCAGGCCGACCATCTCCAAGGCCCCCACCGCCTGATGCATTTGCTGGCGTGCGATGCGTAACTGGCTGGCATCGAGCGTTGCCAAGTCGGAGCCCTTGGCGGCTTCAGCTTCCCTGACGAAACGCTTTAACGCTTTCGCTGAACCATCCAGTGATTTGCGCAGTTCGTCAAGCACCCAAGCCAACGGGCCCAAGTCGTTGACGGCCAGATCAATGTCCGCGCTGGTTGAATTCAGGTCATTGGCTTGCATAAATGATGGGCCGATTCAAGATACTGTTTTACGCTAAATGAAAGACAGGGAGCTCAAGCAATCTTGAACCGGGACACCGACTGACGCAGTTCTTCCGCCATACGGGACAATTCACGCACTTGGGTTGCCGTCGAGCGCGTACCTTCTCCGGTTTGCTCAGTCACGGCAAAAATGTGCTGAATGTTGTCTGCCACAACATTTGCTGAAGCTGCTTCACGGGTTGCAGATTTTGAAATTTGCTCAATAAGTTCAGCTAACCTGCGCGACACGCTGTCAATTTCTGACAATGCTGTACCCGCGCTGTCAGACAGCTTAGCCCCCTCAACCACACCCTGCGTGGAGCGCTCCATAGCAGCCACAGCATCTTGCGTGTCGGTTTGAATCGCCTTCACCAGTGCAGAAATCTGCCGGGTTGCATCGCCCGACCTCTCAGCCAGCCGCTGCACCTCCTCGGCCACCACCGAGAAGCCTCGCCCAGCTTCACCAGCAGATGCTGCCTGAATGGCAGCGTTAAGCGCCAGCACGTTGGTCTGTTCAGTAATGTCTGAAATCAGCTCTGTGATCTCGCCAATCTCTTGAGAAGATTCACCAAGTCGCTTGATACGTTTGGAGGTTTCCTGAATCTGATCCCGAATGGAGTTCATACCGCCGATGGCGTTTTGTACCGCCTGCAGGCCCGACTCCGCAGCCGTCAGTGACTGCCGCGCCACTTGAGACGATTCCTGCGCCTGGGTGGACACGTCGTTAATCCGAGAAGCCATGTCGAGCACAGACTGACCAGTTTCGCGAATTTCCCGCAACTGTTCAGTCGATGCAGCCAACAGCTCGGTTGACGTACTTTCAACCTGTGCCGTTGTTTGCGCAACCCGTGTCGCCGTGTTTTGTACGTTTCCGACCAGCTGGCGCAACTCTTCTACCGTGTAGTTCACCGAGTCAGCGATAGCGCCGGTAATGTCTTCTGTCACCGTTGCCTCTTGTGTCAAATCACCCTCAGCCACTGTTTGCAATTCATTCATCAACCGCAAAATAGCAGCCTGATTGGCGTCATTCACCCGCTTGGCGTCCTGCTCCAATCCACGTGCCTCAAACTGCCTCTTTTCAGCAACGCCTTGGCGCTGGCGGCTATCTTGCAGCTGAATTCGGGCAATACCGACCGCGCAAAGCAAACCGAACAAGGCGGCACCGATCAGAGCCGCCACTGAGCCTGCGCCCAAACCAGACTGCGTTGATAGTTTTCCTTGCAGCTCTTCGAGGCTACGACGAAGTGGTTCACTGTCTGAAATAATCGCGGCTTGCGCTTCACGGGCTGACACCAGACCTTGCAAGTTACCCAAAATGGCGCCAGCCTGAACCCGTGTCTGCTCATACAAGGCCATCAGTGCTTCAAGCCGCTCGCGGGTTTGCGGATCTTTCGAGCCCGCAAGCCGCAGCTCAGGACTGCCTTCTTGCAGGCCTTGGGCTATTTCCTTGAAGGAATTTAAATCCTTACCCAACAAAAACACAGCCTCAGGACTCACACCTTCAAGCGTCAGGAACTCGTTGGCAGATTTACCAATACGCTGAGTCAACATCACCAACTGGCCAGATGCAGAAATCTCCGCAGGCGCAGCATTTTGCTGAAGTTTCAGTGAAGACACCGTTTCAGCAATTTCAAGCAAATCAGACGACTGGCGGTTAATTGTCCGAAGCGCAGCACCCACCTGGGTCAAAATCGCCTGCTGGCTCATGACGGTCGCAGCATTTTTTTCGGCGCGCTCCATCAGCGGCATGACTTTGTCAGCGTCAGACTGCAAATCACCCTCCACCGCTGCCACCCGCAAGCTTTCATCGCCAGCCTTCAGGCCGCGGACGGCTTTAGCCAGGACTGAGGCGCTTTCCTTGACGTCAGGGAAAGCTTGGGCACTGCCCACCAAAGCCTGTGACACAGATTTAGCCAGTCGCTGAGACTGCATCAGTGAATCGCCGGTCGCGGTAATTTGGCGCGTAACGGTGTCAGCTTGGCTAAGCGAGCGGTAAGCCACCACCGCCAGCACCAGCACCGCCAAGCCCAAGAACAACAGCAAAGTTCGCTGGTGCTGGGCAATCGTTTTGCTGCCAAGAATTGGTAATGTGAGCAACTCGGGGTTGACCTCTTCAGCAGGCTCATCTTCCGCAAACATCATGCTTGGCGGGGCAGGCTCGTTCTCCGCTTCAGCCTGTCTGGCCATCATGTTGGCGGTAGCCTCTGACGACCCACCATCGCCCGAAGCATTCATCGCACCCGTCGCAAAAGGGTCGACCGGCATTCCGACGGATGCCATGTCCATGCTGTCTTCGGGCAGCTTATCTTTGGGTTTGAACAGGTTTTGGATTTTTTCAATAAACGACATGATGAGCCCTCTGGAAAAACTTGTGAGCGCTAGGCGCCTATAGTCAAAAAATGCGCTTGCTGAGCCAGCAACTGGAGATTTATTTCCTGCCACGGCTGGCCTGCTTGGTCTATGTACCGGTTGCCAAAGTACTCAGGGGCATCGGGCGCCTTTTCAGAAAAGTCACTGAACGCCTCCTGATTGCGCAGCCCGGCAAGTCGGTCAATCAGTAAGGCGCAATTGATCTCCAAAGCGCTGTTGAGCGCCACCAAGCGCGACTCTTTCAGCGCAAACTCGGTTTTCAGACTAGCGCTTTGCCCAGACACGTAGCTGGCCAGATCGACCACGCCGAACAAACCGCCGCGTAGATTGGCGACGCCCAAAAACCAGCTTTGCGTGTAGGGCACGGCTTGAGTGGTTACCCAGGGAAAAATTTCTCCAGCCTGCGTCATCGGAAACAAGTATTTTTGTCCACTCGCCTCAACAGCAAGCCATGACGGCGCTACGCCCTGTGTACGCGCGATCTGTAGTCGATCCGCCAAGCGGGTTTGGAGTTCTCGAATTGCTTGTCTGTTCGCCATAGTCTGGTTTCAGGAAATTCGGGCTTGGTGCCTCAGCCTAGGGCACTGATCTTGGCCATCAGTTCTTCGGCGTTTACTGGCTTTGTGATGTAGTCCCGCGCACCCTGACGCATACCCCAAACACGATCGGTTTCCTGATTTTTGCTGGTGCACATGATGATGGGGATGTCCGAGTAAAGCGGGTCGCGTGAGATGGCGCGGGTCAGCTGAAAGCCATTTTGACCCGGCATCACCACGTCCATCAATATCAGTTCGGGTTTATCCTCGGCGAGGCGACGAAAGGCATCTTCTGCGTTCTCAGCGGTTTTTACAGTGAATCCGTTTTTACCCAGCAGGTCGGTCATGAACATCAATTCGGTTTTCGAATCGTCCACGACTAGAATTTTTTTGATTGTCATTGCGTTACTCCATGTTTGAGGCTGCCTAGTTCAGTGACTGTTTGCAGCAGTTGGTCTTTGGTAAAAGGTTTGGTGAGGTAATCTTGCGAGCCCACCATTCGGCCTCTGGCCTTGTCGAACACGCCATCTTTGGATGAAAGCATGACGATGGGGACATCTGAAAATCTTGCGTTGCGTTTGATGATGGCGCAAGTCTGATAGCCATCCAAGCGCGGCATCAAGATGTCACAAAAGATAAGGTTGGGCTGATAGTCATTGACCTTGGCTAGGGCATCAAAACCGTCTTCAGCCAGCAGCACTTCGTGGCCGCCCTGCTTCAAAAAAATCTCAGCACTGCGTCGAATGGTATTGCTGTCATCAATGACAAGGACCTTGAGTCCGGAACTTGGAATACTCACGTCGAAAACTCCTTTAGTTCTTGCATGGATACCTTCAGATGCTTGTCCGATAACCGGTGATTGTGATGTCTGAGTGAGTCACCGGTGAGTCTTATGGAGTTTATATTTAGATCTGAACCATTTCAAAATCTTCCTTGCGCGCACCACACTCCGGGCAAGTCCAGTTCATGGGGACCTGTGCCCAGGGCGTGCCCGCAGCAATCCCCTCTTCAGGCGAGCCTGTTGACTCATCGTAAATCCATCCGCATATCAAACACATCCAAGTCATTCGTAAATCCCAGCTTAAGTTGCCTTCACATAGAATGCAAGTAATTGTATCGATGCAACGTTGCTATTTTGCTGACAGGCAAAATCATCGCCTATGGCAAACCCCACCTCCCCAACCGTACCTATTCCTGAAACGGCAGCGTCCGAGGTTGACGACGCTCCGGTCTGTGTCATGACCTTTAACGCCAGCGACCCCAGCGGTGCGGGTGGTCTGACAGGTGACATTATGGCCATTGCTTCAGCCGGGGGCCACGTGCTTGCCATCGTCACGGGTGCCTACTTGCGCGACACCGCCGAAATTTTTGACCACATCAGTTTTGACGAAGAAGCGATCAGCGAGCAAGCCCGCACTGCGCTCGAAGACATGGCCGTGAGCGCCATCAAGGTTGGGTTTGTGGGCAGCCCGGAAAACATCAGTGCAGTCGCAGAGATTGCTGCCGACTACGCTGACGTGCCGCTGATCGCCTATATGCCCAGCCTGGCCTGGTGGGACGAAGACAAAATTGACAACTATCTCGATGCGTTCAGGGAACTCCTGCTGCCGCAAACCACCATCCTGGTCGGTAACCACAGCAGCCTGTGGCGCTGGTTGCTGCCCGACTGGCCCGGCGAGCGCAACCCATCGGCCAAAGACATCGCCAAAGCCGCCGCGCAGTTGGGTGTTCCTTATACGCTGGTCACTGGTATTCCACTGCCCGAGCAATTCATTGACAATGCGCTTGCCACACCACAAGCCATTCTTTACAGCGAAAAATTTGAGCGTTTCGAGGCCGTTTTCTCAGGGGCGGGCGACACGCTGTCTGCCGCACTCACTGCATTGCTGGCCAACGGCCACGACTTGCAAGCGGCCACCGCTGAGGCTCTGACATACCTTGACCAAAGCCTGAGCGCAGGTTTTCACCCCGGCATGGGTCATACCGTACCCGACCGCATGTTTTGGGCGCAGGCGGACGATAGCGCTGAAGATGAAGCAACCGAAGAAATGCCAGCCACCGACGACGCGGATTTGACCATTTCCACCCAAAGATCCTTTTTTGATATGCCGCCGCACGGCACCACCAAGCACTGAATGTAGGCAATACACCCATGAACCAGACCAATAATCTATCCCGCAATGACGTGCTGTTCGATCGCTCCAAAAGAATCATCCCGGGCGGCGTCAACTCGCCTGTCCGCGCCTTCAAAGCGGTTGGCGGTACGCCGCGTTTTGTGCAGCGCGCGCAAGGCGCCTATTTTTGGGACGCTGACGGCAAGCGCTACATCGACTACATCGGCTCCTGGGGACCGATGATCCTCGGCCACGGGCATCCTGCTGTGCTTGACGCCGTGCAAAAGGCCATGCTGGACGGCTTCTCTTTCGGTGCACCGACAGAGCGTGAAGTCGAACTGGCCGAAGAAATCATCAAGCTCGTGCCGTCGATTGAAATGCTGCGCCTAGTCAGCTCGGGCACTGAGGCCGCCATGAGCGCACTGCGCCTCGCACGCGGTGCCACGGGCCGCAGCAAAATCATCAAGTTTGAAGGTTGTTACCACGGCCATTCTGATGCGTTGCTTGTCAAAGCGGGCTCAGGCTTGGCCACTTTTGGCAGCCCGACCAGCGCAGGCGTGCCGCCAGAAGTCGTACAGCACACCCTGGTACTCGAATACAACAACATCAAGCAACTTGAAGATTGCTTTGCGCTGCACGGCAGCCACACCGCATGTTTGATGATTGAGCCGATTGCGGGCAACATGAACTTCGTCAAAGCCAGCGTGCCTTTCATGAAGCGCTGCCGCGAGCTGTGTACCCAGCACGGCGCGCTGCTGATATTTGATGAAGTCATGACCGGTTTCAGGGTCGCCCTGGGCGGCGCACAAAGTGTGTACGCCAAGCTCATCCCCGGCTTTAAACCCGACATGACCGCGCTGGGCAAAGTCATAGGCGGCGGCATGCCGATGGCCGCTTTTGGTGGCAGCCGAGCCGTTATGGAGCAGCTAGCCCCGCTGGGCCCGGTGTACCAGGCCGGAACGCTCTCAGGTAACCCGATTGCAACAGCCTGCGGCCTGGCCACCCTCCGCGAACTGCAAAAGCCAGGTTTTTACGAAGCACTGGGCGAGCGCACGCGAAGCTTGGTGAGCGGCCTGACCGCCGCTGCCAGCAGGGCAGGCGTGCCCTTTTGCGGAGACAGCGAGGGCGGCATGTTCGGCTTTTTCCTGCTTGGCCAGTTGCCGCAAAACTACGCCACCGTCATGACGACCGACAGCCCGGCGTTCAACAAGTTCTTTCACACCATGCTGGATGCAGGGGTGTACTACGCACCAGCTTTGTATGAAGCCGGCTTTGTGAGTGCGGCACACAGTGCCGAGGACATTGAGACCACCGTTGACGCAGCTTCAAAGTTCTTTTCAAAAAATGATATCGCTACAAAATAAATAGCTGCTTGCGCCGGTATTTATTGGTCTAAAGCCATAAATAGGCAGTAAAAAACTGCTCAGGCCAGTGATTTTCAATGCCTGAAGTGTCGAACACCCGATAACACCATCACCACGCCGCGTTCGTCGGCGGCGTCAATCACTTCCTGGTCGCGCATCGAGCCACCCGGTTGAATCACGCTGGTGGCACCTGCATCAACGACGACATCCAGCCCGTCGCGGAACGGAAAGAACGCATCGCTGGCCACAGCCGTGCCTGCGAGCGACAGATCAGCGTGCCCGGCCTTGATGCTGGCAATGCGCGCGGAATCCAGGCGGCTCATTTGGCCAGCGCCTACGCCCATGGTCATGCCGCCCAAGCAGAACACGATGGCGTTGGACTTGACGTACTTGGCGACTTTCCAGGCAAAAAGAAGGTCTTGCAGTTGCGCTGGCGAGGGTTTTAGTTTGCTGACCACTTTCAGGTCGGCCAAAGCGAGCTCATGGTTGTCAGCGGTCTGCATCAGCAAGCCTGAACCCACACGCTTGATATCGACCGAGTTGCGGGTATTCACGCCAACAGGCAAATCAATCTGCAATATCCGCACATTGACTTTGGTTTTGAAAACTTCCAGCGCCTCGGGCGTGAAGCCGGGTGCCATCAATACTTCAACAAACTGCTTTGAAATTTGCAGCGCGGCGCGCTCGTCGAGCATGCAGTTCAGCGCGATGATGCCGCCAAACGCCGACGTCGGATCGGTCTTGAAGGCCTTGCTGTAGGCCTGTAGCGCATCGCTGCCGACCGCTACGCCGCAGGGGTTCGCATGCTTGACGATGACACATGCTGACTCACTAAAACTTTTGACGCATTCCCATGCAGCGTCGGCATCGGCAATATTGTTGTAGCTCAGTTCCTTGCCTTGCAACTGCCTGGACGTAACGAGTGAGCCCGGTGCGGGGTACAGGTCACGGTACAGAGCGGCTTGCTGGTGTGAATTTTCACCATAACGAAGGTCTTGCAGCTTGATAAAACGACCATTTGTTTGCGCCGGGAACTGCGCATGACCGCCGTCAGGCTGGATGCCGGACAAATAGTCGCTGATCGCACCGTCGTATTGACTGATGCGGTTAAAAGCTGCTACTGACAACGCGAACTTCGTCTTGTCGGTCAGCTTGCAAGCTGACCCATTAGCCTTTAACTCAGCGAGCACGCCAGCATACTGCGATGCATCGGTCAGCACGCCCACGTCTTTCCAGTTTTTGGCAGCGCTGCGCACCATGGCCGGGCCGCCGATGTCGATGTTTTCAATCGCGTCTTCTAGCGTGCAGCCTGGCTTGGCCACGGTCGCTTCAAACGGGTATAAGTTGACGACCAGCAGGTCAATGGTGGCGATGTTGTGTGCTTTCAAAGCCGCCATGTGCTCGGGCACATCCCGCCTGGCTAGCAGGCCACCATGCACTGTCGGGTGCAGGGTTTTGACCCGACCATCCAGCATTTCGGGAAAGCCGGTGTGGTCAGCCACCTCCGTCACGGGCAGGCCTGCATCTGCCAGCAGTTTGGCCGTCCCGCCGGTGGACAGTAGCTTGATGCCAAGTGCGTGCAGGGCTTGGGCAAATTCGAGGATGCCAGTTTTGTCAGAGACGGAAATCAGTGCGTTCATGCTTGTCTTTTTTATTGTTGTCGGTTTATGGGATCAGTTTGTGTTCAACCAGTTTTTTGCGCAACGTGTTCCGATTCAAACCTAACCAGTCGGCAGCGCGTGACTGGTTTTGGTCGGCTTGCTGCATCACCACTTCAAGCAGCGGCTTTTCAACCACTCGCACCATCATGTCGTACATGCGGTCTGGCTCCGTACCCCGCAGGTCTTTGAAATAGCCGTCCAGGCTGACCCGGATGCATTCTTCGATTTGCTTTTTGCTCATATGTCCCTCATACACAGGTTTCCTCTTCGTTGTTTTTGTTCATCGCGACTGCCTCAGGCATACGGTCAGTCTCTGCACCCAAGCCATCAAAAAAATCGCTGACGGCCTGTAGCTGCGCCTCGGCACCTACCAATACATTCATTTGCGCCCGAAAGGTCTCACCACCCGGCAAACTACGCACATACCAGCCAATGTGCTTGCGCGCACTGCGCACGCCCGTGAACTCCCCATAAAGATCGTAATGGTCTTGCAGATGTTCAATCAGCAAGCGCTTGACGTCCATGACCAGGGGCGCAGCAAGCTGTGTGCCAGTCGCCAAAAAATGGGTGACTTCGCGGAATATCCAAGGCCGGCCCTGCGCCACACGGCCCAGCATCACGGCGTCGGCCCCCGTGTAAGTCAGTACGTCGCGGGCCTTCTCGCCGCTGGTAATGTCGCCGTTGGCCACCACAGGAATCGCCAGAGCGGCTTTAACCTCTGCAATCGTGTCGTATTCAGCCAAGCCTTTATAGCCCTGCTCGCGCGTGCGGCCATGTACTGTGATCATCTGTACCCCAGCACTCTCAGCAGCGCGGGCAATCGTCAGGGCGTTTTTATGCTGCTCTGACCATCCGGTGCGCATCTTGAGCGTGACAGGCACGCCGCGCGCTGCGCAAGCACTGACCACCGCCTCCACAATCTGCAACGCCAGCCTTTCGTCCTGCATCAATGCCGAGCCAGCCCATTTGTTACAAACTTTTTTGGCCGGACAGCCCATGTTGATGTCAATGATCTGCGCACCCCGGTCAATGTTGTACGCGGCCGCATCGGCCATCATTTGCGCATCGGTCCCGGCAATTTGTACTGCAATCGGCTCGGGCTCACCGTCGTGGTTGGCGCGGCGGGATGTCTTCAAGGTGTCCCACAAATCGCGGCGCGAGGTCACCATTTCACTGACCGCGTAACCTGCGCCCAACTTTTTACACAGCATGCGAAAGGGCCTGTCCGTTACACCCGCCATGGGCGCGGCAAATACGTTGTTTGCCAATGCAAAGGGGCCGATAAACATGAGGTGGGATTCTTGCAATTGCTGAAAAAGAAGGCACATTGTAGCTGCCTAAAATTTCAGCAACTGATCATCCTTGACAATATTTCAGGGCGCACTTGCCCACTTACAAAGCAGCGTCTAACTGACGAACGTTAGTCCGAACTGCTGCCATACTCGAGATCACATGCAAGCTTGGATCCAACAATTGATAGAAATGCTGTCGCTGCCCCAGTTCGGTCTGAGCACAGTTTTTGTCGTGTCCTTTATTTCTGCCACCTTGCTGCCGCTGGGGTCTGAGCCCGTGGTGTTCGGTTTAGTCAAACTTAACCCCGAACTGTTCTGGCCCGCCATCCTGACTGCCACCGCCGGCAACACCCTGGGCGGCGCACTCGACTGGTGGCTGGGTTACGGAGCCCATAAGGTCGTCAACAAATACAAGCCCGACTCGCACCACGGCCGGGCGGTCAGATGGCTGGAAAAGCTGGGGCCAAAGGCCTGCCTGTTGTCATGGTTGCCGGTGGTGGGGGATCCCCTTTGCGCGGTGGCCGGCTGGTTGAAGTTTTCGTTTTGGCCCTGCGTGTTTTACATGGCGATTGGCAAATTTACGCGCTACTTTGTGATGACGGCGGGTCTGGTTTGGGCGTTTCCAGGTGGGTTTTCTTTATCGAGCTAAAACCGTTCGTCCGGCCGCAAGTAACGCCAGTGACCCATTTGCAAACCGCTCATGGCAACCCGGCCAATCCGCAAGCGTTTCATGCCAATGACGCTCAAGCCAACGCTCTCGCAAAAATAGGCGATCTGGCCCGGCTGCTCGCCTTTCAATGCAAAGCGCAGACGCGTCTCGCTTTGCCAGCTCACTTTGGCCGAACCCAGTAATTTGCCGTTAAAAGTAAAGCCATGATCCGCACGGTTCAAGCGATCCAAACCGCCCGGTTTGATATTGCCCGCTACCTCCACCACCACCTCATGCTCCAGCATGGCTGCGTCCTCGCTCAGCTTGCGAGCCACGCGCCAGTCGTCAGTAAACACCATCAGCCCGCTGGCTGGCAAAGCAAGTTGGGTAACCAATTCAGCAGACAGATGCTTTTTCAGCACCTTGATGCCGCTGCGATCATCAGGCGAGTGTGTCGCCTGCTTTAAATCAGCGTCAAAACCAGCTGGCTTGTGCAGCAGCAGCGTCACAGCGCTCGGTCCCAACAGGCTGGCGTCTTTAGACAACTCAATGGTTTGGTGCAACACACGAAACTGCGGCTCTTCAACCACAACGCCATCAACGCTGACCCATCCACCTTCAATATATCGTTCAGCCTCGCTGCGCGAACAGGGAAGCATTTCGGCCAAGCGTTTAGCCAGACGAACAGGTTCAATCATGCGGTCTTGTCAAGCGGCCGCCGTGGAACTGGCTTTGCCTGGCCACCAGCGGCGTCCCCCGCTAGGGGAGGATGGACTACACGCAGTGAGGCCAAACAGGGGTGTGCCACAACTCAGCTACTAAAGAGGAAGTTCATCACGTCGCCGTCTTTAACAACGTATTCCTTGCCTTCGCTTCGCATCTTGCCTGCGTCTTTGGCGCCCTGCTCACCTTTAAAGGCAATGTAGTCATCAAATGCAATGGTTTGCGCGCGGATGTAGCCCTTTTCAAAGTCGGTGTGAATCACCCCCGCAGCTTGCGGACCGGTGTCGCCGATATGAATCGTCCAGGCGCGAACCTCTTTGACACCGGCTGTGAAGTACGTTTGCAGGCCCAGCAACTTGAAGGCGGCAACGATCAGGCGGTTCAATCCTGGCTCACTCTGACCAATCTCGGCCAGAAACATTTTCTTGTCTTCGTCTTCCATGTCGGCCATCTCGGCTTCCATCTTGGCGCAAATGGCAACGACAGGCGCGTTTTGGGCTTTGGCGTAGGCTGCCAATCGGTCCAGGAAAGGGTTGTTTTCAAAGCCGTCTTCAGCCACATTGGCCACAAACATGGCCGGTTTGGCGGTGATTAAAAAGAACTGCTGAAGCAGGGGCTGCTCTTCCTTGCTGAACTCAATCGTGCGCACTGGCTTGGCTTCGTTCAATGCCACCTGACATTTTTCAAGAATCGACACCAGCTTGGCCGACTCTTTGTCCCCCGAGCGGGCCAGCTTGGTTACCCTGTGCAGCGCTTTGTCAACCGCTGCCAAGTCAGCCAGGCAAAGTTCGGTCTGAATCACTTCAATATCTGATATCGGATCGACTTTGCCGGCTACGTGAATCACGTTGTCATCTTCAAAGCAGCGCACCACATTGATGGTGGCGTCAGTCTCCCGTATGTGCGCCAAAAATTTGTTGCCCAAACCCTCACCCGTGCTGGCACCCGCTACCAAGCCTGCGATATCGACAAACTCCACGATCGCTTTTTGTATCTTTTGCGGGTTAACGATAGCTGCCAGTTGGTCCAGACGCGCATCTGGAACCTCCACAATACCCACATTGGGCTCAATGGTGCAGAAAGGATAATTTTCAGCCGCGATGCCCGCTTTGGTCAGCGCGTTGAAAAGGGTGGATTTCCCGACGTTAGGCAGACCTACAATGCCGCACTTCAAACTCATGTCAAACCTTCAAAAATTATTCGCAAAGTGTATTCGATGGATCTTTGCGCATGGGCCATTGACTTTCCCGGAGATCAAGCGATGTCACTCCTTGGCATGGCTACCGACGATACTGGCGGTCTTTTTTTGCACTGGAGTTTTAACGCAGGCACAGGCACAGCCTGTGACGATACTGAGCGCACAAAACCCGCTGATCGACGTCACATCAGCCAGTACGTTTTGGTTTGACCAGACCGGCGATACAGCGCCAGACCAAGTCATTGCAGGCAAGCGTGCAGCGCTTTTTGCACCTACATTGGCCAGCACGCACTACGCCATGGGTCCTCAAGCCTCTCTTTGGTTGCACTATCGCTTCAAAGGAGGATCCAACCTAGATGCACCACACGATGATTGGTTGCTTCAATTTCCACAACCGTTGTTAGACAAAGTCACGGTTTATCAACGCAATACGCAGGGTACTTGGGTCACACAAAAGACAGGCGATACCGTGTCGATACCCGACGGAGCTTACCCTGGGCGCTACCCAAAATTTAGTTTGCTTGTGGGCAATGGTGCGGGCGCTGACGGCGTTCACGACGTCTATGTACGCATAGCGAGCAGTGTTGGAATCACTTTAGAAGCAAACGTCACCACGCATGACATGCACAGCCGCATCGTGCAAACGGAATACCTCATCTTGGGCTTGGCTTTCGGTGCCATGTTACTGGTCATGGTGACTTGCTTTAGCCAAAGTTGGATCCATCGCGACCCCACCTATAGCTGGTATGCAGCTTACGTTTTTTTACTGGCCTTGGCCACTTCCGCTTGGAGCGGTCTTGGTGCCCAGACAATTTGGCAAAGCTGGGGAATATGGCCTGACGTTGCACCCGGCGTGCTGGGCACCTTGACCGGCGGTGTGGCACTCTTGGTCGTTAAGAAGTTATGCCAGCCGGGCGCCCGTTACAAGCGATTTGAGAAATTTCTTCGCTACTTGGCATGCGCCAGCCTAGCGGTAGGCGCGTTGGTATTTTTTCTGGACCGACCGGCTGCAGTGGTGATTTTAAGTGCCTACCTAGGGACGGTCATGGTATCTGGCTACTTTTGTGCAGCCCTGACTTGGCGAAACAAAGATCCCGTCGGGATGTGGGTTTTTATAGCTTTCACGCCCATAGTTTTAGCAGCCAGCACGCTTGTTGGTGACAGAGTCGGGGTACTGCCTACTTCATGGTTCTCGCAGTATGGCGTGCTCCTCGGGTCAGCTATAGAGATCCCTTTTTTGTTGCTGGCGCTGAACCTTCGCTCCAAAGAGCGCCACAGTGTTGAAGGGCGTGCACAGTCGCTGACAAGCCATGATGCCTTGACAGGGCTGCTGACCGCCGTGCTGTTTCAAGACCGGTTGCGGCAAACCGTCTCGCGCGTCATGCGCTACAAAGAACCCGCTGCGGTGGTTTACATCAAGCTGGTCAACTACGGCTACATCAAGAAAACTTGGGGGGTAGCTGTGGCTGAGCAAAGCCTGCTGCGCAGCGTCATGAAACTGCGGCGTATGTTGAGTGACGTCGATACCGTAGGGCGCGTGGATGAGGCGGTGTTTGGGCTGATTCTGGAAGGTGTAACCGAGCGCTCTGCCGTAACGGCGCTGTCAGCAAGGCTGATTGCGTCTGGGTTGATGCCGCTCAAAGGCCTCAAACCCGAAGTGATTCTGCAATTCCATATGGCGGCGGTACTGGTGAGCGAACGTCCCGCAAATGCATTGGAAACGCATGAAGCTTTGACAGAATTGCTCAAACACATGGGGGCGCGCACACGGCGCCCCATCCGTTTTCTGGAACCTGAGCTGACCCGCCCCATAGCGCTAGAAGCACAGTCAGAGTTTGACCCCGAGCAAACCGACCCTGCAAGGCGCACGGTACTGCCGCCCGCCTGACAACTCCGCCCCCACTTCAATCAAACTGGTAGTTTGCTCTGACGCTTTGGCCCACCGTCAAGCGGTGGTCAAGGCCGTTCAGCGGTATCGCGTTCATACCAAACGTCACTGCGCCGTTGACACGCGCATCAGCGCGGTAACTTTGTAACATGTCGCCGACTTCGGGGCTGCTGGTGGCGTTCAAAGGGTCAATGTTGGGGATGGGGCAACGCGGGCAGGGCTTGACGGGTTTGATTTGCAAGACTCCTTGGTCGGTTGAAACATGCAGTACACCTAGCCGGTCTTCGTCATGTGGGGTCGCAGCGTGACTGCTTGGTGTGGATGCAAGAACAATGTTGGGCCGAAAGCGCGCCATGGTGACAGCCGTTTTGCCCGCTGCCGTCAGTCTGGCGTTCAGATGATCAAGCGATGCCTCGCTGATCACCAGCACCGGGAAGCCGTCGTTGAACTGATTCAGAGCCTGCAGTCCCCCGGTCCATTTCAGATCGCTGATGCGCTTGTAATCGGGGTCAAAACGCACAAGGCGTGCACGGGTACCTAGGAAATCACTGAACCACTGTGCTGCGACTTTGCCCATGTCAAATGCGGCCACTTCCTCGCCCCACACCTGTACGCGCACGGGTGCTTCAACCTCGTCAAGTTTGACGTGCAGCGCCAGCATACCGGGGGCGCGCAGGACCATCTCGTAGTGTTTGAGCTGTGGCTGTATCAACGCCATGCGCGGCAGTTCGCGCTGCGTCAGGAACTCTCCCTGGTCATCCACAACCATCCAGGCTCGGTCGAACTCGAGCCCGGTATCCAGCATGATGATTTCTGGCACCTGCACGCCCGCACAAGACTTGATGGGGTAAACGAACAGCCCTGCGATAACGCCAGAAAAGTCGAACGCATCGTTCTCGAAGTTGTTATTCACTAAGTCGCTCATGAGGCTGGTCCAGGTCGTTGACGTCGTCACAAAAAAGGGCGAAAAGAATCGCCAAAGCAGCAATTTTGCACTGCCTTCTAAAATGGCCTGATGACCAAGTCTTTTGATGTGTGTATTCGAGGTGACGGTGTGGTGGGCCGGTCACTGGCTCTGTTACTGGCCAAGGAGCGCCTGAAAGTTGCTTTGGTCGCGCCACCAGCCAAGCTGCCAGCCACTGATGTTCGGGCCTATGCACTGAACAACGCATCCAGAGAGTTACTGGACGGCTTGCGTGTTTGGCCGGACGAATCTTTTGCCACACCGGTCAACACCATGCAGATTTGGGGTGACGATGGCGGTTCGGTCGATTTCAATGCCCAAGCAGCCGGGCAACAAGCGCTGACCTGGATCGTCGACGTCCCGCAGCTTGAAGCGCAATTGCTGCAAGCTTGCAGCTACCAAAGCCTGATTGAGACAGTTGATGCGCCAGTCCCTGCCCCCTTGAGCATCATCTGCGAAGGTCAAAAAAGCATCAGCCGCAGCGACTTGGGAGCGGTTTGGACGCGCAAGCCTTACGCGCAAAAAGCGATCGCGGCACGGCTTGAATCAGACTTGCCCCACGGCGGCAGCGCCCGTCAATGGTTTTCAGACCATGGCGAAATACTTGCACTTTTACCGATGGGTGGAAGTCAGGGGAACTCTCTGGCGCTGGTCTGGTCAGTCAATGATGAACACGCCGCCCGGCTTGAAAGCCTGCCACCAGATGAGTTTTGCACCTTGCTTGCTGCCGCTTGCAAAAACAGCGTGGGAAATATGCACCTGACCAGCCCTCGCGCCAGTTGGCCGTTGGCGCTGGGCAGTGCCGACCACTGGGTCGGCCCGGGCTGGGCGCTGGCGGGCGATGCAGCCCATACGGTTCACCCGCTGGCGGGTCAGGGCTTGAATTTGGGCCTGGCAGATGCGGCGAGTTTGCGTGCGGTGCTGGCAGCTCGCGAGTACTGGCGCGGTTTGGGTGACGAAAAATTGCTGCGCAGGTATGAGCGGGCGCGCAGGGCTGAAGTTGCCGCTGTAGGAGCAGTTACCGACGGCCTGCAGCTTTTGTTTGCGCAAACACAGCCGGTATGGCAATCTGTTCGCAATTGGGGCATGAACGGATTTGCGGCCAGCCCGCCGCTTAAAAACTGGCTGACCAAACGGGCGGCCGGGGCTACATTTTAAAAACATCCACTGAAAAAATCCATGAAACTCATCAAATCAATCACCGCCATTGGCTTTGCCATTTTGGCCTTCAGCACTTTTGCGCAAGACGCTGCCATTCGCAAGAACCTCGCAGAACGCTTGCCCAACTTGCCCAAAATTGACGAAATCAGCAAAACGCCGATGAATGGCTTGTTTGAAATTCGGGTCAACGACAACGATATTTTTTACACGGATGCCGAAGGTAATTTTTTAATCCAGGGTGTGTTGATTGACACCAAATCCAAACGCAACCTGACCGAAGAGCGCACTGACAAGCTCAACGCAGTCGCCTTTGATTCACTGCCACTCAAAGATGCCTTTACTGTTGTGCGCGGCAATGGCAAACGCAAAATGGCCGTTTTTGAAGACCCCAACTGCGGCTATTGCAAGCGTTTTGAGCGTGACCTGCAAAAAGTCACTGATGTCACGGTCTATATGTTTTTGTACCCTGTATTGGGCCCTGATTCAACTGACAAATCGAAAAGTATCTGGTGCGCAAAAGACAAAGCCAAAACCTGGCAGGACGTGATGGTGCGGGACATGCCCGTACCCAAAGCCACCTGCGATACAGCCGCCATCGACCGGACGCTTGACTTTGGCCGCAAACACAAAATCACCGGTACACCCACGATCTTTTTTGCTGACGGCTCACGCGTACCTGGCGCCATCAGTGCGCAGCAAATTGAAAAGTTTTTAACAGATGTGAAGTAAGCTGCCTTAACAGTTGACCAGCATGCTGAAGTCGCTGGGTGTGCCCGAGCGACTACTTACTTTTCAGGCCAATCACCAAGCCGCGCAAACGCGCCTGGACGCGATTGACCCAGTTGCTTACGCACGCAGCCGCAACGCACTGGACGGCACCGTCACAGGGCTGTCGCCTTACCTGACGCACGGACTCCTCAGCCTTCCACATGCAGCAGGCTCGGTTCATAGCCGCCGTGCGTTGAGTTTCGACGATAAGTTGGTGTTTGAATTCTGCTGGCGTGAGTTTTTTCACCATGTCTGGGCGCATCAACGAGACCCAGACGCGATCTTGCAGGACATGCACGGCACGCTTCCATGGCACGGCTTGTACGCTGATACCCTGCCCACGGATATTCGAGAAGGCTGCACGGGGGTGCCCGCCATCGACAACGCGGTGCGGCTGTTGTACGGCACCGGCTATCTCCACAACCACCTGCGCATGTGGCTGGCCAGTTACGTCGTACATATTCGCAAAGTGCATTGGCGCGCTGGCGCTGACTGGCTGTACGGCCACCTGCTCGATGGCGATTTGCCCAGCAACCACCTCAGTTGGCAATGGGTAGCAGGTACGTTTTCAAGCAAGCCGTATTTATTTAATGCCGAGAATGTTTTGAAATATGCGCCACCGGGCGCTAGGCAAGCCTGGGACTGCAGCGGCACGGTGATTGACCAAAGTTACGAAGCGCTGGAGACCGTCGCGCGCGACCGGGTTGGTATGAAGGCAGAGCTTGGCGAGCATCCAAAAGTTACTGAACCTCCTCTTTTCAGCGAATTTCACCTATCAAATACGCCTGCAGCCCAATTAAATCGGGCGCAAGCAGCTATTACTAATATAGCAAGTAGAGACCTCGAGCTGATTCACCCCTGGAGTCTGTCTGAGCGTAAGCCCTGCAACAAGCGAAATAATTTTTTACGCATCGGCGTCATTCATCTGCCCGCCCACGAGGCATGGCCGTGGTCTGAGCGCCGCTGGCGTTTTGTGTTGGACGCCATGATTGCCGTGACTGACGACATCTGGATGGGCGACCTGAACCAGCTGGATCTTTCAGCCGCCGGCAACGCGTCTGCACAGGCCACCTTGTTCCCCGGCTACCGTGATGCCCTGCCCCGTTTGGCAACGCTCACACCCGCACCGCGCCTGTTGCCAGACCCAACGATGGCCTGCCGGTCGTTTAGCAAGTTCTATGAGCGGGCCAGGCGTAATGTGCTCAAGTTTTCCGATTTGCTTTAATGCACGTTGTTGAATTTAGAAAATCATGTCCCCTCACCAAACCATCACACGCCTAGGCTACGCCGGTCTGATCCCTTTTGTGCTGCTGACCGCTCTGATGTGGCTGGTCGATGCCGAGCTGCTGCCTTTTGTCGCCATTGCCTTGGGTGGATATGCAGCAGCTATCGTGTCATTTTTAGGGGGCGTGCATTGGGGCATTGGCTTTATGCAGGGAAGTGACGCGTCACGTTTTCACTTCGTCTGGGGCGTCGCGCCATCGCTGATGGCCTGGCTAGCTCTGCTGATACCCGCCTATGCGGCACTACCGTTGTTAGGCTTGGTCGTGGTCGCATGTTACGTGGTTGATAGAAAAATGTATCCTGCGGCAGGACTGGCGAGCTGGTTGCCGATGCGCCTGCGCCTGACGGTTGTTGCCACGCTGAGCTGTGTGCTGGGCGCAGCGGCGGTCTGAATCAAAAAATATGCCAGAAGGCCCTGAAATCTACCGTGCTGCACGCGAAGTGCATGGTGCAGCTTTGTACCCACACCACCCGTGGTGTGGCGAATGCTGCCGCCATCCGGCGGTGCTGTATGCCGCCACTCAACTGAAGACCCAAGCCAAATTTTCACCGACTCGGCTGGCCCAGCGCGGGCCATGTCAGCGTGTTTTTTATTCTCACTGTCAAGCGTAGCGCCACCGGCTACCACCCCATTCCATGAAAAATCAAGCTTTGTTAACTCACCCTGTGAGATATCGGATTGAAGCGGCTGACGTACACACGCACTTGTTCGACGTCACGCTGACCATTGCCGCACCTCAAGCGCAGCAGCGGGTGGCGCTGCCGGTGTGGATACCGGGCAGTTATCTGGTGCGCGAGTTTTCGAAAAATCTGCAACATCTGACGGCACATCAAGGTAGAACAAAGCTAACTGCAACACAGCTTGACAAATGCACCTGGCAAATCGACTGCAAGCTGGGTAAATCTCTGGTGCTGAAATATCAGATCTACGCGCACGACAATTCGGTACGAACCGCCTGGCTGGACGCGCAGCGCGGGTTTCTAAATGGCACCAGTGTTTGCCTGAAAGTTGAAGGGCAAGAGGCGTTTGAGCATGTCATCGAGGTCATTGAACCGAGGAAAACTGAGAACTGGCAGCTTGCCACTGGTTTGACAGCACTGAAAGTCAATAAGCGGGGCTTTGGCACTTACAGCGCCAACCACTACGACGAGCTGGCTGATGGCCCGATTGAAATGGGTACCTTCTGGAGCGGCAATTTCATGGCTTGCGGTATACCGCACCGTTTTGTGGTGGCAGGGGCATTGCCTGGCTTTGATGGCGCCAAGCTGCTGGCCGACACACAAAAAATTTGTGAAGAAGAAATACGCTTTTGGCATGGCAACAAAAAGCCGCCCTTCAGCCATTACCTTTTCATGCTCAATGCCGTGGATGACGGCTATGGTGGCCTGGAACACCGCAACTCAACCGCGCTGATTTGCAACCGCAAAGACTTGCCGCGTGTGGGTGACACCAAGGTATCAGACGGCTACACCACGCTGCGCGGGCTGATCAGCCACGAGTACTTTCATACCTGGAACGTCAAGCGGCTGCGCCCGGCTGAATTTGCCAGCTACGACTACACGCAGGAGAATTACACCGAGCTACTCTGGTTTTTTGAAGGCTTCACCAGCTACTACGACGACCTGCTACTGCGGCGCGCAGGCCTGCTCGACAACGCTGGCTACCTGAAGTTGCTGAACAAAACCATCAACCAGGTGATGCAAACGCCTGGCACACAGGTGCAGTCAGTGGCCGAGGCGAGTTTTGATGCCTGGGTGAAATATTACCGGCAGGACGAAAACACCCCCAATGCCACAGTGAGCTACTACACCAAGGGCGCGCTGGTGGCGCTGTGCTTTGATTTGACGCTCAGGCTAGAAGGCCACACCACGCTGGACAAGGTGATGCGTGAACTGTGGCTGCGCTGCAAAGCTGGGCCCATGAGCCAAGCTGACTTTGCGGCCGTGCTACAAACCTTAGGGCATCGCTCATTTGATGTTGAACTCGAACAATGGGTGCACGGCAAAGACGCGCTGCCGCTTCGCGAGCTTTTGGAACAACACGGCGCGGCCGTGCATGACGACCCAGCACAACTGGCCCAGCGCCTGGGGCTGCGCGTCACTGAAACTCAGGGTGTGGTGGTCAAAGCCGTGTTGTCTGGCGGCGCAGCTGAAAAAGCTGGTTTTTCATCAGGTGACGAATGGCTAGGCGTGGAGTCTGCAAAGCCGCAAAGTGGCTGGCGGCTGCAGCGCCTGGACGACCTACTGCTCTACGCCGGCACAGCAAAAAAAGTGATCGCCCTGGTATCGCGTGACAAACGCCTGGTGCGGCTTGAACTGACCCTACCGCCACCTGCCACCACCTGGCGCCTGGCAGTAAAAGATGAGGCTAAAGTAGACGCTTGGCTAGCCCTAAATCCGAAAAATTGACCCGAAAGATTTTCATGACCTTTGAGACCATCATCACATCGACCCAAGGCCCTGACGGCCGCCAGGTCGGTATCGTCACCTTGAACCGACCCAAACAACTCAACGCCCTGAACGACCAGCTGATGGACGAGTTGGCCACTGCCCTCAAGGCCTTTGAAGCTGACGACAAGATTGGTTGCATGATCATCACCGGCAGTGAAAAGGCCTTCGCTGCAGGCGCCGATATTGGGGCTATGGCGCAATACGGTTTTGCCGACGCCTACGGCAAAGACTTCATCACCCGCAATTGGGAGCAGATTCGCGCGATTCGCAAACCCGTGATTGCTGCCGTCAGCGGTTTTGCACTGGGCGGCGGCTGCGAACTGGCGATGATGTGCGACTTCATCATCGCTGCCGACAACGCCAAGTTTGGCCAACCCGAGATCAAGCTGGGTATCATCCCCGGCGCAGGCGGCACGCAGCGGCTGCCGCGCGCAGTCGGCAAGGCCAAGGCGATGGATATGGCTCTGACCGGACGCATGATGGATGCGGTGGAGGCCGAGCGCTCTGGTTTGGTCAGCCGCGTGGTGCCGCTAGACAAACTGATGGACGAAGCTTTGGGCGCAGCCTTGGTCATTTGCGACCTGGGCCAGATCGCCGTGATGGCAGCGAAGGAGTCGGTCAACCGCGCCTTTGAAAGCGGCTTGACCGACGGTGTGATGTTTGAACGCCGCCTGTTTCACGCCCTGTTTGCCACCGAAGACCAAAAAGAAGGCATGGATGCGTTTGTGAACAAAAGAAAGGCCGTGTTCAAACATAAATAAACGTAGCCCCCACGCTCCCCACTTCGTGTGGTTCTCTGCCCCCCCCCGAGGGGGCTGGCCTTACTTGGGGCTGCCCGGCGCGGAGGCAAACTGTTCGTTATACTCTCTCGTTCGGTGATATAGCTCAGTTGGTTAGAGCGCAGCATTCATAATGCTGATGTCGGTGGTTCAAATCCACCTATCACCACCACATTTTTCCTCAGCCTCTGGACAAAAACCATGAACCGCTGGACGACGACATTCTCCATTGGGCTAGCCGCGCTGCTGATCAGTACCGCCAGCGCCCAAACAGAAGAGCCAAAACCCAACACTCGCCAGTTCCCCAAAGACGCCAAACGAGGCGAGCTCGTGGTACGTACCCCCCCTGAGATCGCGATGGACGGCAAGCCCGACAGGATGTCGCCCGCCGTGCGCATAAGAGATGCAAATAACAACCTCGTCCTGTCCGGGACGCTTGTCAATCAGAGGCTGATCGTGAACTACCTGCGCGACAACACCGGGCTGGTACACAACGTCTGGGTGCTGAACGCCGAGGAAATCAAACAGAAAATGCCCGGCCAGCCCGAAGGCGTCTTGAGCAATATCCGCTCGATGTTTGAAACGCCTGTTGTGAAAGACGACGGCAACACGCCGTTTGACAAGTTGCCCAAGTACAAGCAGTAAAACTGACTTAGAACTGGATAGTTCTTCCTGTTTTTTAGCTTTTTTAGGTATCAAATCGGACTTTAACCCAATAAATTCGAGCGTAAGCAGCTCCTGAATTAATAGCATTTATTTAACGCGATCATGTCTAAAAAAGTCTTCATCAAAACCTTCGGCTGCCAGATGAACGAGTACGACTCGGACAAGATGCAAGATGTGATGCACGCCGCTGACGGCTACGAGCCGACGCAAGACATAGAACAAGCCGACCTGATCTTGTTCAACACCTGCTCAGTGCGTGAAAAAGCTCAGGAGAAGGTTTTTAGCGACTTGGGCCGCGTCAAGCACCTGAAAGAAAAAGGCGTGCTGATTGGCGTGGGCGGCTGCGTGGCCAGCCAGGAAGGCGCGGCGATCATTGCGCGCGCGCCGTATGTGGATGTGGTGTTTGGCCCGCAAACGCTACACCGCCTGCCGCAATTGCTAAGCCAACGAGCCAAGTTGGGCAAACCGCAAGTTGACATCAGCTTTCCTGAAATTGAAAAGTTTGATCACCTACCGCCTGCACGGGTTGAGGGCGCCAGCGCCTTCGTCAGCATCATGGAAGGTTGCTCCAAATATTGCAGCTACTGCGTGGTGCCGTATACGCGGGGCGAAGAAGTCAGTCGCCCATTTGAAGATGTGCTGGTTGAAGTCGCCGGCCTGGCCGACCAAGGCGTAAAAGAAATCACGCTGCTGGGCCAAAACGTCAATGCTTACCGAGGCAAGATGGGCGAATCCGCAGACATCGCCGACTTTGCCACCCTGCTCGACTACGTTCACGATATCCCCGGCATAGAGCGCATCCGCTACGTCACCAGCCACCCCAATGAGTTCACACAGCGCCTGATTGACGCCTATGCCAAGCTGCCAAAACTGGTCAACCACCTGCACCTGCCCGTGCAACACGGCTCAGACAAAATTTTGATGGCGATGAAGCGCGGCTACACCGCGATTCAGTACAAAAGCACCATCCGAAAACTGCGCGCTATTCGCCCCGACCTGGCGATGAGCAGCGACTTTATCGTCGGCTTTCCGGGTGAAACTGATGAAGATTTCGACAAAATGATGCGCCTGATTGACGATGTGGGCTACGACACATCCTTCAGCTTCATCTACAGCCCCCGCCCGGGCACGCCAGCCGCCAATATTAAGGACGACACGCCGCACATTGTCAAACTAAAGCGCCTGCAGCATCTGCAAAGCGCGATTGACCAAAGCGTAGAAGCCATCAGCGCCAGCCGCTTGGGCACCGTCCAGCGCGTCTTGGTAGAAGGCCCGGCGCGCAAAACACCGAATGCCCTGTTTGGCCGGACGGAATGCAACCGTCCTGTGGTGTTTACCGGGCCTGATCGTTTGATTGGGCAGCTGGTGGATGTCAGGATTACTGAGGCGCCTATGCGGTCGTTGAAGGGTGAAGTGGTGACTTTGGATGAGACTTTGTTGGCCTGAGCCTACCCTGTAAGTCTTTATCAAAGTTCTCACTCGTGTGGCTTTAACGAGCCAGTCGCGACTCGACCCAAAAGTCCGTGCGACACAAAAACGCTATAAATTCAGGAGCTGCTTACGCCCGTATTTATTGGTCTAGAGCACTAAAATGCACCCTATAAAGACCTGAAACTGGTCTTACTTAAAACTTGGGCATGCCCTTCATCCCGCCCATCTTTTTCATCATCTTCATCATCCCGCTGCCCTTCATCTTCTTCATCATGCCCTGCATCTGCTCAAACTCATTGAGCAAGCGGTTCACTTCCTGCACATGCACGCCTGAGCCCAGCGCAATGCGCTTTTTGCGGGTGGCTTTGATGAGCTCAGGTTTGCGGCGCTCCAGCGGCGTCATGCTTTGAATGATGCCTTCCTTCCGTTTGATGTCCTTTTCAGCCTTGCCCATGTCCACCTGACCTGCCTTGGCGGCCATCTGCGCCGGCAGTTTGTCCATCAGGCTGCTCAAGCCGCCCATGTTTTTCATTTGCTGCAATTGGCTTAAAAAGTCTTCCAGATCAAAACCGCTGCCAGACTTGAGCTTGGCGGCCAGCTTTTGCGCAGCCGCTACATCAACACCCGCAGTGACTTGCTCGACCAGCGCGACTATGTCGCCCATGCCTAGAATGCGCCCGGCGTGGCGTTCGGCATCAAACACTTCCAGGCCGTCGAGCTTCTCGCTGGTACCCGCAAACTTGATGGGTGCGCCCGTGACTTGCCGCACGCTCAGTGCTGCGCCACCGCGTGAGTCGCCATCAAGCTTGGTCAAAATAATGCCTGTCAACGGCAGCGCGTCCTTGAAGGCTTTGGCGGTATTGACTGCGTCCTGACCCTGCATGGCATCAACGACAAACAGCGTTTCGACCGGGTTGAGCACGGCATGGAGCTCTTTGATCTCGGCCATCAGCGCTTCGTCAATCGCCAGCCGGCCAGCAGTATCAACCAGCAGCACATCAAAAAAATGACGCTTGGCGTAGTCAATGGCGGCTCTGGCAATGTCCACCGGTTTTTGGTCTGGCGTGCTGGGGAACCACTCTGCGCCAGCCTGGGCCGTCACGGTTTTGAGCTGCTCAATGGCGGCGGGGCGGTACACGTCGCCAGAGACTGTCAGCACCTTTTTCTTACGCTTTTCAATCAGGTGTTTGGCCAGTTTTGCGGTGGTGGTGGTTTTACCCGCCCCCTGCAGGCCAGCCATCAGAATCACTGCGGGTGGTTGTGCCGCCAGGTTGACATCGCTGACGCCCTCACCCATCGTGGCAGCGAGTTCTTTGCTGACGATGCTGACCAGCACCTGGCCGGGCTGCAGGGACCCCATGACTTCGGCGCCCAGCGCTTTGTCTTTGACACGGGCAATAAAGTCGCGCACCACGGGCAGGGCCACGTCGGCTTCCAGCAGGGCCATCCGCACTTCGCGCAGCATGTCTTGCACGTTGGTTTCGGTGATGCGGGCCTGGCCTCGCATTTCCTTGACGAGGCGGGAAAGTTTGTCGGTAAGGGCTGAGGCCATGGGTTGGCTCCGGTGCAGTGGAGCAGTTGGTGGGCTTAAGAAAGCGGGCGAGAAGCAAGAAAGCATCAAAACCGGAAGCAAGACCCGTAGCATACGGGCTAAACTGTAGGCATGATTTTAGCGATGAGTCAATGGTGGGGAGAAGTGCTGGCAGCTGGCGCTTTTATCTCGTATTTGGTGGCGGTGCTCGCGCGCAAACGAATGGCGCCCGACATGCTGGGCCTGATGCTGTTTTCTGGTTGGGTTTTACATGGTTTGATGCTGGCACAAGGCCTTCTGGGCGAACCGCAACGCTTTGGGTTCGCACCCGCCATGTCTACCACCGTCTGGCTGGTGCTGGCGGTGTATGCCATAGAAAGCCGCCTGCTGCCACAGCTACAGGCGCAGTGGGCGCTGGCCGGGTTGGGGGCACTGACCGTAGCCCTAGCCGTGATTTTTCCGGGGTCCAGTTATTCGCGGATAGCCTCGGTGTGGCTGCCGGTGCATTGGGCGCTGGGTATTGCGTCGTATGGCCTGTTTGCAACGGCAGTCGCGCACGGCTGGCTGATGCAGCGCTCGGAGCGCGCCATGCGTTCAGCCGGACAAAACTCAACAGGTGTGCCGCTGATGACCCTGGAACGGTTGACTTTTCGCTTTGTACAAGCTGGTTTTGTGCTGCTGTCGGCCACACTGCTGGTTGGATGGCTGTTTGCTGAACAGTTGTACGGGCCTGGCCTGGCCTGGAAATGGAACCATAAAACCATTTTTTCAGTGCTGGCCTGGCTGGCCTTCGCCGGGCTCCTGATCGGTCGGGCACGTTTGGGCTGGCGTGGCCTGCGGGCTGTACGGGTGCTTTATCTGGGCAGCGGCTTGCTGCTTCTAGGTTACGCGGGCTCGCGCTTTGTACTAGAAGTCGTCCTGAACCGCGTATGAAATACGCTTTGGTTTTCGGCTTGGTATTGGTTGTCTTCTGGCTGTGGCGCAGCAGTCGGCAAGCCAGAGCGGATGAAAAAAAGCAAACGCCTGCTCGCCAAAGACCCGCCTCTTTGGAAAAAGCCACAGAAATCGTGGCCTGCGAGGTTTGCCATGTTCATCTGCCGCGCCATGAAGCCTTGACGGGTAGCCGCGGCTTGTATTGCTCTAGTGAGCATAGACAACAGGCTGGCGACTAAGGCCAGCGATGCGGTCTATGAAAGACGCACCCAACTCATGGTTTGACATCGCTGAAAACCTGCACAGCGGCTGGGTGACACAACCCCGACAAAGTTCGTTTGTCAGGTTGTGGCGCACCTTCATGACTGCGCGGATCACGATTGCCAGCGTGTTGCTGGCGTTACAAGTGTCAATTTACGCGCTGGGTAACCTCAACAACGGCTGGCCAATTGCCGTATGCGCGGTCTACCTCTGCGCGACGGTGCTGGTCTGGGTGCTTGCGCGCCCCAAACCACCGGGCACGACGTTCGACGCCCAGTGGATGCTGACGGTTGGCGTGGATGTCGTGGTGTTCTCAGTGCTTAATTTTTTGCCTTCCAGTGGCATCAACTACACCCCGCTGTTTGCGCTACCGGTGTTGCTGGCATCGATCCTCGGTCCCATTTTGCTGGCCCTTGGAACAGCCGCCAGCGTGACACTGCTGTTGCTTGTAGATGCCTGGTGGGTATCACTTCATTTGACTGGCGAGCCGGCGTCGCGGTTTTTGCAAGCCGGGCTGAGCGGCTCGGGGTTTTTTGCTGTCGCGCTGCTGGCCAACCAGTTGGCCATGCGCTTAGCACGTGAAGAACAATTGGCAAAAAGCAGCCAGCTGGTGGCACGCATGCAAACCCAGGTTAACGAACTGGTGATTGAAACTCTGACAGACGGCGTCCTGGTGATTGATGTCAATGGCATCGTGCGATCTGCCAACCCGGCAGCACGCCGCCTTCTCGCCCCCAGTGAGACGACGCGAATGGCGCCGTTTGTGCTGGCCACACAGGCGGCCTGGCAGCCGCTGGTGGAGATCATGCGCCAGACCTTTTTATGCAAGGTGCCGCAGGAGGCCGACGTAGCCTTGAAACATGCCGGACAGCATGCCCGCCAGCTGCATGTGCGTACGCGGTTAGCGGCTGCACAAGGCAACAGCGACGAAGCACTGTGTGTGGTGTTTCTAAAAGATCTGCGTGAAATGGAAGCGCGGGTTCGGGTCGAAAAAATGGCCGCCATGGGCCGCATGTCGGCCGCTGTCGCGCATGAAATCAGAAACCCACTGGCCGCCATTTCCCAAGCCAATGCCTTGCTTGAAGAGGACCTGCAAAGCCCCGCGCACAGGCAACTCACTGCCATGGTTAGCCAAAATGCCCAGCGATTGTCCAAGATTGTTGATGATGTGCTGAACATTTCACGGGTTCAGGTGTTAAGCCCTGAGCAGCACGGCATGGCCTTGATGCTGGATGACGTAGCTGGGCGTGTTGGCGCGGACTGGGTACAGCAGACTGACGCCAGAGATCGAACTTATGTGGCGCTCAACGCTCCCGAGGCCTGTGTGGTTTTTGACCCCGAGCATTTGCGTCGCCTGATGATCAACCTGCTTGACAATGCCTTGCGCTACGCCAGCCAGTCCGGCCGCGCCATACAAGTGACAACCCGAATTTCTTCGGCTGGCCAAGCCCGGCTGTCGGTCTGGAGCGATGGTTTGCCACTTGAAAAGACCGTACAAGCACATTTATTTGAGCCGTTTTTTACGTCTGAGAGCCGCTCCAGTGGCTTGGGTCTGTATATTTGCCGGGAGCTATGCGAGCGCTATGGCGCACTGATTGGCTACCAAAGAAGCAGCCAAGACCCTTTTATGGGAGTTGAGGGAAACGAATTTTTTGTGATTTTCAAACTGGCGACCAGCCCTGCTCAAGCTGCGCTGCCTCTTCCTGACGATCTGTTTGCCTGAAAACCATGTCCAACCCTTCCAGCACCTCACACCCGCAGCCAGCCCACATTCTGGTGGTCGACGACGAGCCGGACCTGCGCACGCTCTATGAATTGACTTTGCTGCGCGAAGGCTATCGGGTAGAAGCGGCAGGCGATCTGGCGCAGGCGCGTTACCAGCTTGAAACCAACCAGTTTGATGCTGTCATCACCGACATGCGCCTGCCGGACGGCCTGGGGCTGGAGTTGCTCCGCGAGATGGTCAAGGCACAGCGGGCTGAACGCTGCGTGGTAATTACAGCGCACGGCTCAGCTGAAAATGCCGTGGAAGCCCTGAAAGCTGGGGCTTTTGACTATTTGACCAAACCCGTCGACTTGAAACAGTTTCGCAATGTAGTCGCCTCGGCAATACAAGGCTCCAGGGCGGCGGTGTTGTCCGCATCACTACAGGAGCGGGTCGAGACCCCGCCAGATGCAGCAAAACGCGCGCCTGCTGTCAAACGCAAACTTGGGCCAGCGCCTTCAGCGCTACAAAATCTGGTCGGGCATTCGGCCGGTATGCAGGCGGTCAAATCGCGTATTGTCAAGGTAGCGGGGAGCATGGCACCGGTTTTGATACAGGGGGAGTCGGGCACAGGCAAAGAACTGGTTGCCAGAGCAGTGCATGACGCCAGCCACCGCAGTAACGGTCCTTTTGTGGCGGTCAACTGCGGCGCGATACCAGAGACCTTGCTGGAAGCTGAATTCTTTGGTGCGCGTAAGGGCGCCTACACGGGCTCAACTCAAGATCGGGTCGGTTATTTTCAGGCGGCACAGGGCGGAACGCTGTTTCTTGACGAAATCGGCGACTTGCCTTTCGTCATGCAGTCCAAGTTGCTGCGCGCGATTCAGGAGCGCGTGGTTCGCCCGCTGGGCTCCTCACAGGAAGACCCCGTCGACGTGCGCATAGTCAGCGCCTCGCACAAAGATCTGGGCGAGGAGGTCTCGTCCAAACACTTTCGTCAGGATTTGTATTACCGCCTGAACGTGATTGTGATTGGCATCCCTGCCTTGCGAGAGCGGCTTGAGGACTTGCCCGAACTGTGCGACGCGCTGCTGGCAAGAATATGCAGGGAGTCTGGCTTTACCGTGCCTCATGTGCCGGAGCCGGTATTGGCCCAACTGCGCACCTACGCGTTCAATGGCAACGTGCGCGAGCTGGAAAACATTCTGCACCGCGCAGTAGCACTTGGCGAGGGTGGGGAGCTGCTTCTGGACACCCCTCAAACGCCCAAATCGCCAAACCTCGGAGTTAACACTGTTGAAAACATTGCAGCAGCGCCGCCAGCCCCTCCCATGCCTGAAAATCTGCAAGACTATCTTGACGCCCAAGAGCGCGATATCTTATGTCGGGTATTGCATGACACCCGCTACAACCGCACCGCAGCTGCCAGCAAACTGGGTATGAGCCTGCGGCAGATCCGGTACCGCATAGCGCGGCTCGGTATCGCCATGCCCGACGGCGACACCCAAGATGTCAGCCATGACAGCATCGACGAAGCCTCCTGAAGCTGCAGCTTCGGGCCTACTCTGGCAGAACGGCTGGTACCGCTGCGCAAGAGCGTTGGCATCGCCTAACTTTGGCCCACGCCCTGCGGCTGCTGAGACTGACCTCATCGTGATTCACTCGATCAGCCTGCCACCCGGCGAGTACGGTGGTGACAGTGTCCAACGACTGTTCACCAACCAGCTGGAGTGGGACGACCATCCTTACTTTCAGAGTATTCGCGGCATGCAGGTGTCGTCGCATTTTTTTATCAGTCGCACAGGCGGGCTTTGGCAGTTTGTCAGCTGTGATGCTAGAGCCTGGCATGCCGGGCAATCAAGCTACCGGGGCAGAAGCAACTGCAACGACGACTCGATTGGTATTGAGCTCGAAGGGCTGGAGGGCAACAGCTTTGAAGCGGCGCAGTATGAGACCTTGAATGCACTGTGCGCAGCCCTGATAACGCAATACCCGGTGGTGCATATTGCCGGGCACGAACATATTGCACCTGGCCGTAAGCACGACCCTGGGCCTGGTTTTGACTGGCAAGAGCTGTCGCGCAGTCTGGCACTGAGCGACGCTTCGTTCCCGGCTTCGTGCCGAGACTGAGCGTGGACGCGCCCTTGCAGGGAAAACCCCCCGCAAAACCGCATGGACACGGGCGTCGCGACTCGCCAGCCTTATGGCGTGAGTCCTTCTCACCCCATACCGCAATGTAAATCGCCTTGCCTTAAATAGCACTGCAAACGTAAGAAAAAGTTTCAGTGCCAATTCACATGAAAAACACTACCTGTAGTGCTTGAATTCCTTTCAGACCCTAGGTATAGTGTGTGAACGATTTAATATCTGGTGTGCAAATGCCATTTGTTGAGTCCCCCGAAGCCCATCGAGATGCCGTTGCAAAATCGTTCTTGCAGTTGCATGTAGATGGCTTGAAATGGCTAAAAGCCATACGGGTCGGCTCTGACAAATGCACACCAGGCCGAAGCGAAAAGCCAAGACAAGAAACCATATAACAAGCCAAGAGGATGTCCATGCAAACTGCGCAAAACACCAACCCAGTCACAGCCAACATGCCCGCCTTTGCTCCCGGCGGCGTCAACAATAACTCAAGCACATCAACCCATCCCTTCAGCAACTATCAGATCATCCGGCGCAACGGATCTGTCGTTCCTTTTGAGCCGAACAAAATCGCCGTGGCGATGATGAAAGCCTTTCTGGCTGTGCATGGCACGCAGGGCGCGGCATCAGCCAGCGTGCGCCAGACGGTTGATGAGCTGACCCAGGCAGTCATGCGCGCCATGATGCGGTCCCGCCCAGGCGGCGGTACGTTTCATATAGAAGACGTGCAAGATCAAGTCGAGTTGGGGCTGATGCGCGGTGGGCACCATGAAATTGCGCGGGCTTATGTGCTGTACCGCGAAAAGCGCACGCAAGAGCGTGCCCGCCAGCCGCAAGCGCAAACACCAGCGGCCACACTGATTCACGTCATGGACGGCGGCAAAAAGGTAGCGCTTGACATTCGCAACTTGCAAGCACTGATTGAAGCGTCTTGCGCCAATCTGGGCGCAGACGTCAAGCCAGACCCGATCGTGGCCGAGACCATGCGCAACCTTTACGACGGCGTGCCGATCGACGAGGTTTACAAAGCGTCCATTCTGGCGGCTCGCACGCTGATTGAAAAAGATCCCGACTACACCTACGCCACCGCCCGCCTGTTAATGCACACGATTCGCCGCGAAGTGCTGGGCGAAGAAGTAGCGCATGAAGAAATGCAGACCCGCTACGCCGAATACTTTCCCGGCTTCATCGCCAAAGGTGTGCAAAACGAGCTGCTTGATGAAAAACTCCAGCAGTTTGACTTGGAGCGCCTAGGCGCAGCATTGAAACCCGAGCGCGATTTGCAGTTTGACTACCTCGGTCTGCAAACCTTGTTTGATCGTTACTTTCTGCATGTGCGCAAGCAGCGCATTGAACTGCCGCAAGCTTTCTTCATGCGCGTGGCCATGGGCCTGTCGCTCAATGAGATCAACCGTGAAGAGCGGGCGATTGAGTTCTATGAAATTTTGTCGTCATTTGACTTCATGTCGAGCACGCCAACCCTTTTCAACGCCGGCACGCTACGCTCACAGCTGTCATCGTGCTACCTGACCACTGTCGCCGATGATCTGGGCGGCATTTACGATGCCATCAAAGAAAACGCACTGTTGTCCAAGTTTGCAGGCGGCCTCGGGAACGACTGGACCCCAGTGCGCGCCTTGGGTGCTCATATCAAAGGTACCAACGGCGAATCACAAGGTGTCGTGCCTTTCCTCAAAGTCGTCAACGACACAGCAGTAGCCGTTAACCAAGGCGGCAAGCGCAAAGGTGCGGTTTGCGCTTATCTGGAAACTTGGCACCTAGACATTGAAGAGTTCCTTGAGCTGCGCAAGAACACGGGCGACGACCGTCGCCGCACGCACGACATGAACACCGCCAACTGGATTCCAGACCTCTTCATGCGCCGTGTGATGGAAAAAGGCAGCTGGACTTTGTTCTCGCCATCGGACACACCCGACCTGCACGACAAGTTTGGCAAGGACTTCGAGAAAATTTACACCGCTTACGAAGCCAAAGCTGAGCGCGGAGAGATCAAACCTGCCCGCAAACTACAGGCCACCGACATGTGGCGCAAGATGCTGTCGATGTTGTTTGAAACTGGCCATCCTTGGATCACCTTTAAGGACGCCTGCAACGTGCGTTCACCGCAGCAGCACACGGGCGTGGTGCATTCGTCCAACCTGTGTACCGAGATCACGCTCAACACCAGCGACACTGAAACAGCTGTCTGCAACTTGGGCTCGGTCAATCTGGTGCAGCACCTGAAGACATTGTCAGACGGCGCAAAAGTGCTAGATCACGAGAAGCTGCAAAAAACCATCACGACCGCCATGCGCATGCTAGACAACGTGATCGATATCAACTACTACGCAGTCAAAAAGGCACGCGACTCCAACATGCGACATCGCCCCGTGGGCCTGGGCATCATGGGTTTTCAGGACTGCCTGTACGAGCTTCGAGTGCCTTATGCGTCTCAGGAAGCCGTCGAGTTTGCAGACAAATCCATGGAGGCAGTGTGCTACTACGCCTACTGGGCATCCACCGAGCTGGCCAAAGAGCGCGGTAAATACGCGACTTATAAAGGATCACTGTGGGACCAGGGCATCCTGCCACTTGACACGCTCGACATGCTGCTTGAAGAACGCGGCGGCTATGTTGAGGTGGACCGGTCCGTCACGCTGGACTGGGACGCCCTGCGCAAGAAGATTGCACTGGACGGCATGCGTAACTCCAATTGCGTCGCGATTGCGCCTACCGCCACCATTTCCAACATCATTGGTGTCGATGCCTGCATTGAGCCGTGCTTTGGCAACCTTTCAGTCAAGTCCAACCTGTCGGGCGAATTTACGGTGATCAACCATTACCTCGTGCGGGACCTGAAACGCCTCGGTTTGTGGGACGATGTGATGGTTGTTGACCTGAAGCATTTTGACGGCTCACTGCGCCCTATTGACCGCGTGCCGCAAGATATCAAAGCGTTGTACGCCACCGCATTTGAGGTGGAAACCTCATGGATTGTGGAAGCTGCATCACGTCGCCAAAAATGGATTGATCAGGCACAGTCTC
>JBBRDA010000011.1:0-38817 GCA_038204335.1 Burkholderiales bacterium
CCAACGCTTGCGACCCGCAAGTCAAACTGATTGAACTCAAGATGAGCCAAGGCGCCAAGCCCGGCCACGGCGGCATTTTGCCGGGGCCCAAAGTCACGGCTGAAATTGCCGCAGCGCGGGGCGTGCCTGAGGGCAAAGACTGCATTTCGCCATCCAGTCACAGCGCTTTCACCACGCCGGTTGAGATGATGCATTTCATCGCCAAGCTACGCCAGCTTTCAGGCGGCAAACCGGTGGGCTTCAAGCTCTGCATTGGCCACCCCTGGGAGTGGTTTGCGATTGTCAAAGCCATGCTGGCCACCAACATCACGCCGGACTTTATTGTGGTCGATGGTGCAGAAGGCGGTACGGGCGCGGCGCCGGTGGAGTTCAGCGACCACGTCGGCGCGCCGCTGCAAGAGGGTTTGCAGCTAGTGCACAACACGCTGATTGGCGTGAACCTGCGCAGCCGTGTGTCGATAGGCGCGGCCGGCAAAGTCGTCAGTGCTTTTGACTTGGTGCGGTTGATGGCCTTGGGCGCCGACTGGTGCAACGCGGGGCGCGGCTTCATGATGGCGCTGGGCTGCATTCAGGCCCAAAGCTGCCACACCGGCAAATGTCCAACCGGCGTCACAACGCAAGACTCGCAGCGCCAGCAAGCCCTTGTCGTGCCCGACAAGGCCGAGAGGGTGCGTAACTTTCATCGCAGCACGCTGCACGCGTTGCAAGAGCTGGTGCAGGCTGCTGGCTTGCAGCACCCGAGCGAGTTGAGCGCGTATCACATCGTGCGGCGCGTGACCGACACCGAAGTGCGGCTGCTCAGCAATCTGATCATGCGCATGGAGCCCGGTGCGTTGTTGGATAGCCTAGACAAACAGCACAACGTGTTCAAGGAGTACTGGCCTATTGCCAGCGCCCACAGCTTCAGGGCCGAGAACAAAACGCGTCAAGCGGCTTGATGGGCTGGCTTGGACGCGTGGCGTTGGTTGTTGCAGACTGAATGGCTGATCGCCAGGTTGGCTTGGTGGCTGTTGCCGCCGTCGCTTAACGGTTGAATGTGTTCCAGCGTTGCATCAAGTGGCTCAACATGCAGGCCACACACCCAACACGGCACCTGGCCGTGTAATTGGCGGGCGATGGTGTTGTAAATTTTTTGGCGGGTGTGGGCTAGTTTGCTCATGTTGTCGAAGATGGCTGGTTAACGAAGCGATTTGCGGTTTGCCCAAGCGCCCTGCTTCGTGTCCCCCGGCCTTCGGCCTCCTCCTTGACCTACGCAGGACACTTGAGCAAACCGCTTTTTTAGATTTGAGTCGAATAAAAAACGATTGACGGTGAGGACTGTTGCGAAACCAGTCAATTGCTGGTTCTGCAACTTAAATTTAGATAGAGGCGGGTTTGTGTGTCTTGCGCAGGTCAAGGAGGAGGGCAACGCCCGGGGGACACGGAGCAAGGCACACAAACCCACCTCTGTCGGTCGTCGGTTAACGCGAAGACGGTGTTCAAGCAGCAGCTCGAGCCAGCCTGTCGCGCACACCGTCCCATTCTGTTGCATCCGGCACGGGCTCTATCCAAATCAGCTTCACGCCTTGTGCATCGAAATCGCGCAGTACGGCAAACACTTGTTCTGCTGTTGCGAGGGCGTCGTCGGGCATTCGGCGGTAGAGTACTTTGCTTGACTTGATGCGCACAATGCTGCGGGCATAGACGGCAATGTGGGCTGCGTCGGCGCCCAGCAAATCGAGCGCGGTTTGAATTGCTTTGGCGTCCATCAGGCGCACTTTGGCGTTGGGGGCGTAGTGTGATTCGAGCGTGCCCGGCGCGCGCGGTGCGCCCCTCAAGGTATCGCGCGGCGCGTTGTCTTTTGCGTTGTCTGGTGCCTCGTCTGCGCTTAAAACAGCTTGCCCGCACGCGGCGCTGAGCTGTGCCCGCGTCAACACGCCGGGCCGTAGCAGCACGGGTTGGCTGCGCGTGCAATCGACGATGCTGGACTCAATCCCCACGCTGCACGGCCCGCCGTCGAGCACCATCAGGCTGTCGCCAAATTCTTGCCGCACATGTTGCGCTGTGGTCGGGCTGACGCGGCCAAATTTGTTGGCGCTTGGGCCAGCAACGCCGGTGCCGGATGCTCGTAAAAACTCAAGCGCCAGCGGGTGCGCGGGGCAGCGCAAACCAATTGAGTCTTGCCCGCCCGCAGCGGCTGCTGCCACGCCGGGTTTGCGCGGCAAGATAACAGTCAGCGGCCCGGGCCAGAAGGCTTTGATCAGCGCTTGAGCAAACTCTGGCAGGCTGCTTGCGTAGTCCAGCACCTGCGAAGCGCTGGCGATATGCACGATCAGCGGGTGCTCGGCGGGCCGGCCTTTGGCGGCGAAGATTCTGGCAACGGCCTCGTCGTTGGATGCATCGGCTCCTAGGCCGTACACCGTCTCTGTTGGAAAGGCGACCAGTTCGCCTGCGCGGATGTGCGCTGCAGCTTGTTCAACCGTCGTCACGTCGCTCATGGCGTCAGTGGTCCAGCCCCGGCAAGCCCAAAATATCAGCCGCCGCGCGTGCTGTGGCTTTCACTGTGGCAACGTCAGCGCCTGTGATGTTCAAATGCCCCATCTTGCGGCCCACGCGCGCCTCCAGCTTGCCGTACAGGTGCAGGTGCGCGCCGGGCAGGCCCAAGACAGCTTGCCAGTCTGGCGTACGCGGCTGGCCATTGGCGTTGAACCACAGATCGCCCAACAAGTTGAGCATGATGGCCGGTGAATGCTGGCGCGGTGTTGGCAGTGGCAAGCCCGCCATGGCATGCACCTGCAAATCAAACTGCGACACATCGCAGGCATCCATCGTGTAGTGCCCGCTGTTGTGCGGGCGCGGCGCCATCTCGTTGACGATCAGCGCGCCGTCAGGGGTGCCGTCATCCACAAGAAAAAACTCAACGCACAGCACACCCACATAATCGATATGTTTTGCTATGGATTCAGTAGCTGCTTGCGCCCGAATTGATTGGGCTGCAGGCATATTTGATGGGTAAGCGTGCGTCACAGCCAGAACACCGTCAACATGCACGTTGCGCTGTGGCGCAAAGCTCACGACTTTGCCGTCCCAGCCGCGCGCCACGATGACGGAGCACTCGGCCTTGAGCGGCATTAACTTTTCGAGCACGCAAGGCACGCTGCGTAAATCAGCCCATGCGGTGGCCAGCTCGGTCGGTGTTTTAACCCGGACCTGGCCTTTGCCGTCGTAGCCCATGCGGGCGGTTTTTAAAATGCCGGGCAGCAAGTTGGCGGGTACGGCTTGCAGTTGGGCTGCTGTTTCAATCACCGCATAAGGCGCAACCCCGATACTTGATTCGCCTGACACATCTGCACAAGCCGTGAAATGCGCCTTTTCTTCAATCCGGTTTTGGGCAATCGCCACACATGCCGCGCTGGGTGCTACCGGGCGCGTTAGCGCCAGCTGAGCCAGCGCAGTAGCGGGTACGTTTTCAAATTCAGTCGTCACCGCATCGCTCAAGCCAGCCAGTTGTGCCAAGCCGTTAGCATCGCTGTAGTCGGTGTAGATGTGGTCGTGGCTGACCAAGCCCGCCGGGCTTTGTGCGTCCGGGTCCAGCACGACGGTGTTGTAACCCAAGCGCTGCGCGGCGTGAACGAACATGCGGCCCAGTTGGCCGCCGCCCATGACACCCAATGTTGCTGGCCGACCCTCTGCCGAGACTGAGCCAGGAAGAACAGATTTCATGCGGGCGGCAGTGTCATCGCCCGCGCGGCAGCGGTTTGCTCGGTCCTGAAGGCTTGTAACTTGTCATTCAAGGCCTTGTCGTGCAGCGCCAGCATGCTGACGGCAAACAGCGCGGCATTGGCCGCACCCGCATTACCAATCGCAAAGGTGGCCACCGGCACCCCTTTGGGCATTTGCACAATGCTGTGTAATGAATCAACGCCCGCTAGATGCTTGCTGGCCACGGGTACCCCCAGCACAGGCACGGTGGTTTTGGCCGCCAGCATGCCTGGCAAATGCGCCGCACCGCCCGCCCCGGCAATGATGGCTTGCAGGCCATTGGCTTGGGCCTGCTGCGCATAGGTAAACAAATCATCGGGCATACGGTGCGCTGAAATCACGCGTGCCTCAAAAGCCACGCCAAACTCTTGCAAGATTTGCACCGCATGCTGCATGGTGTCCCAGTCGCTGGACGAGCCCATAACGACGCCAACAAGGGGTTGAATGGAGTTGGTAGGTGGTGTCATGGTCGCCTTGGGTAGAGCCTGTATTTTACGGGCGGCGTGCTAACCTTCTGGATATTGATCTTTTTGCCAATTTCGTAATTTCTTGGATGTAAATCTCTCATGATGGATGTCACCGTAGCCAATTTTGAAGAGGAAGTGATTGCCGCTTCCATGCAGACCCCGGTATTGATCGACTTCTGGGCCCCGTGGTGCGGCCCCTGCAAGTCACTCGGGCCGATTCTGGAGAAGGTAGAAGTCGCTTATGAAGGCCGCTTCAAGCTGGTCAAAATCGATTCTGACCAAGAGCAGCAAATCGGTGCGGCGTTTGGTATCCGCAGCATTCCGACCTGCATTTTGATGGTTGGTGGCAAGCCGGTGGACGGGTTTCAGGGCGCGCTGCCTGAAGGCAAGGTCAAAGAGTTTCTAGACAAGCACCTGCCGCCTGCCCCAGAGCCAGAAGAAGAGCTTGCGCCCGAAGAAGTCAGCCCAGAAGCGGCGCTGGCCAAGCTACAAGCCGACGTGGCCAACGACGCCACCAACGAATCCGCACGGTTTGAGCTGGTCAAGGCGCTGCTGCTGGCTGGCGACACGGACGCCGCCAAAGTCGCGTTTGCACCCGTCATCGCGCAAACGGCGGCGGTGCGGCGGTTTGACTCGCTCAAGCGCATGATGGACGCTATTGATTTTGCAGCTAGCTGCGCAAACAAACAGGCCGCTACAACAGAATTTGACGCCAAAATCGCCCTCAACAAGCGGGATTTTGACGCCCGGTTCGACAAAGCCCGCTTTCACATGGCCCACCAGCAATGGACGGCGGCACTTGACGAGCTGCTCGACATTTTGATGCGCGACAAAACCTGGGCCGAAGACAAGGCCCGCAAAACCTACATCGCCATCCTAGACATCATCGAGCCGCCCAAACCTAAAGTGGCCGACGGGCAGATCCCGCCAGACGACCCAGTGGTAGCCACCTACCGCAGGCGCTTGAGCAGCGTGATTTTGAGTTAACGACCGACCGACTAAACCCCCTAACCCACCACTGGAGTTCACTATGGCGTTGATGTATCTGATCGTGGGTTTGGTGCTGTTTTTAGGTGTGCATTCCACCCGAATATTTGCCAACGACTGGCGCAGCAAAACCCTCGCCCGCGTGGGAGAAAAGCCGTTCAAAGGCATCTACGCCCTGCTGTCTATTGCAGGTTTTGTGCTGCTGGTGTGGGGCTACGGCCAGGCGCGCCAGCAAGGCGTGATGCTGTGGAACCCGCCCACCGCCATGCGCCACATCGCTGCGCTGCTAACGCTGGTGGCTTTTGTGCTGCTGGCCGCAGCGTATGTGCCCGGTAACCAGATCAAAGCCAAACTGCACCACCCTATGGTCCTTAGCACCAAAGTCTGGGCGCTGGCGCACCTGCTGGCCAACGGCAGCTTGGCTGATACGGTGCTGTTCGGCAGTTTTCTGGTGTGGTCGGTGCTGCTGTTTGCAGCGTCCCGCAAGCGCGACCGCCGCGAGCAAACCGTTTACGCAGCGGGTACAGCCGGTGCAACGGCGATTGCCGTGGTCGCTGGCGTGGTGGCCTGGGCGGTGTTTGCGTTTTGGGCGCACCGGGTGTTGATTGGTGTGTCGCCTTTTGGGGCGATGCGCTGAGTTGATTGACCCGCGCCTGTTGTTAACTAGGCGATAGCTCAGCGGCGTTAAGCGCTATTAAAGTAGGAGCTGCTTGCGCCCGTATCCATTGGGCTAAAGGCTTATTTGATGCTCTAAAACAGCAGTTTTTGGCTAATTTCAGGTGTTTAAGCGGGTCAAAAAGCTTTCAACCAGCTACAAATGGCTTAAAAGGGGTTAATTTCAAGATGTTTTAGGGCTGTAGCCCAATGGATACTTGCGCAAGCAGCTCATTTATTTGTAGCGAAATTCACCGATTCGAGGCTGGCTCCGATTACCTACATGTTGCCATTTGACAGCACATACGCTATCATTTCGATGTTATGCAGAGACTTATTATCGACACCAATGTTTTGGTTTCTGCCCTTATCAGTGCAGACGGCGCGTCTCGCCAAGTGCTGCGAGCTGTTTTGCAGGGTAGTGCAGTAGCTTTGGTATCCACCGCCTTATATGCCGAGTATTGCGATGTACTAGCTAGAGACGAATTTCGCAAACGCTGCCCGCTTAACCCAAACGAAATTGACGAGTTATTTGATGCGTTTCTAAGCGCGTCTGAGATGGTTGAGGTGTTTTATAACTGGCGGCCAAATTTAAGAGACGAGGCAGACAACCATGTGTTTGAACTGGCCGTAGCCGCAGCAAACGCTCCACTTTTGACCTACAACTTACGCGACTTTGCCCAACCGCAACTCAAGTTTCCCCACCTACAAATCATCACGCCAGCGCAGTGGTTGAGCAGTAGAGGAGCAGTTTGAACAAACCTTCACCCCACTAACTCGTGTAAGTTAAATTCAAAGCAACCCAAGTCAAAGGATCTCACCATGTCCACGATCACCATTCGCTTACCCGACACCAAACACGCAAGATTGAAAACTTACGCCAAGGCCCAAAACGTTAGTCTGAACAAGCTCTTCGAAGAATGGGCCACAGTAGCTTTGGCGCAGCAAGATGCGCAAGCCAGCTACGCCATGCGCCAATCGCGTGGGGACAGGCAGCGAGGATTGGCATTGTTGGACAAGTTGGATGGGCACTTTTCGGCTGATAAAGCCGTTGGGGCATGAATCAATTGGAGTCTGACCCCAATTGTTTCCCAATTGTTTCTCAATTGTTTCTCCCAATTGTTTCTTCAACAATCCTGGCGCAGTGTCCATCGTGACGCGACCGGCAGGCCACATCAAATCATTGACGGTGTAATTCCCCGAAGTGGTAAGTGCAGTTAAAGCAGTGCCTGCATCATCAAAGCTAATGAAACTCATACGGCCTCCCCATTCAAAATCAGTGTCAGTTTGCAATCGCTGTAGTTAGACCGTACCCCAGAGTCTTTTGTCGTTTCAAGTGCTTCTTTGATGTGTCCCCAAGTTTCCTTGCTGGGCATTCCAGCCAGATAACTGTCCTGCCACACTGTGATGATCGTTCGTGTTATTGATACCACCTGTTGCGGTAAAGCCTCTACAAAATCTTTACGTGTCCAAAAGCTGTATCGCCCCGTGCTGTCGATATAAGTCCAACCTTCGTCGTTGCGAGTCTCATACTCGCGCCCACCCGCTGACCAATTGAGTACTCGATTGTTCTCACGATCTACAGTCCAGTTGTCGAGTCGGCTATAGCCCGTTTTCAGCGTCTCTCTCGCTTTCTTAAAAAACTCAGAAGTCTCCTGCTCAATCGGCGGGATGTATTCGTTCTTAAAAGCCATGGTGTCGCTCCTTCGGGTGAGGAATGGAATAATTGGGGTCAGACCCCGCCCAGCCCCTGGCCTTGGGTGTGGGTTTCTCCTGGTGCGTGACAAACCCGATAGGCCGCTTGGGCGGCTCTGGTGGTGTCGTCAGCTCCCGCAGCGCATCAAATACTTGGCGAAGCTGGTTGCGCGTATTGCGGCTAAGTGTGTCGTGCGACAGCTCCAACCGCTCGGTGGTCAGCTCCAGCTCGGTGAGCCGCTTGGCCAGATCAGCATGCACGCTACTTGCCTGGCGCAGTTGCACAAAGGCACGCACCACATAAACTCCCATCTCGACCGCTTGGGCGGATGCCAGCACATTGGCCAGTGCCACAGCCCCGTATTCGGTGAAAGCAAACGGCATTGATTTAGAAAACTTCAACTTCTGCAGGTGGTCACAGTTTGTGACCACCTCGGCCTTCTCGGCAGCGTTGAGCTGGAACATGAAATCTGTGGGAAATCGCCCTCCGTTGCGCTTGACAGCTTGATTCAACGCCTTGGTGGGCACCCCGTAGAGTTGTGCCAAGTCGGCATCAATGATCACCCGCAGACCGCGTATGACCTGAATGCGCCCCTCAATGCGCGGCACCATTGGATAGGTGGATGTGCTGACTGTATTGAGCTTGGAAGGTGCAGCCTTGTTCATGCAGCAATTATTAGGGGATATTCGACGTCGAATTTAATCAATCTACCAACAAACCGTCGCGGGGCAATCATTGGGGTAAGGCTGAAATTAAATTTATCGCTATTAATAAAATAGCTGCTTGCGCCCGTATCTGTTGGCCTAGAGGCCGATTGAACACCCTAAAACCACCAAAATCGACCTAAAAACAGCTCGAAACTGGCTTATTCAAGCCATCAATCGCGTCAAAGCTTCCTGATACTTAGCCGCCGTCTTGGCAATCACCTCATCTGGCAGGCGCGGCGCTGGTGGGGTTTTGTCCCAGGGTTTGCCGTTGATGCGTACGGCCTCTAGCCAATCGCGTACAAACTGCTTGTCGTAGCTGGGCGGGTTTTGCCCGGCGGCAAAGGCGGCTTGGTAGCCTTCGATGGGCCAGTAGCGGGACGAATCGGGCGTTAGCACCTCGTCCATCAGCGTCAATGTGCCGTCGTCGTCTAGCCCAAACTCAAACTTGGTGTCGGCAATGATGATGCCTTTCGTCAGGGCAAAGGCTGCGGCTTCTTGGTAGATTTGAATGCTGATGCGCTTGATTTTTTCGGCTAAGTCAGCGCCCACTACCGCCACAACCTTCTCGTAGCTGATGTTCTCGTCATGCTCGCCCATTTGCGCTTTGGCGGCGGGGGTGAAGATCGGCTCGGGCAGCTTGCTGGCGTTTTTCAGGCCTGCTGGCAGCGGCACGCCGCACACCGCCTGCGACGCCTGGTATTCAGCCCAGCCGCTGCCGGCCAAATAGCCGCGCACCACGGCTTCAACCGGGATCGGTTTGAGCCGCTTGACCAGCATCGAGCGCTGGGCGACCTGCGGCACTTCGGCGGTTGTGACCACGCTCTCTGGTGCATCGCCGGTTAGGTGGTTCGGGCAAATGTGGCTGAGCTTGGCAAACCAGAACAGCGCCATTTGCGTCAACAGTGCGCCTTTGCCGGGTATGGGCTCGCCCAAAATCACGTCAAACGCACTGATCCGGTCGCTCGCCACCATCAGCAGCCTGTCTTTGCCCACAGCGTAGTTGTCGCGGACTTTGCCTCGGGCTAGCAAGGGCAGGCTGGTAATAGAAGAGGTGTGAACGGTGTTCATAGACGTCGGAATGGGAAAGTTGCAAGCAGCGTTGAGTCTGCAATTGTATGAAGAGCCGCATAACATCCCACCCAACACAAAAATCAGTGCGCGACCTGGCGAGCACTGATCGCGTTTGGAACTTACAAAAGCTCCGCCAGCACGTCCGCAGGCTCAGCCCGATTGCGGTAGTCCACATCTATGTTGGCGTAGCGAATCACGCCGTCGGTGCCTATCACATAAGTGGCGGGCACGGGCAGCGCCCATTGGCCGTTGCCGTTGCGCACGGGCAGGTCATGACCAACGCCTTGGTAAAGCGCGACCAGTTCGGGCGGCATGTCAAACAGCACACCAAAGGCCCGCGCTGCGTCAAGTGCCGAATCGCTGAGCACCGGGAAGATCAACTCATTTTTCTCGGCGGTCGACAGTGAGTTGTCTGGGGTTTGCGGTGATATGGCCACGAGCGTGCCGCCGTGCTTAGCGACTTCGGGCAGCAGGCGTTGCCACTCACGTAGTTCCAAGTTGCAGTAGGGGCACCAACCGCCTCGGTAGAACACCACGATCAGTGGGCCTTTGGCCCAAAGTGAGGGCAACGATACCGGTCGGCCCAATGCATCGGGCAGGCTCACGTTGGGTGCTTGAGCGCCGCGCTGTAACGCGCTTTGCTCAATGCCGCTGGCACGCAATGCGGTGGTGGCAGTCTCCATGGTGGCGACGCGCTCAGGCGCGGCTCGGGTGGCAAAACCCGCTTTGAACTCGGCCAACTGAGCCGCCAGCGGTGCGATGGCCGGCTTGAGTTCAGCCGTAAGGGTCGGGGAAGCGTTCATCGGTAACTCCTGCGAAAAGTCGAGAAAAGAGATAAAAGTCGGGTACCTAAGCCAGGTGCGGTGACGGCGATGATCAAGCCTGTCATGGCCAACGCCAGGCCGAGTCCTTCGGCGCTTGTGGGGACGTGGTCGAGTACGGGCCAGGCCATCAATGCTGCCAAGCCAGGTGCCAAAGCCGGAAACACCGCTGCACGCGCTGGCCCCAAGATAGAAACCATTTTGGCGTAAAAATACAGCGTGCCTACACCTGCAATCACACCCTGCACGACAACCTCAATCAGCACTAGCGAGGGGGCTGCGACCAGCAAACGCTGTGCCCCTGTTAGCCAAAGATAGGTGGGCACATACGTCACCAACGCCGACAAAGAAATAACAGCTGTTGCCAGCAACGGGTCCAGCTTATGCTTGCGCAGCACAATGCCAAAGCCCGCCCAAAGAGTGCCTGCCGCTATAAAAAGTGAGTCGCCTAGCAATGCTTCGCCCGTCAAGCTTGACAGCTTTAAGCCCGACAACACCACCAAACCCGTCAATACGATTCCGATGCCTATCAGCTTGCGTCTGGTCAGGCGGTCACCCAAAAACTGGGCGGCCAATACCATACCCATCACACTCATCGCCGAAAACGGGAAGACAGCCGCATGGCTGGCAGGGGCCAACTGCAAGGCGGTAAACATCAGCAAACCAAACAAGGGCCCTGCGAGTAAGCTGATGGCAATCCATGCTCGCCAACGCGCCAGCAAGCCTTTTGAATCCCGTAGCCAGTGCATCACCAAAATGGGAAGCGTCAAAATGCCCGCCACGCCAAAGCGCAAAAAAGTCAGGTCAGACGAAGCGAGACCACGCGCTATACCGTATCTCGCAAACACCGTGTACAGTGCGCCAACGCTGGCTGCGACCAAGCCCACAGCAATGCCGCGCGCCAAAACAGAGCCGCTAGGCGCTACGGATGTTGCCAAAGTATTCATGCGTCCAACTCTACAGCAGCAGGAAAGTCCACCGGCACTTGGGTCACGGCGTGCAGGTAGTTGGTGACCATCTTGTCGCCAATCACCATGATGGTGTCGACCAACTGACCCTGGGTGTAGCCCACGCCCAAGAAGCGATCCAGAATCGCCGCATCTGCCTTGCCGCGATTGACGGTGACGCTTTTGACAAAACGGGCCAGCGCATCAAGCTTGCCGTCAAAGCTGGCGGCGCCACGGCGAATCTCGATGATTTGCGCGTCGCTAAAGCCCTGCATTTTGCCGATCACGCTGTGGGCGGCCAAGCAATAACGGCAATTGTTGACTTGGCTCACCACCAGGTTGATGACTTCGCGCTCTTTGCCCGACAACGAGCTTTTGGCGTTTTGCAAGGCCAGGTAGGTGCCCAGCGCGTTCTCAGAATGGGCCAGCGTGGCGTACAGGTTAGGCACCATGCCCAAACCTTTTTTAAGGTTGTCGAACAGCACTTGGTTGGCTGGCGAGACAGATTCACGGGTAGGGACGGCAAAAGTAGTCATGATGAGATCCAATTCAATAAGTTAAGTTGATTCAAGGGTTGAAGGTTTAAACATCGGCCAGCCGCTGTGCCTGCCGTGGTATGAACTGTGATCTATCCCGATTTAATTGAATAGCCATAAAATATGCCTATCATTTAGTCTTTTATGGAATATATAGCTTCGTAAAGCGCTTTAAATCATGGATCGCCTTACCGCCATGCAAATGTTTGTGCGCGTCGTCGAGACGGGCAGCTTTTCGGCTGTGGCGCGCGAGCTGGGCACGACCCAAAGTGCTGTCAGCAAGCAGGTGGCCGCACTTGAGCGGCACTTGGGCACGCCGCTGTTGGCGCGCACAACGCGCGCGCTGTCGCTGACCGACGAAGGCCGCATTTACTTTGAGTCTGCCCAGCGTGTTGTGCAAGACGCACAAGAGGCCGAGTTGTCGGTGCGTGCGGGCCGTGAACGCCTGAGCGGGAGGTTGCGCTTGGGTGCGTCCGTCGGGTTTGGGCGTTTGGTGCTTTTTCCTATCGTGCAGCGCTTTATGGCCAACCACCCCGGTGTGACCGTTGATGTGCAATTGGCAGACGGGTTTGTCGATGTGGTGGGCGAAGGCCTTGACGCCGCAGTGCGTATCGGCGAGTTGGGTGACAGTGCCTTGATAGCCCAGCGTGTGGGTACCACTGAGCGCGCTGCGGTCGCGTCACGCTCATGGCTGGACGCTCTGCCTGAGGGCATAAGCGCACCCTATGTGCCCGAAGATCTTACGAATCACCCCTGCATCGTGTACACCGGGCTGGCGACCCGCAATCATTGGGCTTTTGAGCATGACGGCAAAACCCGCGTTGTGCAGGTTACGGGGCCGCTTTCGACCAGCAGCTCGGAGATCGTACGGGAGGCGGTGCTCGCGGGTATGGGCATTGGTTTTTCCCCGACCTGGTTGTTCAGCGATGAGCTGGCCAATGGCACCGTTCTGCGGCTGCTACCTGGCTATGCGCCGCCGCCCTTGCCGATTCATGTGGTGTACCCGCCTTCGCGGCGGCACTCGGCGCGGGTTGGGGCCTTTGTCCGCTTTCTGCGGGAATCCGGTTTGGGTTAGTCCATCAAAAATGGCATAAGAAATGGCGTAACAAATAGCGTAAAAATTGGCCGCGCGGTACGACATTTGCATACCGCCTACAGAACTACCGCGAAAGCCACACCATGACACCACAACGTATCTTCAGCGCTGCCCAGCATTTTCAACCGACCGCCAGCGGCGAGCCCATCCGCAGCGTGGTCACCCAGACGGCCGATGCCGCGGTGGTGGCGTGGTGTGTTTCTCCAGGTCAGAGCCTTTCGGCCCACGTTCACCCCAATGGCCAAGACACCTGGACGGTCATCTCGGGCAGCGGTATTTACGTGATGGACAGTGAGGGCAGTCCGGCCAGTACCCGGCGCATCACGGCCGGTGACATCGCCGTTGCACCGACAGGCAGTGTGCATGGCGTGACCAACGACGGCAGCGAGCCGCTACGTATCATTGCCGTGGTGTCGCCCGCCGAAGCGGGTTTTGAGCTGGTTTAAGCCAACTGGCTCAATGCACCACTTGCGCTAAATCGCCATTGGCGTATTTGGCGGCCACGACTTGCAATGTGTCGCCCTTGACCTTTGGGCCCTGACCTTCGCAGCCGAACTGTAGGTAGCGCTCTTTGCAAATCGCCTTGGCGGCGGCAGTGGCAGGTTTTAGCCATTCGCGTGCGTCAAATTTGCTGGGGTTTTCATGCAAAAACTTCCGCACGGCTGCCGTCATGGCCAGGCGGATGTCGGTGTCAATGTTGATTTTGCGAACGCCAAACTTGATGGCTTTTTGAATCTCTTCAACCGGCACACCGTAGGTTTCTTTCATGTCGCCGCCGTATTGGCGGATGACGGCCAGCAGGTCTTGCGGCACGCTGGACGAGCCGTGCATGACCAAGTGCGTGTTGGGGATGCGGCGATTGATCTCTTGAATACGGCCAATCGCCAGAATGTCTCCCGTGGGCTTGCGGGTGAACTTGTAGGCGCCGTGGCTGGTGCCAATGGCAATGGCCAGTGCATCAATTTGGGTGCGTTTGACAAAGTCTGCCGCTTGCTCAGGGTCGGTCAGCAACTGGTCCATCGTCATCGTTGCGTCGGTGCCGTGGCCGTCTTCTTTGTCGCCCTTCATGGTCTCCAGGCTGCCCAGGCAGCCAAGCTCGCCTTCCACCGTCACGCCCTTGATGTGCGCCATGTCCACCACCTTGCGCGTCACGTCCACGTTGTAGTCGTAGTCGGCAATCGTTTTGCCGTCGGCCATCAACGAACCGTCCATCATCACCGAGCTAAAACCGAGGTTAATCGCGCCCTGGCACACGTCAGGGCTTTGGCCGTGGTCTTGGTGCATCACGAGCGGGATGTGCGGGTAAGCCTCAATCGCAGCGGCAATCAGGTGCTTGATGAAGGACTCGCCGGCGTATTTGCGCGCGCCTGCGCTGGCCTGCAAAATCACCGGCGCGCCGACTTCGTCTGCGGCTTGCATCACGGCCTGTACTTGTTCGAGGTTATTGACGTTGAAAGCCGGAATACCGTAGGTGTTGACGGCTGCATGGTCCAGCAGCTCGCGCATGGAAACGAGTGGCATCGTGAAATCCCCAGAATGTGGTGTGAAAAACAGAAGCAATAGACGGGCAGCGTGTTTGGTAACCGCGCTGTAACCGTGGCCGAAAAGTCACTAGATTCTAGCGTTTCGCTTCACAAAATCCGTCACCCGCTCCAGCACAGGCGCACGGCTCCTGAACACCGACGCCATCGTCGCCACAATCGTGACGTGGCTCACCGTGTCATACAGCTCGGATTCAACCCGCACACCGCTGCTTTTCAGGCGTTGCGCCATGCCTACGGTGCTGCGCTGGGTGTTGACCAAACTGTCTTTTTCAGGCGCCAACAAAAGGGCGGGTGGCGAAGCGCTGCTGGCATGAAACAGCGCCTGGCTGTCGGCAGGCGTGCCAGGCCACTCAAACGCGACTTGGGTTTTACGGTCACCGATCGGTAAAAAGTCGTACGGCCCGGCCAAGCCTATCCAACCAGCCAGTTTGGCGGGGCTCAAGCCCACGCCAGCCAGCCAGCGTTTGTCCAGTGCCAACATGGCCGCGTTGTAAGCGCCGGCGCTGTGCCCCATGACGAAAATGTGTGCTGGGTCAGCGCCGTATTTCTGGGCGTTGTCAAAGGCCCAGCGCATTGCCGAGGCGCTGTCTTGCAAGAACACTGGGTAACGCACTTCGGGGCTCAGGCGGTAGTCGGCCACCACCGTCACGATGCCGTGCGCTGCCAGCGCTTCCCCGACAAAGCGGTAGTCTGCCCGGTCGCCATTCGACCAGCTACCGCCGTAAAAGAAAACCACCATCGGCGCACCACCAACGGCCAGCGCCTTGTCGGCCAGCGGCTGGCTGGGCAAGTAAACATCGAGTTTTTGGCGCGGCAAATTGCCGTAGCTCACGTTTGGCGCGCGACGATAGGTGTCGTCAGGCACGGTGGCATTGAGCACATCTAGCGCCGAGCAGGCCGTGAGAAGTGCGGGCAAAAGGGCAAAAAGTGAGCGTCTGGGCAAATTTGAATTCAACAGGTTCATGGTGGTCAACGATATACGCACCAAGTAACCCTTTGGATTCGGTCAGGCACCAAAATTTGTGTCAGACACTAGCTACGGCAAAAGTGTGGGGGGCTTTAGGCTACTCGGCAAATTTTCAGCATATTCGTGCCGCCCGGCGCGCCCATCGGTTCGCCGCAGGTGATGGCGTACACATCGCCGCTTTGCACGATTTTTCGGTCCAGCAGGTGCCTTTCTGCTTGGCTGAGAGCGGTGTCGCGGTCGGCGCTGGTGTCCATCAACAGCGGTCGCACATTGCGAAACAGCGTCATCTTGCGCTGGGTGCTGACGCGCGGTGTGAGCGCATAAATCGGTACCCGAATGTCGTGGCGGCTCATCCACAGCGCTGTCGAGCCACTGTCCGTCATGGCCACAATGGCTTTGGCGCCCAAGTGGCCTGCCGTGAACAAGGCGCCCATGGCAATGGCTTGGTCAATCCGCGCAAAGGTTTTGCCGCTGAAATCAGAGTCGATTTCTTTGTATTCGGCTTTCTCAGCTTCCAGGCAAATATTGGCCATCTCCAGAATCGTTTCCAACGGAAATTTGCCTGCTGCGGTTTCGGCGCTCAGCATCACCGCGTCGGTGCCGTCCAGCACCGCGTTGGCCACATCGCTCACCTCGGCACGGGTGGGCACCGGGTTCAAAATCATGCTTTCCATCATTTGCGTGGCGGTAATCACCACCTTGTCTTGCGCCCGCGCCATTTTGATCATGCGCTTTTGCAGTGCAGGCACCGCAGCGTTGCCGACCTCAACCGCCAAGTCACCGCGCGCCACCATGATGCCGTCGCTGACGCGCAAAATCTCGGCCAGATTCGGAATCGCTTCAGCCAGCTCGATCTTGGCAATCAACCCCGGCTTGTGTTTGTACTGGGCGGCGGCCACGTTGCACAACTGCCGGGCCATTTCCATATCGGTCGCGTTTTTCGGGAAGCTGATCGCCACGTAGTCGGCCTGAAAGCTCATCGCAGTTTTGATGTCCTCCATGTCCTTGGCTGTCAGCGCAGGCGCCGTCAGCCCGCCGCCTTGTTTGTTGATACCTTTGTTGTTCGACAGCTCGCCGCCCATCTTGACGGTGGTGTGCACCTCTTCGCCCAGTACCCGGTCAACCGTCAGCACAATCAGCCCGTCGTTCAGCATCAGCACATCGCCTGCTCTGACATCGCGCGGCAGTTCTTTGTAGTCCAGGCCCACACCCTTGATGTCGCCCGGCTCGGTGCGTGAGGCATCGAGCACAAACTTCTCGCCCGGCGCCAGTTGCACCTTGCCGTCGGCAAACTTGCCGACGCGGATTTTGGGGCCTTGCAGGTCAGCCATGATGGCCACTTCGCGCCCGGCGCGCTGGGCTGCTTCACGAACCAGCGCCGCCAGATTGATGTGGTCTTGCGCCTTGCCGTGGCTGAAGTTCAGCCGAACCACATTGACGCCCGCAGTGATCATGGCTTGCAGCATCTCCGGCGTGTTGGATGCAGGGCCGAGGGTGGCAACGATCTTGGTGGCGCGACGTGGCATGTTTGTCTTCCTTTGTAATTTAGTTTCTGATTTTCACATGGTTATGTGGCGGCGGTAACGGGCGGGTTACCTGCGCGCCGGTATCGCGCTTCAGGGCTTCAAAGCTAGCTTTCTGATGCGTTTTAGGGGGTAAAAAGGCTTTTTGCGCCAAAAGCCTGTCAAGACTTCACCTGGTCATGCCAGACGATTCGTCCAGTTAAACACGGCCACCGGCCGCGCGCAGCAGGTCGGCCATGGCCCGGTAGCCGCGCTGCTCGGCATGGGCCAGCGGCGAAACACCTTGTTGATCTGCTAGGTTGACGTTGGCGCGGCGCGCTATCAGCAGCCGTACGATTTCAGTGTGGCGCGGGCCGCCGTCGCCCAGAATCACCGCCTCCAGCAGTGCCGTCCAGCCCAGCCGGTTGACGTGGTCAACATCCATGGCGGTGGTCAAAAGCAGGCGTACGGTTTCCACATGGCCGTAGTGACAGGCTGGAATCAATGCGGTACCGCCGTACCGGTTGCGGCTTTTCAGGTCAGCCCCTGCGGCCAGCGCTATACGCACGATCTCGGTATGACCCCTGGCGCCGGCCAGCAGGAAGGCGCTGTCCTGAATCTCGTCTTGGGCGTTGACGTCGGCGCCGCGGGCAACCAGCAGGCGCGCCGCCTCGACGTGACCGCCTTGGGTCGCGGCCAGAACGGCATTGCGGCCGCGTGCATCGCGCGCATTGACTTGCGCACCCCGGTCCAGCAAGCCGCGCAGCGCCGCCACGTCGCCACGGGCTGCGGCCTCAATCAGCGGCTCGGCGGCCCTTGCCGTTTTTGCCACCCACGGCAGCAGGCTTAAGCTAAGCCAGTGCCGCCGCTTCATGACGGCCGCCCGGCGTCGGTCAGGCTGTCGCCGTGCACCATGCGATCGATCTGGGCCCAGCGGGCTGCCGCTTCGCACATTCGACAAGGGCGTGACGTAGAAACCAGCAGGCAGCCTGAAAGGTCCCGGCTGCCCAGACGCCGTGCAGCGTCGCGAATCGCCTCCATCTCGGCGTGGGCGGTCGGGTCACCAGCGACGACAACCCGGCTCGGCGCTTCGCCGACGAGGGTGTCGCCGCGCAGCACCACCGCGCCGAACGCCTGGTCGCCAGTGCGGACCGCCTCGGCGCGCATCTCCCGGGCGCGCTGCATCGCCTGTTGCAAGGCATTCGCGCCGCTGGAAGCGCCAGAGGCGCTTGCCCAAGCGGGCAAAAGCAGCGAAAACCCGATCAGACAATCTCGCCGGTTACACATCGTTAGTCCCCAGTAAAGAATCAGGGTGAGACCCCCATCGAATCAATTTGCTATCAATAACAGAGCTGCTTGCGCCCGTATCCATTGGTTAAAAGCTGCTTTTAATATCCGAAATTGGCTATTCTGCGCAGGGTGCAGCCGGTTTTAGCCCAAACCACCGCAGTTTTGCCTCAAACTGTATGAAAAATCGCTAATTAAGTCAATTTTGACAGCTATTTATGGCTCTAGCCCAATCAATACGGGCGCAAGCAGCTACTGAAAACATAGCGATTGAGCTCTGACGCTAGCGCCTTGAGATGGCCAACCGCGCGTCCTGGCGCTGATGAACAGTCTGCCCCAAATGGCAAGCTGCGGATCATGATCCCCGCGTGAAACGCAGCAGTTCTCCAGTGCTGATGGTGGGTGGCCCGGAGGCCTCTTGGCGGCATTGATTCTTGATTGGTAACGGGATGTCTGGCGAGACCCAGAATGTGCACAGATTGCGCTGGATCAGGCCGCCCGGCGGGTACACCTGGTTGATCTCAACCCGGAAAGCATCAAAGGTCCCCGCGGGTACTGTCACAGTTTCCCGTGCCGTGATCCTGCTGTAGCTGGTGCTGGGCGGCAGGCTGGGCATGTTGGGCCTGAGCCACGTCATCTGGGACGATTCCTTCCAGGACGCACCGACTTGCAGCAGGCCGGAGGGCGCAAGGTAGGTGGGAGGGCTGTTCGTGAAGACGTCCTTCAGACCCAGAAAGCCACCCTGCGGGTCAAAATACTTCACGCTCGACGCCGGCTTCGCCATCCCCGGTATTGTTGTCAGCGATTCCACCGCAATTTCGCGGTCCGACATGCGGATGACTTTTTCAGTTGTTTCGATGACGCCGCCAGAGGTCGAATGGGTCGCCCGATTTTCATAGGTATCGCCCAGCCGATGTTTTGACAGCGCATATGCCTGAGCCTTTCCGCTGGGGCCAGCGCCCTGGACCATGATCGTAGGGCTGGCCAGTGCGTTCAAGCGGGCGTGGGCGGCCTCGGTAATGGTGCCGTTCGGGTACTTTTGCAGGAAGGCGTAAAAATCATCGGCCGTGCTGCTGTCCTTGATTCGGTCCCAGTCTGGCTTTTCTTGGCTGAACTCTGCCTGCAATTGCTGCGCGGTGGGCTTGGGAAGGACGCGAATCTTGCCGTCGTTGAACTGGAAGTCGTCCTCTAGGCTGGTGGACTCCCAAGGTATCTGGCGGCCGCTGGAGGCCTTGCGCACCGCAAAGCGCACCCGCTTGAACACGCTTTCAATGCTGGCCTGGGGTTTTTTGAGTTCTTGCAGGAGGTATTGGGTGTACAGGCCGTTGCCGGACTTCGCGTCTCCGTCCTCAGCCACATTACCCGGTGCTGTGGCGTATGCGAAAAACGTGCCGCTGGGGGCATCAAGTGGCGCCAGACCCTTGCCCGTTGTGATTCCGCCAAACGGGTTGTCCCGGCAGGCATCCAGCACCAGGATGTTCATGCGGTTACCGGCGGTCTTGAAGGCATCCACCACACCGCTGACATCGACAGTTTGCGCAGCCACGTCGCCCGCTTTGCTCATTCTGGCATCTACCGGGACCATGAAGTTGTGCTCATCGACCTGTAAGCCATGGCCTGCGTAGTACAGCATGCCCACCCCTTGTTTGCCTTTCAGTGCATCGCGCACGGCGATGATGGCCGCCGCCATTTGCGCCTTGTTGCCGTCGCGCAGCTCGATCACCGTGAATCCGAGGCCGCGCAAGGCATCGCTCATGGCTTTTGCATCGTTGGCCGGGTTTAACAGTGCGGGAGCGCCGGTGTATGCGCTGTTGCCAATCACAAGCGCGATGCGAACATCGCCAGGAGCCTGGGCTGTCGCGCCGTAGGCAGACAGTGCCAGGCCAAGGGGCAGGAGTCTTAAGGTGAGCTTGTTCAGTGTCATGATCTATTTTGGGTGGCGCTGTTGTTATTGAAGACTTGACTGTGGGTGCGCTCGAGGATGCCATCCGGCTTTGGTGCACGGATTCTGCACTGACGGACCGTAGAAGCTTTTCAGCCACTCATTAAACCAATTGTTGCACAGTGCGCTCGACTTCTTTGATGCGGGTGATGGGCCCCGCAGCGGGGCAAATTTCGCGATACATTGACCCCGGTCAACACACACACGAATGGCGGCACCTAGGATGGCAAGGTTAAAACGACCTGTGGCCGCAAGGCCCAAAACTTCATGACCGCTATTTCCAGTGTCGCTGTGCCCCCATCCATTGCGAATGCCCCAGTGCCAACAGATGCGCCCATGCCGCATCGCAAGGTGATGCGGACTTGGCTGATTCCGCTGAGCGAACGCAGCACCCGCCGCGCGTTGGTGCTGCTGGCTTTTGACTACGCGCTGCTGGCTGCTTGCCTGGCAGGCGCGGTATTGTTCGGTTCCGTCTGGCTGAACCTGCTTTGCGGGTTGGCCGCTGGGCTGGTCATTGGCCGGCTCTTCATCATCGGCCATGACGCTTGCCACCAAAGCCTGACGCCAAGCCGCAAGCTGAATCCGTGGCTGGGTCGGCTGGCTTTTTTGCCATCGCTCACGGCCTACAGCCTGTGGGATGTCGGTCACAACATGGTGCACCACGGCTTTACCAATCTAAAGGGCGTGGATTTTGTCTGGGCACCGTTGACGCTTGAAGAATTCAATGCTTTGCCTGCGCATCGCCGCCTGATGGAACGCATCTACCGCAGCGGATGGGGCCCGGGCCTGTACTACATGGTCGAAATCTGGCTGAAGAAAATGATGTTTCCGGCCCAGGCTGGCAAGGGCCCCGCGGCGCAGCGGGTCTTTACCCTCGACTGCCTGCTGGTCAGCGCCTTTGCTGCTGCTTGGGTTGGCTCGCTTGCTCTGCTGACAGCTTGGGCTGGCAAGCCTCTACTGCCCGCTCTTGCAACCGCGCTGGTGGTGCCGCTGATGGTCTGGTTCAATCTGATGGGGTTTGTGATTTACGGGCATCACACGCACGCCAAGGTGTCATGGCACGACGACCGCGGGGTCTGGTTGCGCTCACAGCCTTTTGTGTCGACCACCGTCCATTTAAAGTTGCGGTTCAAGGTGGGGGCCATCCTGCACCACATCATGGAGCACACGGCGCATCATCTGGACATGAGTATTCCGCTCTACAAACTGAAGGCGGCGCAAGAAAAACTCGAAGAGCTGCTGCCAGGCAAAATCGTCATACAGCCATTTTCATGGGGCTGGTACTTTGACACCGCACGCATCTGCAAGCTCTATGACTTTCATCGCCATTGCTGGACCGACTTTGCCGGCCGCATGACCAGCGCGCCTTCGCGCGTTCACGCTTAAATTTGAGGCGTGAGCGTTGCTTCAGGGCAGCTGACCACGCCTGTCAGCGGGTCGTAACCAGCGCGCCGCAAATGCAGCCCGAGCGCAGCGTCCATGCTTTGCGCGTGTTTTGGAAACCATAGGGCGAGCTCGCTTACCATCGCACGAAGGGCGTCCAGATCACCGCTGACGGCTTGCGCCAGTCCCTCGCGCATGACCTTAAGCACGACCTTGTGCTGTACGCTGTGGGGTTGGGCCGCAGCAAAGCGCGTGTCTTGCATCCAGCGATCCTCTTGGCCAAACTGTTCCGCCGTGTGCTCTATCAACCGCCCCCACGTGTCCACCAGCGTTGCATCATCACTGTCCTGAGCAAGGGCAAGCAGCGTCACCAGCTTACGGCGCGTGTCGTCCATGATGGGCAAGTCCAGCGATAGCGCGTCTGACCATTCGATACGGGACATGCGGTTCTCCAGTTGTAAAAACTGGAGCGTATCGGCTAGAACGGCTGTGCGTATTGATCCATGTCAGGAGAGCCTGCGCTAGTGCAGGCGAGCCAAACTTAACCCGCAGCCCGCTTCTGCAAGATTTCAAATGCGGGCAGCGTCTTGCCCTCCAGCACTTCAAGAAAAGCACCGCCGCCGGTTGAGATGTAGTCCACCTGCTTTTCAATACCGTATTTGGCAATCGCAGCCACCGTATCACCACCGCCGGCAATAGAAAAAGCGCTGCTGGCCGCAATAGCGCGAGCAATGCCTTCGGTACCGTGCGAGAACGCGTCAAACTCGAATACGCCCACCGGGCCGTTCCAGACGATCGTGCCTGCTGCCATCAATTGCGCGGCAAGGATGGCGGTGGTTTTGGGGCCGATGTCCAAAATCAAGTCGTCGTCTGCTATATCGGTTGCGGCTTTGATCGTGGCTGTTGCATCGGCAGCAAAGGTTTTGGCCGCAACGACATCCACTGGAATCGGCACGGCTGCTCCGCGCGCCTTCATCGCATCAATCACTGCTGCGGCTTCGGCCAGCAAATCTTTCTCAGCCAGGCTTTTGCCGATGTTCAACCCTGCAGCCAGCATGAAGGTGTTGGCAATGCCGCCTCCCACAATCAGTTGATCTACGTTGGCGGCCAGCGCTGTCAAAATCGTCAATTTGGTGGACACCTTGCTGCCCGCCACAATTGCCACCAGCGGTCGTCGAGGGTTGGTCAGCGCTTTTGAAATGGCATCCATTTCGGCAGCCAGCAACGGCCCGGCGCAGGCCACTTTGGCGTACTGGGCAATTCCGTAGGTCGATGCCTCAGCGCGGTGTGCGGTGCCAAAAGCGTCGTGCACAAAAATATCGCATAGCGCGGCCATCTTGCGCGCCAGCGTCTCGCTGTTTTTCTTTTCACCTAGATTGACGCGGCAGTTTTCAAGCATCACCAGTTCGCCAGGCTTGACGGTGACGCCGTCTGTCCAATTCGATACCAGCGGCACGCTGCAGTGCATCAATTCGCCCAAGCGCTTGGCGACAGGCGCCAGCGAATCAGCAGGTTCGAATTGCCCTTCAGTCGGCCTGCCCAAGTGCGATGTGACCATCACGGCTGCGCCGCTGTCCAAGGCCAGTTGAATACACGCCATCGAGGCGCGGATGCGGGTGTCTTCGGTGATGTTGCCTGCATCGTCTTGCGGCACGTTGAGGTCAGCGCGAATAAAAACGCGCTTGCCAGCTACCTGGCCGCTGGCGCATAAATCAGTAAAGCGAATGAAGTTCATGGGGCAATTGTAAAAGCTGCCCATGGACTTGGTAACGCAAAGCGGCGCCTACCAGTTCCAACCGATATGCAGCGGCAAATAAATCGCCATACCCACCACAATCGTGCCCAGCACGCCCTTGCGCCAATAAAACCACATGGCGCCCGCCGCAATGGCGTAAAGCCGTGCGTCTTTGAATGTGTTGATCAACTCGCCTTGCGTCATGACAATTTCAGGCACCACCACAGCGGCCAATGCGGCGATGGGTGCGTAGTTCAGCCCGCGCTCGGCCCAGCGAGGCAAACGCCAGGGCTTGGTTGAGAAAAAGAAGAACGAACGGGTGACGACGGTCATCAGCGCCAAACCGATGATGGTGACCACCGTCCCAATGTCGGTTTGGTTCATGGCTTGGGTGCTTCGCTGGTTTCACCGGTTTCGCTAAGGTCGCTGCTACGCGCCGTGTCGGGCTTTTCCAGCAGTAAACACACCGCTACTGACGCTGCGATGGCGACCAGAATATTCAGCTTGAGCGGCAACGCAAATGCCGCCACGGCAGCTGCACCAGCCACGCCTAACGAGACAACGCGCAACTTGGTGGAGGCCAACGAGCACAGCACGCCGGTGAGCGCCAAAATTGCCGCAAAACTCAAACCCCATGACATGGGGATTGAGTTGGCCAGCATGATGCCAATCAATCCCGAGCCCACCCAGCTGATCCAGTTGATCGTGCAATTGCCAGCCAGATACGCTTCTTGCGCCCGAATGGTGGGCGCGTCTTTTGCGGGCGTGGGGTAGCGGGACACGAACATCATGTAGCTCATATCAGCGGTGAAGTAGCCGCTGACGAGGCGCCGCCAAAGCGGTTGGTGCATCACGTAGCCGCGCAAATGAGCGCTGAAAACTGCGAAGCGCAGATTGACGCAAAAAGCCGTTGCCAGCACCACCCACATGGGCGCGCCTGCCACTATCAACGGCAACGCAGCCAGCTGTGAGCTCCCCGCAAAAACGATCACGCACATCAGCAGCGTTTCAAACAAGCTCAAGCCGGACTTGATCATGGCCACACCCGTCATCAGGCCCCAGGCCGCAATGCCAGGCGCAGCCGCTGCCATGTCTATAAAACCGCGTTTGAATTCCGGGTGCTTGTAGAGCGCCGTCATGGCGTCCCAGTCGCCGAGGGTTGGGTAAAAACCATACCGGGCGTAACCGCAAATCCGCGCAGAAAGTCCGCCACCGGCAGCGCCTTGCCGCCCGACTTTTGCAAATGGGTGATGCGCAGCACGCCATCACCCGTGGCGACGTCTATGCCTTCATTTTGAACAGCTAATATGCTCGCAACGCCCATTTTATGTGGGCAAGAAGCTATTAATACATAAGCACCTTGCAACTTAACCAGCTCGCCACCGAGCACGCTGGACGCCCCCGGAAAAGGATTAAAGGCGCGGATGCGGCGTTCAATCGCTGTGGCGCTTTGCTGCCAGTCGATGTGGGCCTCGCTCTTTTCAATTTTGTGTGCGTAGCAAATGCCCTTTAGAGGCTGCGGCATGGGTTTGAAGCCGCCGCAAGCCGCGATCTCCAGTGCTTCCACAATCAGGCGCCCACCCGTAGCGGCCAGCTTGTCATGCAGGCTGGCCGTGGTGTCATTGGCGCCAATGCTTTGCTTTTCAACCAAAAGCATGTCGCCCGTGTCAAGCCCCGCGTCCATCTGCATGATGGTGATGCCGGTCTCGGGGTCACCCGCTTCAATCGCCCGGTGTATGGGTGCCGCGCCGCGCCATCGTGGCAACAAAGACGCGTGAATATTCAAGGCTCCCAGTTTGCAACTGTCTAGCGCCCACTGCGGCAAGATCAACCCATAGGCAGCCACCACCATCACATCGGCCTGCACTGCGTCAATCGCCGCTTTGGCGGCGTTGGCGTCATCCGGGTATTTGCCGTCCAGGCGCAAGCCTCTAGGCTGCGCAACGGGAATGTCGCGCGCTGCGGCCCATTGCTTGACGGGAGAGGCCTGGAGTTTCATGCCGCGTCCGGCCGGGCGGTCAGGTTGGGTCAAGACCAGCGCAATCTCAAATCCCGCAGCGTGTAGGTTTTCCAGTGCCACCCGTGCAAACTCGGGCGTGCCGGCGAAGATAACCTTCATCAAGCGCCCATCATTCGGCTTTAAGCTGCTTGATCATCTTGGTCTTGATGCGGTTGCGCTTCAGGGGCGACAGGTATTCAACAAATACCTTCCCCATCAAATGGTCCATCTCGTGCTGGATACACACTGACAACAGCCCTTCGGCGTCGTGGATTTGGGTTTTACCGTCGAGGTCCAAAGCCTGCACCTTGACCGCCACCGAGCGCTCAACCCCGTCATAAATGCCAGGTACAGACAAACAACCCTCGTCGTTGATCTTCTTTTCGTCGCTGGCCCAGGTGATCTCGGGGTTGATCAGCACCAGTGGCTGGTCTCGCTCCTCACTCACGTCCATCACAATCAGGCGCTCATGCACATTGACCTGTGTCGCTGCCAGCCCAATCCCTTCGGCCGCATACATGGTTTGCAGCATGTCATCGACCAAGGTTTGCAGGCGCTCATCAACAACAGCGACGGGTTTGGCGACGGTGTGCAGGCGGGGATCGGGGTAGCGGAGAATAGTCAGTTGTGGCATGGCGGCGATTCAGTTGTCACTATTTTCGCAAATTTTCAGCACTTTTAGGCGGGCATGGGCTTGAGTTTGCTCATTTTCGTTGCTTAATCAAGGGCTTAGGTACAAAATCTATGGTAATTTCTTAAGATAAAACAGCCTCAAGAGCCATCAAGATGAACAAAGATTCCGGTCATTTCCCGCGGAGCACCTCACATGTGGCCCGTTTGTCCAGCCTGACTCTGGCGCTCGCGCTGGCAAGTGCCACCTGTGCGCTCCAGGCGCAAAACTTTCCAATTACCTCTGATCAGCGAGCCACGGCAACCCAGGTGGCGCAAACCGGCGTGCCGCTGGCAGACCTCGCGCCCAATGCGCCAGACAGCTACACCGTCAAAAGTGGCGACACGCTTTGGGCCATCTCCGGCATTTTCCTCAAAACGCCATGGCGCTGGCCCGAGCTGTGGGGCATGAATCTGCAGGACATCAAAAATCCGCACCGCATTTATCCTGGCCAGCAAATGGTGCTCGACAAGGTCAATGGCCGTGCCACCTTGCGCGCCGTGCGGGCCGGTGCCAGTGATGGCCCGCCGACGGATGTCGTCAAGGTGTCGCCGCGCACACGTTTTGAGTCGCTTGCTGATGCGTCCATCCCAACGCTGTCGGCAAACGCGATTGAGCCGTTTTTGGCGGAGCCGATGCTTGTGGATGCCACCACCTTTGCCGTGGCACCACGCATCGTGGCCGCGCAAGAGGGACGGGTGTTGCTCAGCCGTGGCGACAGGGCCTACGCACGCGGCGAATACGCCACGGGCACCGCTGGCAAACCGCTGAGCGACGCCAAGGGGCAGCCGCTGGACTACCGGGTGTTTCGTAATGCTACGCCGCTGAAGGACCCGACCACCGGCGCTATTTTGGGCTATGAAGCGCAGTTTGTTGGCAAAGCTGAGCTGGTGCGCGGCGAGTCCGTCCAGCAGGTATTGAACAAAGACGGAAAAACCACCACAGAGATCGTGCCCGCCACGATTGACATCGTGGTGGCCAAAGAAGAAATGCGCGTGGGCGACAGATTGATACCCGAGCCTGAGCGCACCAACCAGAGCTATGTTCCGCGTGCACCTGGCACCGCGATTACCGGGCAAATCGTGTCGGTTTACGGCAGCGCGGTGCGATTTGCCGCTGAAAACCAGGTGGTCGTTGTCAATCGGGGTACCAAGGATGGCCTAGAAGCGGGCCACGTCATGGCCATCTTGAAGGATGGCGAACGCCTGACCGACCGCACCGACAACGCCAGAACCCAGATCAAACTGCCCAACGAGCGCAATGGGTTGCTGATGGTGTTTCGCACCTATGAAAACCTGTCTTACGCGCTGGTTCTGCAAATCACTGACGGTGTGAAAGTTGGCGACCGCATCGTCAACCCAAGATAAATACCCCGAATAGTTGCGTTTTGGAGCGCGCTGAACTCAAGGCCTGGTTGCGGCTGACGCTGTCTCCCGGCGTTGGCAACGACACCGCACGCAAATTGCTGGCCGCCTTTGGCTCGGCCGAAGCTGTTTTCGGGCAAAGCGAAGCCGCCTTGCGCCAACTCGGCAGCGACAAACTGGTTCGCGCCATCTCCCATGAGCCACCTAGGCTGACCGAGCTACTGCAAACCACGCTGGACTGGTTGGCCGGTAGCGCTGACCGCGCCGTGGCGCCGATTGGCAGCCCGCTTTACCCTGCCGCGCTGCTCAACATTGAAGACCCGCCCTTGGTGCTTTACATGATGGGAAGTCAATTAAATAGAGCGCAAGAAGCACCTAATTTAATAGCAAATAATCTCGCCATTGTGGGTAGCCGCAACCCTACGCCGCAAGGCGAAGCCAATGCCCGGCAGTTTGCTAAAGCGTTTGCTGAGCAAGGTCTGTGCATTGTGTCGGGCCTGGCGCTGGGTGTGGACGGCGCAGCGCATGACGGTGCCTTGCTCGGGGCGCTCGACGGTTGCTGCGCGACGATTGCCGTGGTTGGCACCGGGCTGGATCGTGTTTACCCGAAAAAGCATTTGGCGCTGGCGCACCGCATTGCCGCAAATGGGCTGATCATCAGCGAATTCCCGATTGGCACGCCACCGCTCAATGCCAACTTCCCCAGACGCAATCGGATTATTTCGGGCTTGTCGGTGGGTACTTTGGTGGTGGAGGCAGCGCTTCAATCCGGCTCTCTCATCACCGCCCGCTTGGCCAGCGAGCAGGGCAAGGACGTGTTTGCGATTCCTGGCTCCATCCACTCGCCGCAATCGCGCGGTTGCCACTACCTGATCAAGCAGGGCGCCAAGCTGGTCGAGACCGCACAGGACGTGATGGAGGAGCTCAAGATGCAGCTGCCGCCAACCACCCACATCGACACGCTGCAGGGCGATGACAGCGAACCCCCCGAGGGTGATTCATCGTTTCTGTCGGCCCTGGGTTTTGACATTGTTAGCCTGGACGCGCTGCAAGCCCGCACAGGCCTGCCGACCCCCGAGCTGCAAGCCAAACTGCTTGAACTTGAGCTCGACGGTTTTGTTACGCGGCTGCCCGGTGGGCTGTTTCAGCGCCTGTCGGCTGGCTGATACCCGCAACGCCCGCATAGTCCTTCATCAATCCGGCCCATTGCAGACGCGCGGTTTTGACGTTGCGCTCTTTCACGTGGCCATAGCCTTTGATGAGTTCGGGGATACGCGCTACTTCGACGGCGGTCGCGTGGTTTTCAGCGCTCAAGGTGTTGAGCAACGTGTCCATTGACGACATGTACTCGCCAATCAGCGCACGCTCCATCTTGCGCTCTTCGGTTTTACCGAACACATCTAGCGACGTACCGCGCAAGCCTTTGAGTTTGGCCAGCACCTTGAAGCCAGTCAGCATCCACGGGCCGAACTTGCGCTTTTGCAGCTCGCCCTTCTCGTTCTTCTTCGAGATCATCGGCGGCGCGAGGTTGTAGTTGATCTTGAAATCACCCTCAAACATGCCGTTCACCTTGGCTAAAAAGGCCGTGTCAGTGTGCAGCCGAGCCACCTCGTATTCGTCTTTGTAGGCCATCAGTTTGAAAAGATAGCGAGCGACGTTTTGGCTCAAAAGCGTTTTGCCAAGTTTGGCCTCGACCGCTTCAACTTTCCGCACAAACGCTTCGTAGGTTTTGGCGTAGTCAGCGTTTTGGTAAGCGGTCAAAAATTCAACCCGCTTGGCCACCAAGGCATCTACATTGCCTTGCGGTGTCGGCATGGCAATCACCTGCGCCGTGGCAAACAGCTTTTCAACCGACGGCAAGTCATGCGCTGCGCGGCGGCCCCAGGCAAAGGCGGTTTTGTTGTTGTCAATCGCTACCGCATTGAGCTCAATTGCACGGTTCAATGATTCCAGACTCAGTGGAACCCAGCCTTTTTGCCAGGCGTAACCCAGCAACATGGGGTTGGTGTAAATGCTGTCGCCCATCAATTTGGTCGAGGCCAAATCGGCGTTGAACACGCCCAGATGCTCGCTACCCACGGCCTTTGCAATCTCGATCTGGCATGCAGCGCCCGGGTTTTGCCATGCGCCGTTGTGTACAAACGATGCCGTCGGTGCGCTGTGCGCATTCAGCGCCACATGGGTTCTGCCCACAGCCATCCGGGCCATGGTTTCTTTATTGGCCGCAACAATCGGGTCGCACCCAATGATGAGGTCAGCGCTGGCCGTGCCGACGCGCGTGGTGCAAATGCTGCTGGGGGTGTCTGCAATCAGCACATGGCTCCAGGTACTGCCGCCTTTTTGTGCCAGGCCCGCCGCGTCTTGCGTGACGATGCCTTTGCCTTCAATATGCGCCGCCATGCCCATCAGCTGGCCGATGGTGATCACGCCGGTGCCGCCTACCCCCGCTACGACGGTGCCCCAAAGCTGTCCGCTGGCCAAGCTCGGAATCACGGGCTCTGGCAATTCCCCCAGCGTGAACGGATTGAGCTTGTTGTCTGCTTTGGATTTCTTTTTAAGCTGGCCACCCTCCACCGTGATGAAGCTTGGGCAGAAGCCTTTGACGCACGAGTAGTCTTTGTTGCAGGTGCTCTGGTTGATTTGCCGCTTACGGCCAAACTCGGTTTCTAGCGGCTCAACGCTCATGCAGTTCGACTGAACGCTGCAATCGCCACAGCCTTCGCAAACCAGCTCGTTGATGACCACGCGCTTGGCCGGGTCCACCAGCGTGCCGCGCTTGCGGCGGCGGCGCTTTTCAGTGGCGCAGGTCTGGTCGTAAATGATGACGGTGCACCCTTTGATCTCGCGGAACTGCTTTTGCAAAGCATCTAACTCATCGCGGTGGTGAACCGTCACGCCTTCTGCCAGCGTCACGCCGTCGTACTTTTCAGGCTCGTCGGTCACGACGATGATTTTGACAGCACCTTCTGCCCGCATGGATTGGGATATTTGCACAACCGAATGCCCTTCGGCGCGTTCGCCGACCTGCTGGCCGCCCGTCATCGCTACCGCGTCGTTGTACAAAATTTTGTAGGTGATGTTCACGCCAGCCGCAATCGACTGGCGAATCGCCAGCAACCCGCTGTGAAAGTAGGTGCCGTCGCCCAGGTTGGCAAACATGTGCGTGTCGGTGGTAAATGGCTGCTGGCCCACCCAAGGCACGCCCTCGCCGCCCATTTGGGTAAAGCCCATCGTGGATCGGTCCATCCACAGCGCCATGTAGTGGCAGCCAATGCCCGCCATGGCGCGTGAGCCTTCGGGGACTTTGGTCGATGTGTTGTGCGGGCAACCTGAGCAAAACCAGGGTGTGCGTTCGCTGTCAACGGTGAGCACCGTCAGTGATTGTTCTTTGGCTTGCAGCACGGCTAGGCGTGCGTCAATCCGGGCCGTCATGTCGGCATCCAGGCCCAGCTTTTTAACCCGCTCGGCAATGGCTTTGGCAATCAGCGCGGGCGACAAATCGGCGTTGGCACGCAGCAGGGTGTTGGCTGAGGGATTCGGCATGCTCCATTCGCCACCGCCATCTTGCCCGGCATCGCCAAACTTGCCCACGATATTTGGCCGCACATCGGCGCGCCAGTTGTACAGCTCTTCTTTGAGTTGGTATTCAATGACCTGGCGCTTTTCTTCAATGACGAGAATCTCTTGCAGCCCCGTGGCAAATTCACGCGTCAGTTGCGCCTCTAGCGGCCAGACCACGCCAACCTTGTGCAGGCGAATGCCCAGTTGCTGGCAAGTGGCATCGTCCAGACCCAAATCCATCAAGGCTTGACGCGTGTCGTTGTAGGCTTTGCCACTGGCAATCATGCCAAATCGGTCTTGCTTGCTTTCAATCGCGTTGTAGTTCAGGCGATTGGCCCGAATGTAGGCCAGAGCTGCATACCATTTGGTGTCAAACAACCGTTCTTCTTGCGCCAGCGGCGCATCGGGCCAGCGGATGTGCACGCCGCCGGGTGGCATGTCAAAGTCGGTGGGGATTTTAATTTGCACACGCTCCGGGTCAATCATGGCGCTGGCAGACGATTCAACGATTTCCTGAATCGTTTTCATGGCCGCCCAAACGCCCGCATAGCGGCTGAGTGCAATAGCGTGCAAACCGAGATCCAGAATCTCCTGCACACTGGCCGGGAAAAACACCGGCAGCCCGCAGGCTTTAAAAATATGGTCGCTCTGGTGTGCGGCAGTAGAGCTTTTTGAAATGTGGTCGTCGCCCGCAATCGCCAGGGCCCCGCCCCAAGCGGTGGTGCCCGCCATGTTGGCATGTTTGAAGACGTCAGACGTACGGTCAACCCCAGGACCCTTGCCATACCAAATGCCAAACACCCCGTCAAACTTGTTCGTGCCCGGTGGCGCAAAGCCAAGTTGCTGGGTGCCCCAAATGGCGGTGGCTGCCAGTTCTTCGTTCACGCCCGGCTGAAAAACGATGTTGCGCGCCTTCAGGTATTTGGCCGCCTTGACCAGCGCCTGGTCGTATCCGCCTAGCGGTGAGCCACGGTAGCCCGAAATAAAGCCCGCCGTATTTTTGCCTTGCGCCTTGTCACGCAGTTGTTGCAGCATTGGCAGCTTGACGAGCGCCTGAACGCCGCTCATGAAAGCGTGCCCGTAATCAAGGCTGTATTTGTCGTCTAGTGTAACCGTCTCAAGTGCTTTGCGAATGTGTTCAGGCAGCGGGGCGTTCATCGTTTTGTCTCCGTGAGGGGTGCCATGGTGGCGTCAGGCTTGCACGCAAAGTGTATGCCTAACGGCTGGATAAATCATTGCGTTTTTTGTCAAACTTTGGCTGTTCAAAGCAAGAATCTTGCTACAAAATACGACTTATGGAAACATTGGACAAGTTTGACGTGGCCATTTTGGTGCAATTACAAACCGATGCACGCCAAACCAATGCCGAGCTGGCCTCGCGGGTGGGCCTGTCAGCCGCGCCCTGCTGGCGGCGCGTGCGCGCGCTTGAAGAAGCCGGCTTCATCACCGGGTACCGGGCCGAGATCAACCGTCACAAAATCGGCCTGGGCGTGCTGGCTTTTGTGCGGCTGGACGCCGACCGCAACAACGGCGACGCCACACGCCAGTTAGAAGAAGCCATCAAAAAAATGCCCGAGGTGGTGTCTTGCCATTACATCAGCGGTACCGGCACCTTTGAGCTGCAAGTCGTGGCGCAAGACCTAGAGGCCTTCAGCAAGTTTGCCCTGAACAAACTCATGAACCTGCCCAATGTCAAAGACATTCACACCAGCTTTTCGCTGGGAGAAGTCAAAGCCAGCAGCGCGTTGCCGTTGGGGCATTTGGGGCGGGGTTGATATGCGCGGATTTCCACTTTCAGTAATACAAGTATCGGAGCTGCCTATAGAAGGCGCTCTAGCTACAGTGCGACAGTAAACATGAAAACGTTTCAAATATGCTCACATACAACTACCATTTGCACAGCGACTTAGTTAGGCACGGCAGCCGCAGCAATATTATTTTGGATGTCAGAAATTTTCTTTTCAGCCGAAGGTATCAGCGTGCCCGCTTTATCAAGGATAGGCAAATCAATTAACACCTTCAACAGTTGCACCGTTTTCACTGCACCAAATATCACCGATTTTTCTTGCGGCGTGTAGCTTTTGAAGCTGGTTCCGCTGCGATCAATGACCTCCTGCATATTTCGATTAGCGTGCCGCAAAAGACCGCTTATCGTAGAGAAAGTTTGGCTTGCAAGCAAAGTAACTTTTGCGATTGTCTGCATTTTCTGAATAACCCCAATTACTGCGTCACGATAGGTGCCAGCCGCCATCTCATTGCTACGCGCATTGTTAAGTTCTACTTCTGCTTTGTTGCCAATAACGCTACCAAAGATAGCCAATGCTGGGCCTGCCACCAAACCGCCCAATACAGCCATACCCACAGCCATGCCGCCACCGCCGGTTGCTATGCTCCCACCACCAAGCCAGGCTAATGTAGCGTTTGTTGCCGCAGCTCCACCAAGGCTTGATATGGCCGTGCCCGTGCTTGCAGTGGCCAGCATCATGGTGCCGCTGTATGCGCCAAATGCAGTTGCCGCACCACCAGTTAAGCCGGCACCCAAGCCAAGCCCGGAACTTTTCAGCATTGCGTATTCCTCCTTCAACTCCTTGAAAGTTTGGCTTGTAAAGATGCTGGCGTCAAATGAATCAATTGCAGTTTTTTCTGAAAACTCCACATCTTTAATCTGACTAAACAAGCCAATGAAATTTGGAATGTTTGAATTAAAAGCCTGTAGCTTTTTGCGCCCGTAATCCTCTAGTACTTTATTGCAACTTTCTCTTTCAGATTCCAGAGACTTGTTAGCTTTGTCAAATATTGAACTGGCAGAACTTGATACAGTGCCTGCGCTAGTGTTGTCGACAGCAGCTTTAACACCTCGATACAAACCGTATAGGCCAGCTGTAGCCGCAGGTATTGCTAGGAGTAGGGGAAATGGCATGTTGACTTTCCGTTATTCTGAAATGATTGCTAAGGTTGCGATGAGTGCGCGATTAATTGATTTAGCAGACTCCTGCAAATCGAGAGAAATGAAGTGTTGTACTTGTAGCGTTTTAGCCAACTTGGTGATGAGAGCTTGCTCGGCATCAGTAATTTCGCCGTCAGCAAGCCCGACGGCATACAGTTCAAACACGATAACTTTGCTGCTCGCTGGCAGCGTGCTAACCAAGTTCGTTTCTCTTATGTAACGCCTAGCCAATTTGGCTGCCAAAGCCAAACGCCTATCCGCTTCTGGTAAGGGTGCCTCGTCCGGATCTGCATCCTTATCGACAGCAAACAGTACCGATTCAAAATCCTCGTACGTTGAATAAATGATCTCTTCCACTTCGGCTTCTCTTAGGGTACTTTCGCTGCAAACAGATGATTTGAGAAGGGATATTTCCGATTCGATTCTTAAGATTTCCTTCTTGGGCTGTTCGTTTATGCCTGGGGATATGAAACGGGGAAATAGGGAAGCTTCCTTTTTATTAACAATTGGATTGTCTATCGCGGTTAGCACTGCAGCCAATCGGAGGTAAAGCTTCAGTTCGTCTTCTGACAGTTGGTTTAAAAACATGACTCTCTAATATCCTTTTATAAAACAAGGGGTTGAGCGGTGTGCATAAAGTTTTCGAATTCAACTTCTGACTTGAACTCAAGCTCAGCGCCGAGCAAATTTGCATAGCGGTTAATTGCCATAGCGAATGCATCAGTGTTTTGATTATTAGCTTCCATCGATATAAAGAGCTCTTGCGTTTCTTTGGAAAGCTGAGCAAACTCAGTATTCAAGAAATTATTGAGCTTGTGTTGTTCAGCTAGCATTTCTGCTCGCGCTGCGGTGCAGATAGCCTGCACTTCGGCTGAATTTTTTTGGGACGCTTTGGCTTGTCTTGAAGCGTCTAACGAAATGGTGTAGAACAAACTTGAGAGCGTGTAACCAATCATGCTGCCAACTGCGGCACCTACGAAGGGAACCGGTAACGCTACTTGCCCAATCGCAGCCATCATGCTGGAACACAGCATCCCGGTACCCATTTCACCGAGCTCTTCAGCAAGTACCTCCGCATCGATTTCGCCTTTTACGTAACGCGTAATGCTCACACGTGCTGACAAGCAGATTGATAGGGCAAGAGTTGGCAAGCTGGTTTTCGAAAGACCTCGTACAGTGGCGTTGCTAGATTGCTGCATCAGTCCTTTGATCGTTGAACCGGCGTGCGTACTAGCGTAGGCTACGGCGGTCGATTTCGTAGTGTCTATCAACACATCGCTTGTGGCCGTGGTTAGCGTCTTTTTATCCTGCGCCAAATAAAAGAAGTTCTTGACTAAGGAAACCGTACCCCCCACCACAGCCCCGTACTTTGCCGATTCGACTGCGGCTTGGTGACTTGTTTTAATGATCAAAAGTGCCGTTGTAATTTTCGGGTTGGTGCGTGCAAACACTGCTTCGTCAGAGGTGACGCCAGAATCTAAACAGTTGCCTCTAACTCTGTCGTAGGTATCTGCGTTTTTCCGCATTTCTTGCGCGAGTTTTTCGTTTCCGTTCTGCTCAACTGCATTTGCTTGTTGCCGAAGGGCCGCTGCTTGGTCAGTGCAATGCTGCTTGACTCCCATTACTTGTTCGCTTGGTAATTCAAGTCCTACATCTTGATAACGCGAAAGGTCGTTCTCTCCCTTACCGGAAACAATTTTGTCGATGACATTATTGGGTTTTCCAACAAATTTTGTCTGTGTTTCTGTGCCTGCGATTACCTTCCCGTTCAATAACTTGACGCGGTCAATAACCGCATGATTTTTTCCATATTGGGGCAAGTCTTCCGATCTGGCGCTGCGTACTGGCGAGCCAACAAGGATGGCGTTAGCGTTGTCTTTCGCGGTGGCAAGTACCTCAGCCGAAAACCCCGCTTGTTGTCTGATGTTTTGCTGGGCATATTCGGGATTTACTTTCCCGTCTGCAATGCCGCGTAAAGAGCGGTTGAACACCTGCCCTGTTTGATTGTCTATGCCACTGTAGCCTTTGATTAACTCGGCACTGGCATCGCCACCGCGCGCAACAACTTCACGCACAGAAAAGGCTACGCATACACGCTCAGCATCCGCGGCGATTTGACTTTTGTTTGGTTCTTCAGAAGTGCTCATTTTTCGGAATTTGAAGTGAATAAATATGCACGTACTAAGTAAATCTAGACAGGTTCACTTTTGCGTCCGGTTGTCCAGCTCAAATAAGCCTTCAGCGCAATTGTTGTGACTATACCTGCGGCAAAAGTAATGGCGAAGGCTGCTAGGCTTTCTAAAGGCGAGGTGTTATTGCCCATGGCTGTAATCCGTTAAAAAGTTTTGAAGCACAAATAGTAAAAGTAAAGCGCGACGATTTGTGTCGTGGTTGCGCTGTATGCTCAATTACATGTCTGAAACTTTAAGCCGACAGTGGCAAATGCTGTCTTTGTTGCCTCGAGCGCCGAAAAGCGTGCGCTCGTCTGTTGTTCATGCCCAGTTGCTTGAAATGGGCTTCAAAACTACCAAGCGTACGGTTGAGCGCGATCTAATTGATTTGCAAAGCAGGTTTAACCTTGAAGTTGACACCTCTCAAATGACACACCTTTGGTGCTGGTCTAAAGACGCCTTGCCTTTAGAGTTGCCTCGCATGTCACGCAGCGAGGCTCTGACCCTGTTGATGGTGAAAGAGCATCTGCATAATCTTGTACCCTCAAACGTGTTTAAGCAAATGGCGCGTTACTTTGATCTAGCCGCGCAGCAACTGAATGAGGCGCACGGTAAGCGCAACGGCAGAATCAGTGAGAACGACTTACAAAAGCTATGGCATAAAAAAGTGCGCCTTGTGCCGGCTAATCAGCCGCTTCTTTGTCCAAACATTGATGAGGATGTTCTTTCCCAAATACAAGATGCACTGCTTGATGGAATGCAATGTGAAGTCGCGTATCAGAAAAAATTAAAAGACCAAACGGTTAGCTACGTTATCCACCCTTTAGCTCTTGTACAGCGCGGTGTGATCTTGTATCTTGTTTGCACAATCAAACATTACAAAGATATCAAGCTGTTGGCTGTTCACAGAATTAAATCGGCCAAAGAAACTACTCTGCCAGCCACTGGTCTTGTGGGCTTCGACTTAGATGACTACATCGCATCAGCAGCCTTTGGTTGGCGCGCTGAAGGACAAAAAGTAAGCCTGGAAGTGTTATTCACCAGTGACGCAGTTTTACATTTAATGGAGACACCCCTATCGCGAGATCAAGAGCATGTCATTCAGGCAGATGGGCGAGTTCTGCTCGTAGCAAGTGTGATGGAAACTCCTCAACTGCTATGGTGGTTGCTGGGCTTTGGGGACAGCGTAGAAGTCGTAGCACCAATAGCACTTCGTAATAGATTGGCTGCCATCGCAAAGGGAATGTTCCTTAGATATGTTGATAACTAGTAGTCCGCCGTCGGCAGCAGCGGTGATTAGGGGCTTATGTATCGAGAACATTTAAATAGAACGCGGAGAGGCTATCAAAATAATGCTTGAGACCGTGGCGCAATACTTAGAGGCCTTCAGCAAGTTTGCACTGAACAAACTTATGAACCTGCCCAATGTCAAAGACATTCACACCAGCTTTTCGTTAGGGGAAGTCAAAGCCAGCAGCGCGTTGCCGTTGGGGCATTTGGGGCGTTAGGCCGAGGTTTACCGCTCAGCACTTGTCGCCGTATTCTTAAAATTCCAGTCAATATTCCATACGCCATCTATCTTGACGGCAAACATCATGTAGCAGCGGTCGCTGGGCGTACACAGCCAAAACTTTGAGATGCCTTTTGACCCGCCCGCGCTGTATTGCCAAGGCCCATACCACTTCATGTGAAACGGCCCGACGGCTTCTTTGGAGTTAATCGACTTCAGGTGGGCAGCCAAGGCGTTTTCTGTGATGGGGTAAAGCGCTGATGATTTCAGCCGGTACACGCCCACCGCGATGCTGGCAAAGTAGGCTGTGACCAGCAACAAAATGACCAGCGTGATTTTTTTGCTGGAGCTCATGCTGCCTTGACCTGGCGAATACCTGTAAAACGCACCGCAATACGGGTGCCTGGCGATTCAGGGTGCCCGGCCAGCAGAGCATCTTCAATGCTGACGGTGGCGTCGTGCTGGTTGGCAATTTCGACCACGATGGCCAGACCCAGGCCAGAGCCGTCGACGTTGGTCCCCAATGCCCGGTAAAACGGTTGAAACACCAGCTCGCGCTCTGCTGTCGGAATACCCGGCCCGGAGTCTTCAACCAGCAGCACCAGCACGCCGCTAAAGGCATCGGCCAGCAGCCGCAGTGTCACCTGGCCATGGTCTGGGGTGTAGGCAATGGCGTTGTCGAGCAGGTTGCGCACCAGCTCTTTAAGCAGCGTGGGGTTGCCCTCCATCAGCGTGGCTTGCTCGCCTGCCTCGGGGCCTTCGTAACCCAAGTCAATCTGCTTTTCAAGCGCGCGCGGCACAGAGTCGGCCATCACTTCACTGGCGATCAATACCATGTCCACGGGTTGCTTGACCAGGCTGCGGCCCGTGGTTTCAGCCCGGGCTAAAGCCAGCAATTGATTGACGGTATGTGTGGCCCGTACGCTGGATTTTCCGATGTGTTTGAGCGACTTTTTCAGCTCGTCGGCGTTGGTTTCGCGCTGTGCCAAGTCTGCCTGCATGCGCAGGCCAGCCAGCGGTGTTTTGAGCTGGTGGGCGGCATCGGCCAGAAAGCGTTTTTGGGTGGTCAGCGACACCTTCAGGCGGCTCAGCAAATCATTGATTGACGACACCAGCGGTGCGACTTCTTCAGGCACGACATTCTCGTCCAGCGGGCTCATGTCGTCGGGCTTACGGGCGCGAATCCGCTTTTCAAGCTGTGCCAGCGGCTTGATGCCGCGCACCAGTGCCAGCCACACCAGCAGCACCGCCAGCGGCAGCGTGACGAACTGCGGCACCATCGTGCCTTTGACAATTTCAGTGGCCAGCGTCTTGCGCTTTTCCAGGGTTTCGGCCACTTGTACCAGTACCCGCCCAGCGTTTTTATCGTCGACCTTGATCCACGTGTAGGCCACCCGCACGTCCTCACCGTTGATCTGGTCTTCACGCAGGCGCACGTCGCCGTCAGCTAATTTTTCGTTATCTAGGGGCTGCGGAAAATTTCGCTCACCGCTCAAGGTTTCGCCTTGCGTG
>JBBRDA010000012.1:0-37880 GCA_038204335.1 Burkholderiales bacterium
GCGATTGAAGCCGTGGTGCTGGGCAATGGCGGCGCGCGGCATCAAGAAACGCTGCGAGCGCTGATTAAGGCTGGGGCTAATCTGCAACTGACAGACAGGCAGGGCAACACGCCGTTGCAACTGGCAAGCTCGCGCGGTTATGCGGAGATGGTGAAGATGCTGTCGGTGCCTGCGCGTTAGAAGGCGCGTCAAATCGTGCAGCTGATCAGAGCACTGAACTAGGTGGTTTTAGTACCGTAGTCAGGTGCAATGCCAAACAGCTCACTAATTGATGGCCGTGCGGCCTGAGCTGAAGCAAACAAGATTTGCTTGGACTTGGCGCGTGGCAACTGCTCACTTTGCAGCCGCATATGCAAACCTTCTTCAAGCAGCTGAGTCAGCGTTATGCCTTTTCGTTCTGCTAGTGCTTTGGTCTCAATCAACAAAGCATCATCAATATTGGGCGTAATTCTCATGAATGGATTGTGCAAACGTCTACGCTAATGCGCAAGTTCAATTCAACGTCACCCGAACAAACTTCCGCTTGCCCACTTGCACCACATACGTCCCAGCGCTCAGCTTCAAAGCTTTGTCGCTGACCACGCTGGAGTCCACCCGCACGCCGCCGCCGTCGATAAGGCGCGTTGCGTCGCCGCCTGATGCTGCCAGGCCGACTGCTTTGAGCACTGCGCCTATGCCCATGGGGGCGCCAGCAATCGTTCGTTCTTCAATTTCATCGGGCACGCCGCCCTTGCTGCGGTTGATGAAGTCTTGCTCGGCTGCGTCTGCCGCTGCGCTGGAGTGAAAACGCGCTGTGATCTCTTTGGACAGCATGACTTTGGCGTCTTTGGGGTTGCGCCCACCGTCCACCTCGGCCTTCAATGCGGCAATGTCTGCCTCGCTTTTGAAACTTAAAAGCGTGTACCACTTCCACATCAGCACGTCTGAAATGCTGAGCACCTTGGCATACATGGTGTTGGCGTCTTCGGAAATGCCGATGTAGTTGTTCTTGCTTTTCGACATTTTTTCAATACCGTCGATGCCTTCAAGCAGCGGCATGGTCAAAATGCATTGCGGCTCTTGGCCGTATTCAGCTTGTAAGTGTCTGCCCACTAACAAATTGAATTTTTGGTCAGTACCGCCCAGTTCCAGGTCACTTTTCAGCGCCACAGAGTCGTAGCCCTGCATCAAGGGGTACAAAAACTCATGCACGCTGATCGGCGTGCCGGCCTTGAAGCGGTCATGAAAATCATTGCGCTCCATCATGCGAGCCACGTTGTACTTGGCAGCCAGTTGAATCATGCCGCGCGCGCCCAGCGGGTCTGACCATTCGCTGTTGTAGCGGATCTCGGTTTTGGCTGGGTCCAGCACCAAGCTGGCCTGCTTGTAATAGGTTTCGGCGTTGGCTTTGATTTGCTCGGGCGTCAATGGCGGGCGGGTGGTGTTGCGGCCTGACGGGTCGCCAATCAGGCTGGTGAAGTCGCCAATCAAAAAGATCACCGTGTGGCCTAGGTCCTGCAGCTGGCGCATTTTGTTCAGCACCACGGTATGGCCAATGTGGATGTCAGGCGCCGTTGGGTCCAGCCCCAGCTTGATGCGCAATGGCACGCCTGTTGCCTCCGACTTGGCCAACTTTTTCACCCATTCGTCTTGCGGGATCAGCTCTTCACAGCCCCGCAGAGAAACGGCCAGGGCTTTCTTGACACTCTCGGTAACGGGGTAATTTGTAACTTGGGCTTGATTCATAAGGGTTTTTCGCAGGTCGGGCAGTTTGCGGGCGGCTATACTGGCCGGTCGCTTACAGCAAGAACCCTATTTTAGGTGTCCTGCGAATCGCCTGAAATCCGTTTGGTGATCATTTTGTCGCTTACGTTGGGAATCATGTTTTGCTGCTTGCCGATTCGATTGCCGTTTTTAACACCCTTGCCGCCAGCCTGCGCCGCCACCCGAAACGGGTAACGGGCAGCTTGGCCGCTCTGTTATTGGGCACTGGTGTGACTGCCTTTGGTGTCGTGCCTTTGGCACCTGATGCAGCCGATCTGCCCGTGCGCCAGGTATTGGAAGTGGTGAAACCGCTACCCCTGCAGGCTCAAATTGATGCACTGGCTGACCACCGCTTCAAGCTCTTTCGCAGCGACAGCACCCGCAGCAACGACACCTTTGACACGCTGCTCAAACGCCTGAACATCAACGACCCAGCCGCTGCTGCTTTCATGCGCAATGATGCCAACGCCCGGCTGGCACTGGCAGGCCGGCCTGGTAAAGCCATTCAAGCTGAAGCTGATGACGCGCAGGCCCTGACCAAATTCAGCACCCGCTGGCCGACCGACGACGAAGCGCTGTTCAAGCGCCTGGTTGTCGAGCGCAACGGCGCCACCTTCACATCCCGCATTGAAACCGCTCCTTACGTTGCCAATGCCCGGCTGGCCAGCGGCACGATTCAAAGCTCGCTGTTTGCCGCAACCGACGAGGCGCGCATACCGGACGCGGTGGCGATTCAAATTGCAGAAATGTTCTCCAGCGAGATTGACTTTCGCCGCGCCCTGCGTAAAGGTGACCGCTTCAACGTCGTTTATGAAGCGCTAGAGGCCGATGGCGAACCCTTGCGCACTGGCCGCGTGCTGTCGGCTGAGTTTGTCAATGCCGGCAAGGCACACCAGGCAATGTGGTTTCAGCCACCCGGGCGTGACGACTCAGGTGCAACTTACAAGGGCAGCTACTACACGCTTGACGGCAAAAGTCTGCGCCGCGCTTATTTAGGCTCGCCGCTTGAGTTTTCACGGGTCAGCAGTGGGTTTTCGATGCGCTTTCACCCCATTTTGCAGAAATGGCGTGCGCATTTGGGCACCGACTTCGCCGCCCCTACGGGTACACCGGCGCGCACGGTGGGCGACGGGGTGGTGTCGTTTGCTGGCGTGCAAGGCGGCTTCGGCAATGTGGTGTTCGTCAAGCACCGCAACGGCCATGAAACAGTCTATGCCCACTTGAGCAAAATCAATGTGCGTGTCGGCCAAAGCATCAAGCAGGGTGAGACCATTGGCCTAGTTGGCGCAACGGGTTGGGCAACAGGTCCGCATTTGCATTTTGAGTTCCGCGTCAATGGTGTGCATCAAGACCCAATGACGATTGCCCGTCAGAGCGAGACGGTACCCGTGCCCACGGCTGCATTGCCCATGTTCAAGCAATTGGCAACGGTTGTCGGCACGCAACTGCAAGCTGCCGCCACGATCGGCCAGACAAGGGCTGAATAGTTCGCATGGATGATGTGTACATCGGCCTGATGTCGGGGACGTCACTCGATGGTGCAGATGGTGTGCTGGTTGACTTTTCAAGCCCCAAGATCCGCGTTCTTGCCAGTGCAACACGAGCCTTTTCAAGCGACTTTCGCACTGAATTACTGGCACTGAATTCGCCCTCAAGCAACGAGTTGCACCGCGCTGCACTGGCGGCCAATCAATTGGCAGGTGTGTATGCGGCAGTCGTTGCCGCACTTCTTGACCAAACCCAACTTACGCCCAAAGACGTTCGAGCCATTGGCGCACATGGCCAAACCGTCAGGCACCAACCCGCGCAGGGCTACACCACGCAGCTCAACAGCCCAGCCTTGCTGGCAGAACGCACAGGCATTGACGTGGTGGCCGACTTTCGCTCTAGGGACGTGGCGGCGGGCGGGCAAGGCGCGCCGCTGGTGCCCGCGTTTCATCAAAGCGTATTCGGCCAGCCTGACCAAACAACGATGGTGCTGAATATTGGCGGAATTTCAAATTTGAGCGTTTTGCCGGCCACCGGACCGGTGTTGGGCTTTGACTGCGGCCCTGGTAATGCGCTGATGGATGCTTGGGTAGCGCAGCACACCGGGCAGCGATTTGACGACGGTGGCCAATGGGCTGCCAGTGGCAAACTGATTCCTGAGTTACTGGCCAGCCTTTTGGACGAGCCTTACCTGGCCCTGCCACCCCCCAAAAGCACGGGACGCGATTTGTTCAGTTTGACCTGGCTAGCGGCCAAACTGGCACCTTTTGCTGCACACCGCCCGGTAGATGTGCAAAACACATTGACTGAATTCACTGCTAAGGCATGTATTACGGGCGCAAGCAGCTATTTAAATAATAGCAAAGAGCTGATTGTTTGCGGTGGGGGTGCTTTTAACGTTTACCTGATGCAGCGCTTGCAGGCGGGGTTGCCGTCTTTGAAGGTGACGTCGTCTGACGTGCACGGCTTGCCACCTTTGCAGGTGGAATCTGCGGCGTTTGCCTGGCTGGCGCGTCAAACGGTCAGGCGCCTGCCCGGCAACCTGCCCAGCGTGACAGGGGCTGCAGGGCTGCGGGTATTGGGCGCGATTTATCCGGCCTGACAGGTCTGGACACAAAAAAACCGCCGAGAAGGCGGTTTTTTATGGGGGCAAAAAGTTTATGCCGAGAAGCTCGAACCGCAGCCGCAGGTGCTGGTCGCGTTAGGGTTCTTGATCACAAACTGCGCGCCTTCAAGGTCGTCTTTGTAGTCAATCTCAGCACCCACCAGATACTGGTAACTCATGGCATCGATCAACAGCGACACGCCGTTTTTGGTCATGGTGGTGTCGTCGTCGTTGGTGATTTCGTCAAACGTGAAACCATACGAGAAACCTGAACAACCGCCACCCTGCACAAACACACGCAACTTCAGCTCGGGGTTGCCTTCTTCAGCGATCAGTTCTGCCACTTTGCCGGCCGCACTGTCGGTAAAGACAAACGGATCCGGCATTTGGGTTTGAATACTTTCAGCAACTGCGCTCATAGGGAACTCCTGACTTCAAAAAACAATGTCTCATATTACCGCAACAGGGCAGACCACAACAGCAATGTGCTCTCTGCGGGTTGAACCTCGCTAGCCGTTGTTGGCGGCCAGCTTCAAGACTGGCTTGTCTTCAATTTCTTGGCTGGTTGGCCTCAATTGTCCAAATATGACGGCACCCTGGTGCATTTCAAGCGCTTTGTAAGACACATCACCGGCAATTTTGGCTTTGGGCTGCAGCTCGAGCAACTCAGACGCATGCACCGGCCCCATCACCCGGCCATTAATGATGACGTGGTCGGCATAAATCTGCCCGGTCACGGTGGCTGATTCACTGATCACCAGAATGCTGTCACCACCTTCAGCGGCTCGGATATTGCCAATAACCTCTCCGTCGATCCGCAAACCGTCGGTGAACTTAATATTGCCTTCAATGCAACTGCCTTGTGCAATCAAGCTTTTAATGGGGGGCTGTTTTTTCTTGCCAAACATGGTGGAGGTCCTATCGTCGGTCTCGCGGAAGATGAATTTTAAAGCTTGAAGGTTTGAACCGAGCGTATCGCTGAACCTTCAACAACTTTAGCTGTAACTGTTTGTACCACGGCTAAGGGGGGTAAATCCAGTACCCCTTCTATCCGGCGGTATTGTTTAAATTGTAACGACTGCGCGCCGCCGGGCAAGGTAGCCGTCCATGGTTTGCCAGCAAGCAGCCCCGTGACGGTCACGTCGAGCTTGCCGTTGAAGTCCGGCGCGTTTTTAACGGGTTGAATCACCAGCACCTGCCAGCGCAGCTGGGAAGCTGACAACCGTTCAGCCTGCAAACCGCGAATGGACACGCCGTCTGAACCGCCAGATGGCAGCAGCTTCTCAAAAAACCCGAGGTCGTCACGCAATTGCAGGTTAATGGCTTCCAACTGCTGGAGTTGCGCCGCCATCTTTTCTTGTGCGGCCTTTTCAGCCGTCAGCAGGATCCCCGATGTGTTGGCGATGGTTTGGGCTTTTTCACGGTCTTGCCGGAGCTGCAACACTTCGGCGCGCAGTTGTGTCAGTTCATCCTTGGCTCCTGAGTCAAGCCCGGCGATGCCCTTGCCAAACTCAAAAGCCCACAAGCCAATGGCCGCTGAAAAACCCAACATCACCGCGCCTAGAACCCAGCGAATCGGCCAAGGCATGGCGCTGCGCACCGCCATGCGGGGCGAGCTGATGGTCAAGCGGCGGCGAAACAGACGGAACTTCAAAACAGACGTTGATGCATAAATGACAGAAACCGCATTGTGCTCCCAATAAAAAATGCCGCTGGGCAAGAAGCGCAGCGGCATTTTGTGGACAGCGGCGAACTCGGTCGCCTGCGGTTTTAACGCTTGCTGAACTGCTTGCGACGGCGTGCTGAGCGAAAACCGACTTTCTTACGCTCGACTTCACGCGCATCACGGGTCACAAAACCTGCCTGGCTGAGCGCTGGCTTCAAGGCCGCGTCATAGTCAATCAGGGCTCTAGTGATGCCGTGGCGCACGGCGCCTGCCTGGCCAGACTCGCCGCCGCCGTGGACGTTGACCATGATGTCAAACGTTTCGACGTGGTTGGTCAAAAACAGGGGTTGGCGGCAGATCATGATGGACGTCTGACGACCAAAAAACACCTGGATGTCTTTGTCGTTGACGGTGATCTTGCCAGTGCCTTTTTTCAGAAACACGCGGGCGACGCTGGATTTGCGGCGGCCGGTGCCATTGTTCCATTCACCGATCATTTGGCGGCCTCCCGTTGGGCGTTGGTGGAAATGCCTGGAATGTCCAGAACCTTCGGCTGCTGAGCGGTATGCGGATGCTCTGCACCGCCGTACACCTTGAGCTTTTTGATCATGGCGTAACCCAGTGGACCTTTTGGCAACATGCCCTTGACGGCTTTTTCAAGCGCGCGGCCAGGAAACTTGGTTTGCATGTCACGGAAATTGGTGGCACTGATGCCGCCTGGATAACCGGAATGACGATAGTAGATCTTGTCAGTTGACTTGGCGCCAGTGACTTTGAGCTGGGCTGCGTTGATGATGACGATAAAGTCACCGGTATCGACGTGAGGCGTGTAAATGGCCTTGTGTTTGCCGCGTAAACGGAGAGCAACTTCGCTGGCTACTCGTCCGAGGACCTTGTCGGTCGCGTCAATCACAAACCACTCGTGCGCCACGTCAGCGGGTTTTGCGCTGAAGGTTTTCATGAGTTTTCTCTTTTAAAAGAAGGGTTTGGCGGGTTCTTTTCTACGGTCGGCGTTCCTCTGATGGGAACCTCTTAGGTAGGGATCACTCGGCTTACGGTCGTGAGACGATACTGAGACTAGCTAAGCCGCGGAACCACAAATGCGCTGCGAAGCCCTCGATTATATGAAATATCAAGGGCTTACGTCAATATTCAGCATGCCAATCAGTCCTTGAAGAGCGTTTAGCGGCGAAAATACAGCCATGTTCAGTTACAGACACGCCTTTCATGCCGGCAACCATGCCGACGTCCTCAAACACACCACCCTGATTGCGCTGTGCAAATACCTGTGCGGCAAAGACACCGCGCTCAGCGTCATCGACACCCACGCGGGCGCCGGGCTGTACCGGCTTGATGGCGACTACACCGAGACCAGCGGCGAGGCAAAAGACGGTGTTTTCAGGCTTTTTCAGGCATCAAAAGAGGCTTCAGACCAACAAACACGGGCGCAAGCAGCTCCTAAAAAAGTAGCACCCAAAACACCCGCGCCAGACGACTTCTGCCCTGCCCTGCAAGACTACGTGGATGTTTTGCGTGGCCTGAACCCGAAGTTCGTGGAAACCGGCGATGCCCGCCAATTGAAAATCTACCCGGGCTCGCCCTTTATCACCCAGCAGTTTTTACAGGGCCGCGACAAGCTCAAGCTGTTTGAACTGCACCCGACCGACTTCAAGTCGCTTTCAGGCAACATTGCGCAATTGGGCGCTGGCAGGCAAGTCAGCGTGGCCTGCGAAGATGGGTTTGAGGCGCTTAAAACCTTTTTGCCGCCACCGTCGCGCCGCGCCATGGTGTTTTGTGACCCGAGCTATGAAATGAAAAGCGACTACCCCAGGGTCAGCGCTTGCATGGCGGATGCCGTCAAACGCTTTTCGACCGGCACTTACGTGGTTTGGTACCCAGTGATCCCCCGGCCCGAAGCGCACGATTTGCCGCGCAAACTCAAAACGCTGGCCGTCAAGGCGGGCAAAAGCTGGTTAAACGCGGTGTTAACCGTGAAATCGAGCAAGTTGACAACCGATGAAGAAGGCGATGTCGTCAGGCCCGGCCTGCCGGCCAGCGGCATGTTCATCATCAACCCGCCGCATACTTTGAAAGCGCAACTGCAACTGGCGCTGCCGCAGATGGTGCAGTTGTTGGCGCAGGATCGAAATGCTGGATTCACGCTCGACAGTGGCGGCTAAGAATCCGCTCTCAATACTTCAGCGCCACACTCTTGCCCCAAAACACCCGATAAGCAAACACGGTATAGCCAACAATCACGGGCAGCACAACCGATGCACCTATCAGTATCACCTTCAACGCCTCAGGTGAGCTGGCCGCTTGCCAGATGGTGATTTTTTCGATCACCAGCCAGGGGAACAGGCTGTACGCCAAGCCGTAAAACGCGAGTAAAAACACCCCAACAGTGGCGCCGAAAGGAACCCAAGCGCCGTATTCGTTACCTTGTGCCAGTCGTGTGGGCAGGCGTTGCAGGCTGCGGTAAATCACGGCAAACAACACGCCGGTGGCGGCGGGAATCGGCAGCAACAAAACAATGTTCGGAAACGAAAACCATTTGGCGAAAATGATCGGGCTAACCAGCGGCGTTGCCAAAGATATTGCCGCCACGCCCAGCACCACAAAGAGCAGGCTGCGCCTGGCCCAGCGCACCGCCTGCAATTGCAGGTCACCCACGGTTTTCATGATCAGCCAGCCTGCGCCTATCAAGCAATAGGCAGCAACCAGAGCGCAGCCAATCACCGCGTTAAATGCCATCGCCCAAAGCGACGCATCAAAGCCAGTGATCAGCGAACCCAGCATGTAACCTTGCGACCAGCCTGCGAGCAGCGAACCCGCATAAAACGCGTTGTTCCACAAGGGCTTCAGCGCCGCTCGCGCCTTGACCCGAAAGTCAAAGGCCACGCCGCGCAGCGTCAGGCCAATCAACATGAAGGCAACCGGCAGATACAAGGCCCCCAAAATCGCCCCATGCGCCATGGGGAACACCGTCAGCAAAATACCCACGCCCAGCACCAGCCAGGTTTCATTGGCGTCCCAAAACGGGCCAATGCTGGCAATCATGGTGTCTTTGTCGTCGTCGTTCGCGCCACGCATCAGCACGCCAACACCCAGGTCGTAGCCGTCCAGGATCACGTAGGCCAGCATGCTCAGGCCCATCACGACCAGAAAAACAATCGGCATCCAGCCCGCCGCCTGCGTGAGGTCGGGGATCAGTGAGCCCGGTATATTAAACATGGGGATGGCCCTCTTTTTCAGGATAGTTGACCACATTGAGCTGATCTTCGAGCTTGCCGCTGGCTTCATCGCCAAATGGCTTGTCGGCATGCTTTTTGTGCCGCGCCAGGTAAAAGACCACGGAGATGTACGCCACGATCAGCGCTGCATACATCGTCAGGTACAGCGCCAAGCTGAGCGCGATTTTGGGCGCTGGCACTTTGGAGGCAGCCTCCAGCGTGGTCATCACGCCTGTGACCAGCCAGGGCTGGCGACCAATTTCGGTCACGTACCAACCCGCGACCAGCGCGACCCAGCCGGCAAACGTCATACCAACGAGTATGCGAGCATGCCAAACGGTGAGTTCCCGTTTCTCGTCTCGCTTCCAAGGTTTGAGTTGAAAGGCACTGGCCCAGCTCACCAAAAGCATCAGTATGCCAACCCCGACCATGATGCGAAACGCCCAAAACACCGGCGCAACCGGGGGGTGCTTGCCTTTAAAGTCGTTCAGGCCCTTGACCTCGCCGTTCAGGTCATGCGTCAGGTACAGCGATGCGAGTTTGGGGATGGCGATTTCATATTTGTTGCTGCGGGTTTTTTCATCGGGAATGGCAAACAACACAGCAGGCACGCCTTTTTGGGTTTCCCAAATGCCTTCCATCGCGGCAAGCTTGGCAGGCTGGTGTTCCATGGTGTTCAGGCCATGCAGGTCACCGGCAATGATTTGCAGTGGGATCAAAAACGCCGCCAGATACACGCCGGTTTTGATGCCTGCCACAACTTCTGCACCGCGCTCGCTGCGCAGCCAGCGGTAGCTTGAAATGCCCGCAATTAAAAACGCCACCGTCAGCCCCGACGCCAGCATCATGTGCGTAAAACGGTAGGGAAACGACGGGTTAAAAATCACTTCCAGCCAGCTCGTGACATGGGCCTTGCCGTCAATCATTTCAAAGCCAGCGGGCGTGTGCATCCAGGAGTTCAAAGCCAAAATCCAGAAGGCAGACATGGTGGTGCCGCCCGCTACCAGCAACGTCGCAATGGTGTGCGTGCGTTCACTGACGCGCTCACGGCCAAACAGCATGACGCCCAGCATGGTGGCCTCTAAAAAGAACGCCGTCATCACTTCATAGGCCAGCAGCGGCCCGGCAATGTTGCCCACTTTTTCCATATAGCCCGGCCAGTTGGTGCCAAACTAAAAGCTCATCGTGATGCCGCTAACCACGCCAAGGGCAAAGGTCAACGCAAAAATCTTGACCCAAAACTGGTAGGCATCCATCCAGTGTTGCTGGCCGGTTTTAACAAAACGCAGCTTGAAGAACAGCAACACCCAACCCAGCGAAATACTGATCGTTGGGAACAGGATGTGAAAGGTGATGTTGGCCGCAAACTGTATGCGGGCGAGCAGCAGGGCGTCGAGGTTTTCCATGTTTTATCTGTAGATCAGGCCAAGTTGGTTTCAGTGGGTTTGGGGGCTTGGGCAGCAGGCGTGGGTTCAGGACGCGATTTCAAACCCAGGCTGACGGCAACCTTGTCTTTTGCCTCTAGCAGCTTGGCCACTTTGGCCCCCATCTTCATCAGGCTGGCCAAAGTGGCCGAATCCATCTTTTGCATATCTTGCAGCCAGAGTGTCATCAGCTCTATCAAATCATGCATTTGCCGCATGCGCGCTTGGGCATGAACGTCGTCTCCCGTCACGCCCTCCTCCATCAGCGCCTCGCGCAGCATCGACAGCGTGGGGTCAATCTCACGTTTGCGGCGCTCTTCGGCCAGCGTTCTAAAAATGGCCCAGACGTCTTCGGGGGCTTGAAAGTACTCGCGTCTGTCGTTTGGCAAATGCTGCAGCCGCACCAGATTCCACGATTGCAGCTCTTTGAGCCCCATGCTGACGTTAGACCGCGAAAAGGCCAGCGCATCGCCAATCTCATCTGCATTCAGCGCTTTGGGAGAAACATAGAGCAGCGCGTAAATCTGCCCCACAGTGCGGTTGATCCCCCAGCGGCTGCCCATTTCACCAAAGTGGAGGACAAAGCGCTGGGTTAAGGGGGCTAGGTTCATGCTTACTTCTTTAATTTTCAGGAATTACTGAAATTATAGGAAGTTTGGGAATTTTTTGCTGTTTTGTTGGGTTGAAGGGTTTTTGGGCTGGTTCTGGTTGTTTTTGTCTGTTTTAGGGGGTGTTTTTGGGCTCAAGGTCAATAAATACGGGCGCAAGCAGCTACTTAATTAGTAGCGGTTAACTTGCACGTAGCTACCGGGACTCGCCCCGGCGGGCGACTTACTTTTGATGAAACCTGCGAAGCAGGTTTTCTTTGCTCGCCAAAGGCGCGCTACGCGCGCGGGGTTCACTCACTTTGCGCAGCAAAGTTACGTGAGTACCAAACCTAAGGAAAAGAAAGGCGACCCGCAGTCTGGGTCCCTATGCTGCGCTACGGGCAATCTGCACTGCTGGGCTCAGCCAAGACGGGTGGGGTAAGTGAATTCGGATTTTGGGAGCAGTCAAGCGCAGACCGACCTAGACTCGAAGGCTGATGCGCATACTTGCACATTGTTTGTATTCGCTACAAGGAAGAAGCCAGAACACTCTTTTAAAAACGGTCTAATTGAATCGATTGCTGTCAAATTTCGCATTTGAAGTTTTTTCAAAATGCAATCCTGACAACCTAAATAACCCTAGAAAAAATGCACACAAAGATGTACCACGCTTGGAGCGAGAAAGCTGCAGAAAACGCCTTGTCTCTTGCTGCGGAAGCTCGCCTACTTCTTAATGCTACATACTACCCACGCGCTTACTACCTTGCCCACATGTCGACAGAGGAGTCAGCGAAGAGCATACTTTTACACGTTATGAGCACATCTGGAACGCCAGCGGTGGAAGTAAGCAAGGTTTCAAAGCTCCTACAGAATCACAAGAAAAAAATTGAGTTCCTTGTGACATACGCATCTGCTGGTTCGCCGGAACTGCGTGACCAAATATCCAAACTAAAAGATTCGCTGATTTCACACATAAATGACCTGAAAAATAACACCATGTATGTTTCATACAAGGGGGGATCGGTATACACACCAACACAAAAAGTGGCCTCAGTTAATGTCAATATTCACTTGGCGCTTGCAGAAGCATTGGCTCAACATGCTGTCAGCCTGCAAGCCCCTCATTTCTGAAAAATACCTGCGGCGACAGCTAAATCTAAATCCTGAACTTATAACAATCTTTTCTGAAATATGAACTTCAAATTACTTGTATACCTGTCTCTTGTACTTCTCGCAAATACAGCTTCAGGTCAATCGCTTTATCTAACTTGCAAAACGACTTCCTTTCCAGGCATTGACTTCAAAAAAATTTATAAAACGCCGCCACCAAACACCCGCGATCAATTCATTCAAGACTTGATATCTGAGGCAATGGTCGGCATTTTATTTAAACCAGCGGAGTCATGGGAAATTAGAACTGCCGAGAGAACCGTGGCATCGCCAGAACACAACAGTGGGCCGAAGTTCTCCGACACAACCATCACTGATACCAAAGTTTCGGCTACCGCGATGTCTCCCAATGGAAAGAGCGTGATCACGTATGAGCTAAATAGAATCTCCGGCAAACTTAAGTATGAGACCTATCTCACAGAGGAGCAAACAAGGGCCTGGCAAAGTAAACACGGCGGCCAACTGTCACAGCTCTGGAAATGGGAGCAATCGTGTACATCCTCATCTAGGCCGAAAATATAGCGAAAAAACGGTCAGCCAAAGAGGCCTCACACTATTGACCCAGCACGAACTATTAATGAAACCGTTCGGGCTGAGCTTGTCGAAGCCTTTCGACAAGCTCAGCCCGAACGGATTTTCAGATTCAGTAGTAACGCGTGCCGGATCAATTGATGGCAGCAGCGACGACATCGCACAGGGGGTGAAGCCTGAATCCGAATTCATTGCCCACCCCGTCCTGGCTGGGCTTGAAAAAGTTGAAGGAGACGGATTAAAAAATCTAGATGTCCGACGACAGCGAAGCTGGCTAGTTTCTAGATTTTCCGGCTCCTTCAGCTTTTTCAAGGAACAGCAAAGCGGCCCAGACTGCGGGTCGCCTTTTCTTTTGCTTACTTTACTTTTGGCGAAGCAAAAGAAAAGTGAGTTGCCGCCAGGCAACCCCCGGCATCTGTGTGAAAGCAAACCTCACCTAGCCCTAACACCCCGCCGCCCCTTCACCAAAGGCAAAGGCAGATCCGCAACATCGGGCGTTGACTCAGGTACCGACAGCACCACCTCCTTGAAACCTAGGCCCAACATCCCCAGAGCTTCAGCCGCCCCGCGACTCACATCAATCACTCGGCTGCGAATAAATGGCCCGCGGTCCGTGATGCGGACATCGACTTCACGCCCGTTGACGAGGCTATGTACCCGCACCCAGGTACCAAACGGCAGCGTACGGTGGGCGGCGGTGAAGGCATGCATGTCGTAGCGCTCGCCGCTGGCCGTGCGGCGACCCTGAAAGCCAGGGCCGTACCACGATGCGCCGCCTCTTTGGTACTCGCGTGCAGACTCGCCACCTAAAAGTGCGGGGCGGGGTGTTTCAGTCGTGGGCTCTTGAGGCATCTCGTCCGTCGGTGCGACGACGGAACTGGGGCTGGATGGCAACGATGGGGCTGGCGCCGTTCGGGCAGCGCTGGCGACAGGCGGCAAAGCAAGTTGCGGCGCAGTCGTGCAAGCGGCCAGCCAGCCCAGCGCACTGGTTGCGAGAGCCAACTTGAGAAGCCGCAGCTTCAAGCAGCCCGCCATGACGGCTTTAAACCAGTTGCAGCCGCTGGCAAATTTCAACCGTCGGCCCGGCCTGGTTCATCGAATAAAAATGAATCCCGGGCACGCCGCCATTGCGCAACTGGTCACACAGGTCGGTCGTGACGTCCAGACCAAAGCTCTTGATGGATGCGGTGTCATCACCAAATCCCTGCAATCGCAGGCGTATCCAGCGCGGAATTTCTGCGCCGCAAGCGTCTGAAAAGCGCATCAGTTGGGTCGAGCTGGTGATCGGCATGATGCCCGGCACCACCGGCACATCAACGCCTAATTTGTAGGCGTCATCAACAAAGCGAAAGTAGGCGTCGCTGTTGAAAAAATACTGGGTGATGGCTGAGTGGGCACCCGCTTTGACTTTGGCCGCATAGGCTTTGAGGTCGTCGTCTGCCGATTTAGCCTGCGGATGCACCTCTGGGTAGGCCGCGACTTCGATGTGAAAGGCGTCGCCAGTCTCGGCGCGGATAAAGGCCACCAAGTCGCTGGCGTAATGGAATTCACCGCCTGCGCCATAGCCGCTGGGCAAGTCACCGCGTAGCGCCACCAAGCGCTTAACACCCATGGTTTGCAGCGTGGTGAGCTGCTGGCGCACGGTTGCTTTGGTCGCGCCGACGCATGAAAAGTGACAAGCGGCTTGCACACCTTCAGCCAAAATTTCAGCCACCGTGGCAAACGTACCCTCCTGGGTCGAGCCACCAGCGCCGAAGGTCACCGAGCAAAACTCGAGGTTGAGCGTGTACAGCGACTGGCGCGTGGCGCGCAGCTTTTCAGCGCCTTCCGGAGTTTTCGGCGGGAAGAACTCAACGCTGATCGGGAGCTTGGTCATTTTCATGGTGATCAATCTTTTTTCTTGCGCCGCGAAGGGCCATGCTGGCCAGCGTGGGCTTCTTCAGAGTCTTCATGTGCCGCATGCAAGGCGCGCGTCTCAGCGCGGGGCGTGCGTTTGACCGCTTTGCGGGGTGGCGCAGCGGGGAGCGGCTTGTCGTCAAGCCCCACGTCACGGCTTTTTTTGCCATAGATGAAAAATTCGCGGTTACCGTCACCGCCTTCAATGCTGGATTCCATCCATCCCAGCACGTCAACGCCGAGTTCCGCGCAGCAGTCACGCAAGCGCTTTTCAACGAACTCAAAATGCGCAGCGTCGCGCACAATGCCGCCCTTGCCAATTTGGCCGGGTTGCAGTTCAAACTGCGGCTTGACCAGCATCAGCAAATGGCCGTCGGACTTGAGCAAGCGCAGAACAGCCGGTAGCACCAGCGTCAGTGAGATGAAGGACAAGTCACCCGTCAAAAAGTCGAAAACAGGGTCAATCTCTGGCTCTTCGTCAATATCAAATTCGCCTGTAGCCGAATAAAATCGAGTGCAAGCAGCTACTAAATCAGTAGCAGTCAATGAACGGGCATTGATGCCTTCAAGGCATACCACGCGGTCATCATCACGCATGCTGGCGTGCAGTTGGCCATGCCCGACATCCACACCTACGACCTGAGCCGCGCCATGCTGCAGCAAGCAATCGGTAAAGCCGCCCGTCGATTGGCCGACATCTAGGCAGCGCAAGCCTGTCACGTCAAGCCCTGTGGCTTTCAACGCGCCTTCGAGCTTTAAGCCGCCGCGTGAGATGTATTTGGCTTCGGTGTTGTCGAGGACTTCAACTTCAGCCGTCTCAGGAATCTCATCGCCATTCTTGGCCACCCGCTTCCACGGCGCTGCAACCTCGGCTTCATCGACGACGACACGCCAGCGCACACCCGAACCAATCAGGCGCTGGGCCTGGGAACGGGTGGTGGCAAAGCCGTGTTCGACGAGAAAGAGGTCAGCGCGCATGTGTAATTTCTCCGTCTTTAGACGGTCTCAAGGGCGTAGCGAGCGGTTCGATGGCAAGGCGCGGGTGCCAGGCAACCGGAGTGCACTTCAGGTGCATGAGGATTGCTTGGTCGGGACCCGCAACGCCGCCAGCGGGCCGCTCGGTAGCCAATAACTCAATAGCGGTAGGCGTTGGCTTTGTAGGGGCCGGCCTTGCTCACACCAATGTAATCAGCCTGCTCCTGGCTCAATTCGGTCAGCATCGCGCCAACTTTCTTGAGGTGCAGACGCGCCACTTTTTCGTCCAGGTGCTTAGGCAACACATAAACCTTGCCCACTTCGTAGTCGGCCTGCTTGGTGAACACTTCAATTTGCGCCATGACCTGGTTGGCAAAGCTGGTAGACATCACAAAGCTAGGGTGACCGGTACCGCAGCCCAGGTTCACCAAACGGCCTTTAGCCAGCATGATGATGCGCTTGCCGTCTGGGAAGATCACGTGGTCGACTTGCGGCTTGATCTCTTCCCAGGTGCATTTCTCGAGGGAAACCACATCGATTTCGTTGTCAAAGTGACCGATGTTGCAAACGATGGCTTGGTCTTTCATGGCGGCCATGTGGGCATAGGTGATGACGTTTTTGTTGCCGGTGGCCGACACGAAAATGTCGCACTTGTCAGCGGCGTATTCCATCGTCACGACTTTGTAGCCTTCCATGGCGGCTTGCAGTGCGTTGATCGGGTCGATTTCAGTCACCCAAACTTGTGCGCTCAGAGCGCGCAGGGCTTGGGCTGAACCCTTGCCCACGTCGCCGTAGCCAGCAACCACAGCCACTTTGCCGGCAATCATCACATCAGTAGCGCGCTTGACAGCATCGACCAGCGATTCACGGCAGCCGTAGAGGTTGTCGAACTTGGACTTGGTGACCGAGTCGTTCACGTTGATGGCGCGCAGGGCCAGCGTGCCCTTGGCCGACATTTCGTTCAAGCGCAGCACGCCCGTGGTGGTTTCTTCGGTCACGCCGATGATGTTTTTCAGGCGGCGGCTGTAAAACGTTGGGTCAACAGCCAGCTTGGCTTTGATCGAATTGAACAAGCAGATTTCTTCTTCGCTGCCGGGGTTGGCGAGCAAAGAGGCGTCCTTTTCAGCTTTGGTGCCCAGATGCATGAGCAACGTCGCATCGCCACCGTCGTCCAAAATCATGTTGGGGCCTTCTTCAGGGGTGCCTTTGGCGCCGGTGAATTCAAAAATCTTGTGGGTGTAGTCCCAGTAGTCAGCCAGCGACTCGCCTTTGACAGCAAACACGGGCGTGCCAACAGCGGCCAGTGCAGCTGCTGCGTGGTCTTGTGTCGAGAAAATGTTGCACGATGCCCAACGCACGTCAGCGCCGAGTGCTTGCAGGGTTTCAACCAGCACAGCGGTTTGGATCGTCATGTGGATCGAGCCCGTGATGCGAGCACCTTTGAGGGGCTGCGCTGCGGCAAATTCAGTGCGCATCGCCATCAGGCCAGGCATTTCAGTCTCGGCGACTTTGATTTCTTTGCGGCCCCAGGCAGCTAAAGAAATATCGGCAATCACGTAGTCAGTGAAAGGCACGACTGCGGAAAGGGAAGGTTTAAGGACGGCGTTCATACGGTTCTCCAAAATCAAACATCAATTGGGCAAAATAGCCACGGGCACTGTTTGTTGAATGAGTGTTTTTTGACTTCACTCACCCGGCGACAAGGCAGAGCGGGTGAGCGTGGTTGCAAGTAGATATCCTGAGCCTAGACCACATGCCGTGGGTTGCAACGCTCCTCAGGAAGGCCATATTGTAGCCAAGCTGACGGATGCTTGCAACATGCGAGAATTTCCCCATGCAGCAACTCAGCCATTGGCCCTTAGCAGACCGCCAACGCATCACAGGCGTTTTTACCGACATTGACGACACCCTCACCACCGATGGCGCCATCACGCCGGACGCATTGGCGGCCTTGCACGACTTGAAGGCCGCTGGGCTTGCCGTCATCGCCATCACAGGCCGCCCAGTCGGCTGGAGCGAGCCTTTTGCAAGCCAATGGCCGGTGGATGCGATTGTGGCCGAAAACGGTGCTGTTTTGCTCCAAAATACACATCAAAACAGCCTGCAGCCCAATGAATACGAGCTCAAGCTGCTATTAAAATCATATCAACAAAGTGATGCCGTGCGGGCTGGCAACTACACACGTATGCAACAGGTGGGTCTGCGCGTGTTGCGCGAGGTACCCGGTACGCTGCTGGCCCAAGACAGCGCGGGCCGCGAGACCGACATGGCGATTGACCACAGCGAATTCACGCATCTGCCGCCAGGCAAAATCGCGCAAGTGGTGGCCATCATGCAAGCCGAGGGCATGACCGCCACCGTGAGCTCTATCCATATCAACGGCTGGTTTGGCGAACACAACAAGCTAGAAGGCGCGCGCTGGGCGGTGCGCGAACTGTTTGGCCGCGACTTAGAAGCTGAGATGAGCCACTGGGTTTATGTCGGCGACTCCACCAACGACCAGCTGATGTTTGAAGCTTTCCCGCATTCCATTGGCGTGGCCAACGTGCGGCGCTTTGAAGCACAGCTGGCGCATTTGCCACGCTACATCACGCAGGCTGAGCGTGGTGCAGGGTTTGCCGAAGTTGCACGAGCGGTTTTGGCCGCTCGAACAAATTAGGAGGCCTTTAGCAGCCCCAGCTTTTCAACCAGCGCCCTCTCACGCTTGAAGGTGTCTTGCGCAAACTTTAAATACGTTGCCGAGCTCATGTACATCGGTGTCATGTCGTACTTAGCCAAGGCGGTCTTGTAGCTGTCCATCTCCATAGCCTGCTTGAAGCCGTCATGCAGGCGCTTGACCACCGCTGGCGGCGTGCCGCGCGGGGCGGCTATGCCAAACGGCGAGTTTTGCACCATGTCCAGGCCGAGCTCTTTCAGCGTAGGCGCATCAGGGAACTTGGCAAGACGCTGGGCACCCCAGGTGTTCAGCACCCGCAACTTGCCGGCTTCGACCTGCGGCGCAAAACCGGTTGAGTCTGCCGCCGCCATGATGTTGCCGCCCAAGATTGACTGCATCAAATCAGCGCTGCCCCTGTACGGCACGTGTAGCAGCTCCAGCCCCAGCTTTTGCGCGATGAGCTCCATGGTCAGGTGCGGGCTGGTCATGGTGCCTGTCGAGCCGTAGCTCAGCTTGCCGGGGTTGGCTTTGGCCCAGCCGACAAAGTGCGTCCAGGTTTTAAGCGGTGAATCAGCGGGCACCACCAGGCCAAACGCGTAGCCTGTCACGTTCAGGACATAAGACAAATCGGTGATCGGGTCCCAGGTGAGTTTGGTGGTGTACGGCAGGCGGAAAACGCCCAGCGGGATTTGCGCCACCGTGTAGCCATCGGCGGCCGAGCTTTGCAGCTGCTGGGCGGGCAACGTGCCGCCTGCACCAGGCTTGTTTTCAACAATGACAGGTTGACCCAGAATCTTCGACGCGTTGTCAGCCAAAGAACGCATGGTGATGTCTGTCGGCCCACCGGCGGGGAAGGCAATCACCAGCTTGATGGGCTTGGCTGGGAAAGCCTGCGCGCTGGCTTGCTGGCCTAGGCCGGTTACGGCCAAAGCGGCAGCGGATTGAATGAGGTGGCGGCGTTGCATAGAAAAACTCCAGAGCAAAATTGATAGGTGCACGGATAATGCCTCAGAGAGCAGCTTTTGGCATTAGGGCTTTAGCCTATAAAAACGGTTTACAAGTAATATCTGGCCATGAACTTACCCTCCAAATTCTGGGCAGATTTGACGTCACGCCACTTTTCACAACTGGCGGCGAGCGATGTGATCAACCAGACGGTAGCGGTGCTTCCGGTGGCCGCGATCGAGCAGCACGGCCCGCATTTGCCAGTCAGCGTTGACACTTTTCTGGTCAATGGCGTGATTGAGGCGGCGCTGCCCCATTTGCCAGCAACGCTCCCCATACTGTTCATGCCGACGCAGCAGGTCGGCAAAAGCAACGAACACATTCGCTACCCCGGCACGCTGACGCTGAGCGCGCAGACGCTGATCAGCGTGTGGATGGAGCTGGGGGCTTGCGTGGCGCGAACTGGCATTAAAAAGCTGGTGCTGTTCAACAGCCACGGCGGTCAGGTGAGCGTGATGGACATCGTGGCGCGCGACCTGCGCACCGCCCATGATCTGATTGTGTTTTCAAGCAATTGGTACACCCTGCCGCTGGGCGACGATGTGATGAATCTCTTCACACCGGCCGAGCACCGCTTTGGCATCCACGCCGGGGATATGGAAACATCGATGATGCTGGCCTTGCGTGAAAAGTATGTTGATATGACCCATGCGCAGCACTTCAAAACGCAGGCCGAAGAACGCGCCAAGACGTACCCCATTTTGGGCAATGGCACATCGGCCAAACTGGGCTGGCAAGTGCAAGACTACAACCCGTATGGCGCGGCAGGTGATGCAACGTTGGCCACTGCCGCTAAGGGCCATGCGGTCATCAACGCTGCGGGCTTGCAGTTGGCGCGGCTCTTGCAAGAGATCAGTAGCTTGCCTTTGTCTACCCTGACTGCCAAGCCCAACCACTCTGTATGAGAACCCTGAAAGCGATCTGATCATGTCAACTGGCGCTCCCCTAGCCAACTATTTGGCGGCAAAACGTGTCGGCAACATGCTTTACCTGAGCGGCGTGATTGCGGTTGACCCGGCTGCACGCAAAGTCGTCACCAGCTACAACGACCTGCCTGCCGAGGCGCAAGCCCAGCTACAAACGCTGGGTTATGTGACCGGACAAATGAGTGTGGATATTTTTGAAGCGCCCGCAGCAGCGCAAAGCTGGTTTGTATTGAATCGCATCAAGGACATCGTTGAGGCCGAGGGCGGCCAGATGAAAGACGTCTTCAAGCTGGTGCAGTACTTCTCAGATCTGCGACATTACCCCGCCTACAACCGGGTGCGCGGACTTTTCTGCCCCGATCCCGTTGTCAGCACGGTGGTGGAGGTCAGCCGCATGTTGCCCAGCGACGATGTGATGATTGAGGTGGAAGCGACTGCTTTTTTGCCAAGTTGATCGACTTTTAGCTATGTTTTAGTGCTTCAGCCCAACAAATACGGGCGCAAGCAGCTCCTTTTTAAATAGCGTTTGGTACAACCACTACACGCGCGCCAGAACGCTCCGCAATGCGTTCCCAGTGTGTGTGCCGAGCTTCATCACCGCCTCCGGCGGCGCAGCAGCGACCACGCTACCACCCGCGTTGCCGCCATCGGGCCCCAGATCAATCACCCAGTCGGCCTCGGCAATCACGTCCAGGTCGTGCTCAATCACCACCACGCTATGGCCGCCGTTGACCAAGCGGTGCAACACGTGGATGAGTTTTTCAACGTCAGCCATGTGCAGGCCGACAGTGGGCTCGTCAAGCACGTACAAGGTATGCGGCGCTTTTTGGCCGCGCCGCGTGATGTCGTCGCGCACCTTGCTAAGCTCCGTCACCAGCTTGATGCGCTGCGCCTCGCCGCCGCTGAGCGTGGGTGACGGCTGGCCGATCGTCAGGTAGCCCAGACCCACGTCTTTGAGCAACTGAAGCGGGTGGCCGATGCTGGGCATGGATTTAAAAAACTCCACCGCTTCGTCAACCTCCATTGTCAAGATGTCGCCAATGCTTTTGCCGCGCCAGGTCACAGCCAGCGTCTCTGGGTTGAAGCGCGCGCCGTGACAGGTTTCGCACAGCACTTTCACGTCGGGCAAAAAACTCATGCCGATGGTGCGCACGCCCGCGCCTTCGCAGGTGGGGCAACGACCTTCACCGGTGTTAAAGCTAAAGCGCCCGGCTTGGTAGCCCCTGGCCCGCGCCTCTAACGTGTCGGCAAACAGCTTGCGAATGGTGTCCCAAAAGCCGATGTAGGTGGCTGGGCAGGAGCGCGGCGTTTTACCGATAGGGGTTTGGTCAACCTCGAGCACGCGGTCGACCACGCGGTAGCCCGCAATGGCCTCGCAACCTACCCAAGCTGGGTGCTGGCCTGCGTCGTCTTGGTCGCGGCCCGCTTTGGTGGCGCGTTGCATCACGGCGGCGTGCACGTTGGTCAGCAATACGTCGCGGGCCAGGGTTGACTTGCCAGAGCCTGAGACGCCCGTGACGGCCACCAAACGGTACAAAGGCACGTCAATCGTCACGTCTTTCAGGTTGTGGAGGTCGGCTTTGGTGACGGTCAGCCAGGACGTGTGTTTGCTGGCAGCGGCTGGGGCGGCGTTGTGGGCGATGCTGGCGGCTGCGGCGTTGGCTTTTAATGCTGCTGCTTTTAGCTTGGCTGCTTTTTGCTTGCTGATGGGTTTGGGCTGCGTTTCGCTCGGGGTCGCCGACACGGGGTCAGAGCCCAAATCCGATTGGCTTTGACCGCCTGGCGATTTGTTTTTCGCGGAAATGGGATCTGACCCCGTTTCGGCTAGATTGGCTACGGTTTCTCGTCTTGCGTGTAGGGGGTGAATCAGCGGATTCGCCAAGTAACGGCCTGTGAGTGACTCAGGCACCGCAGACAACTGCGCCGCACTGCCCTGCGCCACCAGTTGGCCGCCGCGCCTGCCTGCGCCGGGGCCGATGTCAATGATGTTGTCGGCGCGGCGAATGGTATCTTCGTCGTGCTCGACCACCACCAGCGTATTCCCGCGCTCGCTCAATTTACCCAGCGCGCTGAGCAAAATAGCGTTGTCGCGTGGGTGCAGGCCAATGGTCGGCTCGTCGAGCACGTAGCACACGCCTTGCAAGTTGCTGCCAAGCTGTGCGGCCAGCCGAATGCGCTGTGCTTCGCCGCCCGAGAGTGTGGGCGCACCTCGGTCTAGCGTGAGATAGCCTAGGCCCACGTCTTCTAAAAACTCAAGGCGAGATTTGATTTCGGGGATCAGGTCTCTGGCAATACCCGCCTCTCGTCCGATCAAAGCCAGTTTTTCAACCCAGGCGCGAACGTCGGTGACGGAGAGGCGAGCTATTTCCGAGATCCCCACACCGGCAAATTTCACGGCGCGCGCCTGCTTGTTCAAGCGCGTGCCTGCACAGCCGGGGCAGGCCATGTCCGCGACGTCTTCAACGTCTGGCTCGGCAAAACTTTGCTCCCGACCTTTGTTGTCGTCGTCTTGCACCGAATCGTCAAACACCTTGCGCTGCTCTTTGGTCAGCTTGACGCCTGTGCCCACGCAGTCAGGACACCAGCCGTGCTTGCTGTTGTAGCTGAACAGGCGCGGGTCCAGCTCGGGGTAAGACGTGCTGCACACCGGGCAAGCGCGCTTAGTCGAAAACGCCTCCAGCTTGCCAATCGCTTTGGTGGACGTGCCTGCGATCATCGCACCCTGCAGGCCGTCCAGCGGGGCCAGTACATGCACCTGGCCCTTGCCATGCTGCAGCGCTACCGTCAGCGCGAGCCTCAGAGCAGCTTCATTTTTAGGGTCGATGTGCAAGCTGGCAATCGGCAACTCAACCGTATGTTCTTTGAAGCGGTCAATGCGCGGGAAGCCGGTAGTCGGTAAAAATTCACCGTCCACCCGCAGGTGCGTGTAGCCGCGTGGCCGGGCCCAATCCGCGAGTTCTGTGTACACGCCCTTGCGCGCAATCACCAGAGGAGCCAGCAACCCGATGTGCTTGCCCCGGTAGGTTTTCATCAACTGCGCGGCAATGCTTTCCGGGCTTTGCGGCATGACGGCGGCATCGTCTTTGGTGCAATGCTGTATGCCCAGCTTGACGTACAACAACCGCAAAAAGTGCCACACCTCGGTTGTGGTGCCCACCGTGGACTTGCGGCCACCGCGCGACAGGCGCTGCTCAATCGCCACCGTCGGCGGTATGCCGTACACCGCATCCACCTCAGGCCGCCCCGCGGGCTGCACAATGCTGCGCGCATAGGCATTGAGGGATTCAAGATAACGGCGCTGGCCTTCATTGAACAAAATATCAAACGCCAGTGTTGACTTGCCCGAACCCGACACACCGGTGACCACATTGAACTTGCCACGCGGGATATTGACCGACAGGCTTTTCAGGTTGTTTTCTTTGGCGTTAACGATTTGAATATCGTTAGAGAAAGTAGGCCGTGTTTTCCACACTTTGGGTTTGGGCTCTTCAACACCATGCACCTTGTTCATCACGGCTTCGTACTCGCGCAGCGCCAAAGCGGTGTGAGATGTGCGGTGCCCCATTACTTGCTCAGGCGTGCCCTCAGCCACCAGCAGGCCGCCCGCTTCCCCTCCTTCAGGGCCTAGGTCGATGATCCAGTCGGCTGAACGAATCACGTCGAGGTTGTGCTCAATGATGATGAGTGAGTGACCAGCCTCTAACAGCTTGCGCAGTGCGCGCATAAGTTTGGCAATGTCGTCAAAGTGCAAGCCTGTGGTCGGTTCGTCGAACAAAAACAGCGTGCCTTTGCCGGGGTGCCGCACGGCCAGCGCCTGCTTGCTGGCGCTACGTGTTTTGCTGGCATCGGCCAAGAACCCAGCCAGCTTCAAGCGCTGCGCTTCACCGCCTGACAGGGTGGGTACGGGCTGACCCAGCTTGACATAGTCGAGACCCACATCCACGATGGGTTGCAGGGCGCGCACGACTTCGCGGTCTTGTGCAAACAATTGCACGGCTTCGCTGACGGTTAAATCAAGCACGTCGGCTACGTTCAGGGAGCGGGGACGGGGCCATGACGAAGTGATGGGGTCAGAGCCCAAATTCGATTGAGCGTGTGCGCCTTGCGAGTTGTTTTTCGCGAAATTGGGATCTGACCCCATTCTGTCGATGGTCACTTCCAGAATCTCAGGCCGGTAGCGCTTGCCGTCGCAGTCTGGGCAACGCAGATACACGTCACTTAAAAACTGCATTTCGACATGCTCAAAACCCGAACCGCCGCAAGTGGGGCAACGCCCGTCACCGTTGTTAAAGCTGAATTTTGACGAGGTGTAGCTGCGCTGGCGCGCCAGCGGTGCCTGCGCAAACAGCTCACGCACCGCGTCCCAGGCACCGACGTAGCTGGCCGGGTTGGAGCGGGCGGTCTTACCAATCGGCGACTGGTCCACAAACACTACATCCGTCAGATGGTCAGCGCCCATCAGTCGGTCATGCAAGCCCGGTGTTTCTGTGGCTTTGCCGAATTGCCGGAGCAGTGCGGGGGCCAGAATGTCTTGCATCAGCGTGGACTTGCCGGAGCCGCTGACGCCTGTCACGCACACCAAGCGCTGCAACGGGAAATCAACCGTCAGGTTTTTGAGGTTGTGGTCTCGTGCGCCTTCAAGTATCAAGCGCGGCGTGCTGTCTGTCACGGGACGCTTAAAGCCCATGCCGACCTGCTTGCGCGCGCCTAAATAAGCACCCGTCAACGTATCTGCGTGCTTCAAATCTTCAGGCGTCCCATCAAAAACGATTTGCCCACCCTTTTCACCAGGACCGGGGCCCATGTCAATCATGCGGTCGGCTGCCAGCATCACCGCCGGGTCATGCTCCACCACGACCAGCGTGTTGCCAGCATCACGGAGCCGGTGCATGGCCTGGGTGATGCGGTTCATGTCGCGTGGGTGTAAGCCGATGGACGGCTCATCTAAAACAAACAGCGTGTTGACAAGTGACGTACCGAGCGCGGTCGTTAAGTTAATGCGCTGCACTTCACCGCCAGACAAAGTGCGACTCTGGCGGTCGAGCGTGAGGTAGCCAATGCCTACGTCGCAAAGATATTTCAAGCGCGTCTGGATTTCTTCAAACAGGGACTTGAGCGCCTTTTGCTCGGCGTCGTCACCGACCGCAGCCAACGACAGGCTGGCTGAAAACTTTTGTAATTTATCAATCGGCAAGCGCATCAGATCATGCAAGCACAGGCCTGGCATGGCTTCAAGCTGCTCGCGTGTCCACTGCACACCCACTGGCATGAAGCGTTCGGCGGGCGGCAGTACCGCATCGGCCGCATCCTTGGTGCCCAACCGCCACAGCAGCGACTCCAGCTTTAAGCGGGCACTACCGCAAGTGCCACACGGCGTGTAGCTGCGGTACTTAGACAGCAGCACGCGGATGTGCATCTTGTAGGACTTGCTCTCTAGATACTCAAAAAACCGTTTGATGCCAAACCAGTGCTGGCTCCATTTGCCGTTCCAGTTGGGTGAGCCATTGATGACCCAGGCTTGCTGCTCGGGCGTGAGCTTGTACCAGGGCGTGTCTCGCGGAATGCCTGCGGCTTCGGCATGGCGCATCAAATCGTCCTGCGCCTCCTTCCACGCCGGCGTTTGCATGACCTTCACCGCTCCCGCCCGCAAAGTCAGCTTGTCGTTGGGAATCACCAAACCGTAGTCCACACCAATCACCCGACCAAAGCCTTTGCATTTTTCACAGGCACCCATGGCAGAATTAAAAGAGAACAACGAGGGCGTCGGCTCTAGGTAACGCGTGTCGCTGTCAGGACAATGCAGCCCTGTCGAGAAGCGCCACATCTCCTCGTTCTGCCCGTCTGATTGAACATACACATTCAACCGCCCGCCGCCACGCTTGAGGGCGACTTCAATCGCCTCCACAGCACGGGCTTTTTCAATCGTTTGAATTCGGAATCTGTCGGCCACAACGTCGAGCAACTTATGTGGCCCGACGGCGGTTGCGACTTCCCTTTCGGCATGCACACGCGTAAAGCCGCTGGCCGACAGCCATTGCTCTAATTGTTCAGGACTGGTATTTCCCGGGAGTTCTACCGGGAATGTCATGACCGCCCTGATATCCGTTTGGGCAGTACGTGCCATCAGTTCGGCATAAATGGATTCTGGCGTATCCATCCGCACCGCCTGCGCAGTTTGTTTGTCGAACAGCTGCGAAGACCGCGCGTAGAGCAGCTTTAAATGGTCATTCAACTCGGTCATGGTGCCGACCGTTGAGCGAGAACTGCGCACCGGATTGGTCTGGTCAATCGCAATCGCAGGGGGTACGCCTTCTACCCTGTCGACGGCGGGTTTGTCCATCCGGTCCAGAAACTGCCGGGCATAGGCGGAAAAGGTTTCTACATAGCGGCGCTGGCCTTCTGCAAACAGCGTGTCGAACACCAGAGATGACTTGCCCGAGCCGCTGGGACCGGTGACAACGGTCATTTCGTTGGTGCGAATATCTAGGTCAAGGTTTTTGAGATTGTGCTGACGCGCGCCGCGAATGCGGATGGTTCCCTGGGGCATGGAGTGAGTGCTTTCCTGAAGAGGTCAAACATTCTAGGCACTCAGGCGGGTCGGGCGGGCTAAATGGTTATCTAGGGCACCCCTTCAGGTTCCGTCGTCATCCTTCTAACGTCGCGCGCTGTCCCTACAGCCGTAAACACCTATCTCCCAAACCTCAAAAACAGGTTAACTTTGCAACTGTTGAAAAAAAGTGTTTTCTGCAATATCATTATTTTTAGGGCGGCATCGGCTTAAATTTCACGGAAATACAGGCAATGATTTACTCAAAAACACCGGCTGGTCTAAATGCCATCAAGGATCGTAGCTCGGGGCTCACGCCAAGGCAGCGCTCTGTCTTGATCATGTGCGACGGGAAGCGGGATTCCGCTGAAGTATTGAAAAATACGGCGGGACTGGGAGCGACCGCCAATGATCTGGAAACACTTGTTTCCATGCAAATGGTTAGCGGCATCAGCCCGCCCGTACGTCAAGCTGCCGCACCTGAACTGGGCAGTGTCAGCGCCAGCCCTGCGCCAAGCCTGAATCCTGTCCCGGCCTCGCCGGCGAGCCGGGTCGTATCGCCCGAAGAATTGAAGGTTCTTATCCGCCGGGCAACCAAGCAACTGGAAGGTTTACTCGGCCCGAGCTGTGAGCCCCTGAGCTTGAAACTGGAAAAGTCCAAGACCTACGATGAATTCGCCATAAAAATATACGATATACGGCGTGTACTTGTATCCACTAGGTCTGAAAAGATCGCTGATGAGTTCATTGAATCAGCACTGGTGTAAGCCCTTCAGCTTGTTTCTCCGCCCGATAGTTCGCTTGTAAAGTTCGCCAGCAAAAGACAAGTCGTGCTGCAGTACGCAGAGACTAGAAGTTCAGCGCTTCGTCGAGCGCCTTGAACTTTTCAGCGCCAACGGCCTCCTTGATTCTGGGGGCAAGTTCCTTGAGTTTGTCTAGATCACCCGCCGCTTCAACGGCCAGGTTGAGCCGAAATCCGCGCAGACCCAGCCCGGCTGTCAAACGGGCCGCAATCGGGTAGGCCATCGAGTAATGCGCCTGGGCACTCAAACTCGGTATGCCATTGACCATCTGAGACGATAGGGCAGCTTTGGACGCTTTCGCTGGATCTGAAATCTCAGATTCGGAAGGCGTTGCTTGTTCGGCTGGGGTTGAGCTAGCGAGCAAGCCGAGCGACAACAGGTGGTCCAAGTCACTCTGGGTTATACCGAATCCTGAAGTCATCCGCAGCACTTCAGCGGATCGACGCTTGCCATCAAACAGTATGAAAGCAGATCGCTGACGCGGCGTCAGCCCGGCCGAGCGATCTTGCAGCGCGGCCAGTCCCAGTGCTGTTTTGGCATAAATCATGGGCTCGCCTCCTTTTGAACGCCAATAAACGTTCTGGACCGTCGGTTAAACAACAAATTTAGCCAATCCATCAGCCGGCGCCACTAACGTTGACCACGCTGCCTGATGGAGACACGCCACCGTGTTTTTCACCACTCAAATCAATGTCACCCCCGCGGCTGAGCATATACAGCGCCAACGCGGCAAAAATAATGAACCCGACGACAAGTTTCCACATATCTAACTCCATATAAAAACAAAAAAAGGCCCCAGCCAAAAGGACAGGAGCCTTAGTTCAAATCACGGGACTTGCCTTGTGCAAGTCCCGTAATGCCTTTTACTAGGTCCTAGTCGTTGGCGTAAATGTCAACGTCTTTGGTTTCTTTGACCAGCAGCATGCCAATCACGAAAGTACCAGCAGCCACCACAACGGGGTACCACAGACCGTAATAAATGTCGCCAGTCGCTGCCACCATGGCAAATGCAGTGGTGGGCAACAACCCGCCGAACCAGCCATTACCAATGTGGTAAGGCAAGCTCATGGATGTGTAGCGAATGCGCGTTGGGAACAATTCCACCAGCATGGCTGCAATCGGGCCATACACCATGGTGACCAAGATCACCAAGTACACAAGAAGGCCACCGATCATGACCTTGTTCATGGTCTTGTCATCAGCCTTCGCTGTCAGGCCGTTCGCCTTGGCACTGTCGAGTACAGCCTTCTTGAACTCGGCGATACCCTTGGCGCTGTCGGCAGCAAACGCGTTACCCTTTTCGTTCACCGTGGCATTGAGCGACGTGACGGTCGTTGTGCCGATTTGCACCGTAGCAATAGAACCCACTGGGCCAACAACGTTTTTATAAGGAATAAAGTTCTGGGCCAGTACACGCTTGGCTTGGTCGCAAGAGCTGGTGAAGTCGATCTCACGCGCAATGGGGCTACCCTGGAAAGAGCATGTCTTTGGATCAGCGGTCACGCTGACAGTGATCGTGTCATGGGCCTTTTTGAGCGCCGGATTGGCATATTGCAGCAGCATCGGGAACACAGTGAAATAAGTCACTGCACCGAGCAGGCAGCCTGCCAAGATGATGGGCTTGCGGCCAATTTTGTCTGACAGGATGCCGAAGAAGATGAAGAAAGGCGTACCAATCACGAGCGCAGCAGCAATCAGCAAGTTGGCGGTTACGCCGTCAACTTTGGCAATCGTGGTCAGGAAGAACAGCGCGTAAAACTGACCCGTGTACCAAACCACAGCTTGACCCGCCGTCAATCCCAGCAAGGCAATGATCACAATTTTCAGATTCTTCCATTGGCCGAATGACTCAGACAGTGGTGCCTTGGACGTCTTGCCTTCAGCCTTCATTTTCTGGAAAGCAGGCGACTCGTTCATTGACAGACGGATGTAAACCGAAACGCCCAGCAGCAAGATGGACACCAAGAAAGGAACGCGCCAGCCCCAGTCAGCAAAGGCGGCCTCGCCCACTGCCTGGCGCACGCCCAGAATCACCATCAAGGACAGGAACAAACCCAGCGTAGCCGTGGTTTGAATCCACGACGTATAAAAGCCGCGCTGACCTTGCGGCGAATGCTCAGCGACATAGGTCGCAGCACCGCCGTACTCACCACCCAGTGCCAGGCCCTGAAGCATACGCAGCGCTACCAAGATAACGGGTGCGGCAATGCCAATGGTGGCGTAGCTGGGCAGCAAGCCCACGATGAATGTTGACGCACCCATGATCACAATGGTGACCAAGAAGGTGTACTTGCGGCCAATCATGTCGCCCAAGCGGCCAAATACCAACGCGCCGAATGGACGGACTAAAAAGCCAGCGGCGAACGCCAGCAGCGCAAAAATGTAGGCCGCTGATGGGTCGAGGCCCGAGAAAAACTGCTTGGCAATAATTGCCGCGAGTGAGCCGTAAAGGTAGAAGTCATACCATTCAAAAACCGTACCGAGAGAAGAAGCGAAGATCACTTTCTTCTGTTCGGCGGTCATGGGCCTGTTGTCGACTGTAGTTGTCATAGTGTTGTCTCCAAAAAGAAAAAGACTTCCAATTTGGAAGCTGCTCTTATTATTTTTGAAGTGACTGACCCTGCTCTGACGTGAAAATAACAGGGGCTTGCGCGAAACTTATGGCAGCCTGACAAGCCAAGGGGAAACCCGATGAAAACGTTTCAGCATGCGGTGCTGAAGACGAAAACCGCCTCTGCTTCAGGTTTTGATGCGGCTGACGCCAGAACCCATCTCGCTGACGCGATCCCAGTCTCCGCTTTGAAACCAGGGCGCTCCCAACAAGTAGTCACGCAACATCGGCAGTGCGTCCAGACCCCAGAAAACTTTGTCGTCCACTGTGAAAGACGGCACACCAAAAACACCCCGTGCTATCGCTTCATCCGTATTGGTTTTCAAGCTGGTTTTAACGGTATCACTTTGAACATCATGTGCAGGCGAGAGCTGTTCGGTCAATGCCTCGATACGTTCTATGCTGCCCGCATCCTGACCACCTCGCCACACATGCCAAAAAATGGTTTCACACACATAGCGGTTAGCTTCTCCATTTGCGCTAACATGGCAGGCGATGGCCAGCCTGAGCAAACGCAGTGGATTGAAGGGGTGGCTGGTGGGCATTTGCATCGGTATGTTCAGCGTGTGCGCCAGCCACAGCACTTGGCGGTAAGTCCAGTCCCGCTTGGGCGCTATCTCGGCCGGGCCAAGCTGGCCATGATGCTTGAGCATGCCCGCAAACAGCACCGGGCGGTAGGTCGCGCTGTAGCTGATGCCTTTGAGCGCCTCGGGGAACTGCTCAAATGCCAGATAGGCGTAAGGCGATATGAAGTCGAGGTGAACGGTGATGTGCTTCATGGCGAGTGAACCATCAGATTCGCACAGCGGCCATACGCGCTTCGATACGCGCCCAGGTTGCCCGCTTGGCAGCATCGGCTGCGCTGCCCCAGGCTGCAATTTCATCGCGCGTTCTGAAGCAGCCTTCACACAGCCCCGTCGTCACATTCATTTGGCAAACCGATATGCAGGGAGAAACGATTTGGGCTGTAGCCACCATTAAAATTGCGCGATCAGCTACTAAAGTAATAGCATCTTGCGGGTTCGGCTTCGCTTGTGGTGGGTTGGCAGCAACATCCACCACGGGGGCGCCCGTGAGCCACTCTAGGTCAGCTGGGGCCAATTGAAACACCGCATTCGGATGCCCGGCTGCGGCCCATATTTGGTCAAACCTAAGCAATGACTGGTCAATCAACATCACGACGGGCGTTGCATGCGCGAGCGGTGAGACACCGCCAATTGAAAAGCCGGTCTTTGCTTTGACAAACTCCGCATCGGCGCGGCCTAGGCGCTGGCCGTCAAGGCACACCAACGCCTCGAGCTTTTGCTCATCGACACGCTGGTCGCCAGACGTCACGACCAGCACAGCTGCGTTGTCAGACTTACGGCGAAACACGATACTCTTGGCAATCTGGCCCACCGCGACACCCAGCGCATCAGCCGCCTGCTGCGCGGTGCGCGCGGCATCGCTGAGCATGATGGGCAAATTCGGGTGGCCTTTGGCTTGCAGCAGGCTGGCAACTTTTTGTACGCCTTCAGGCAAAGTTACCAATTCCGAACCACACATCAATTGAATCTCCTGTTCAGCAAGGCCGTGGCAGCGTGTGAATTGGGCTTGCGACCTAAAAAGTCGCTGATGAACTGACCGGCATCGACCAGTTTCTCGAGGTCAATGCCAGTGTCGATACCCATACCATGCATCATGTAGACCACATCTTCAGAAGCAACGTTGCCGGTAGCGCCTTTGGCATACGGGCAACCGCCCAGGCCAGCGATCGACGTGTCAAACTGCCAGACACCCAATTGCAATGCTGCCAATGTGTTGCCAAGTGCTTGTCCGTAAGTGTCGTGAAAATGCCCAGAGATGTCGTTGAGTGCATAGTGATTGAGAGTCGCATCCATGGCACGTTGTACCTTGAGCGGCGTGCCCACGCCAATGGTGTCTGCCACACCGATGTGCTGCACACCAATGCCGGCCATCAATCGGGCCACCATGTCGACCTGTGCAGGCGCTACCTCGCCTTCATAGGGGCAACCGACGGCGCAAGAAATCGCTCCTCGCACATAAATACCCGCTGCTTTTGCAGCCGCCACAACCGGCGCAAAGCGATCAATACTTTCAGCAATTGAGCAATTGATATTGCGTTGACTAAAAGACTCACTGGCGGAGGCAAAGACCACAATCTCATCCGGCTTTGACGGCAGAGCCGCCTCAAAACCTTTCATGTTGGGCGCCAGCACCGAATAGCGAACACCGGGCATGCGCTGCACACCGGCCATCACTTCGAGCGCATCCGCCATTTGTGGCACCCACTTGGGCGACACAAAACTGGTGACCTCAATTTCTTTCAAACCCGCCTTTTGTAACCGATGGACAAGCTCCACCTTGACGGCTGCAGGGACCGGCGATTTTTCGTTTTGCAGGCCGTCACGTGGGCCGACATCCACAATTTTGACTTGAGGCGGGTAGTTCATGTCTCTAGTATCCTTTTTTCATATCAACCACACCGGCGATGCTGGAAACATCCGCGCCACCCTGCAGCGCATGGATCTTCCCGGAGATTTGCGCGATGCTTTCAGCACGTAGCGTGCGGGCCGAGGTATGCGGCGTTACGGTGATTTTCGGATGCTGCCAAAACGGATGTGACAAGGGCAACGGTTCTTGCCTGAACACGTCCAGGGTAGCACCTGACAAATGCCCGCTGTCGATAAGCTCTGTCAAATCGTCATCCACCACATGGCCACCGCGCGCGACGTTGATGACATAAGCGTTTGGCAACAGTCGCTCCAAATTAGCCCGGTTCAGAATGTTTTCGGTTTCGGGTGTCAAGGGCAGCAGGCAGACCAAGACACGCGAGGCCGCCAGAAAGTCGTTAAAACCACCCGCCGCCTTGAAACCCGAAAAGCACTGCACGCCGTCCATGCTTTTGGCTGAGCGGCTCCAGCCCAACACAGGAAAGTCAAACTGCTTTAGGGCCATGCTGACACGCTGACCCAACACGCCCAGTCCCATCACCCCGACTGAAAAATCTCCACGCGAGCGGGGCTTGCGGTAAGACCACAGGCCTTTCGCCACATCGGCCTCATAGGCATCAAACTCCCTGAAATGGCGAATAACTGCGTGGCAAACGTATTCAGCCATTTGTACCGACATGCCCGCATCGTCTAGCCGTACCACCGGTACACCCGCTGGCAGGCGCAGCTTCATCAGCGCGTCAACGCCTGCACCTATGTTAAACACGGCTTTCAAGCTGGTTTGCTCGTCAAAAAACGCCTGTGGCGGCGCCCACACCACGGCGTAGTCGGCCAAGCGAGCGCTTGGCGACCACAGCTCAACCTCGGCGCCCGGCATGGCAGCGCGTAGGCCTTCCAGCCAGGGTTGGGCATTGGTATCCGTGCAGCAAAAAGTCACGCGCATGAATCAAACCCCCAGCTTGAGCAACTCTGCGCCTTCCGCGACTTGGTCGCCCGGCGCATACAGCAGTTCGACCACCACACCGTCCAACGGTGCTGCAATGGTGTGCTCCATCTTCATGGCTTCCATCACCGCCAGCGCCTGGCCCTTGCTGACTTTGTCTCCTGCCTTGACGGCAAACGACACCACCTTCCCGGGCATGGGAGCTGTCAAACGTCCGCCCTCAGCTTGCGCCACCCCCGCATGAGCCAGCAGGTCAGTCGCTGTGATTTGAGTAGCGCCTTGCGCACTGAAGATATGGACTGAATCGTTATTTTGGTAGATATTGGCAGTGATCCGCTGCCCCGCAAACTGCACGCTGATGCCGCCCGATACTTGTGCAAAGGTCAGTACACCAGCCGCGCCCCCAGCTGTCAGATCACCCACCGCCAGGTGTAAGGCGCCATCGTGCAGATAGGTCAGCTCTGCCTTTTGTAAAGCTCCATGAAACTCGAACTCAAAGCGCCGCAGCGTCACACCGTGAGACTGCCAGCCATCGCGGCGGCTAAAAGGGTCAGCCGTTTCCAATGACTTTTCATTCAGCAGTGCTTGCGCCACCGCGCAAGCGACAGCCATCGACAGACCCACACGCTCCTGTTTAAAGAGCACGGCTTCTTCACGCGGGATCAGTGCGGTGTCAAGATTCGCGCTGGCAAACGAAGCGCTTTGCAAGACATGGCGCAAAAATTGCACGTTGGTGCTCAGGCCAACAATATGGGTTTGCGCCAGCGCGGCGTCCATCCGGGCAAGTGCTTCCTGACGGGTTTTGCCGTGCACGATGAGCTTGGCCACCATGGAGTCATAAAACGGCGAGATCGAATCACCTTGCCGTACCCCGTCGTCAATACGCACCAAGCCACGCTGAAAAGAGGTGGCTTCAGGCTTGGCATAAACATGCAGTGTGCCGGTGGCGGGCAGAAAGTTGTTATCAGGGCTTTCAGCGCAAATGCGTGCTTCAATCGAATGGCCATTGATTTTTAGGTCGGCTTGCTGCAATGGAAGCTTCTCGCCGGACGCAACCAGCAGTTGCCACTCGACAAGATCAAGACCTGTAATGGCTTCAGTGACAGGGTGCTCCACTTGCAGCCGAGTGTTCATCTCCATAAAGTAGAACTTCATGCCGCCATCAGCAAGCTGCTCGACGATAAACTCCACAGTACCCGCGCCCACATAGTTCACAGCGCGCGCCGCAGCTACTGCGGCTTCGCCCATTTGCTTGCGCATCGCCTCCGTCAAGCCAGGCGCAGGTGCTTCTTCCAGCACCTTTTGGTGGCGGCGCTGCACTGAGCAATCGCGCTCAAACAAGTACACATAGTTGCCGTGCGTGTCGCCAAACACCTGAATCTCAATATGCCTCGGACGCTGGGCATACTTTTCAACCAGCACGTTGTCATTGCCAAAGCTACTGGTAGCCTCGCGCTTGCAGGATGCCAGTAGCTCGTCAAAGTCTTCAGCCCTGTCCACCGCCCGCATGCCCTTGCCGCCGCCGCCAGCGCTGGCTTTGATGAGTACCGGGTAGCCGATGCGGTCTGCTTCGCGCTTGAGCAATTCAGGCGATTGGTCGGCTCCGTGGTAGCCCGGCACCAGCGGCACACCCGCTTTTTCCATCAACTGCTTGGACTCTGCCTTCAAGCCCATGGCTTTGATGGCTGAAGCGGGTGGGCCAATGAAGACCAGACCATTGTCTTTGCAGGCTTGTGCAAACTCTTCGTTCTCGCTCAAAAAACCATAGCCCGGATGAACCGCCTCTGCGCCGGTTGCCTTGGCGGCGTCAATGATTTTCTGCCAACGCAGGTAGCTGTCTTTGGGGGCACTTGATCCGTTCACGCCGATGTAGATGGCTTCATCGCAAAAGCTGACATGCTTGGCATCAGCATCTGCATCTGAATACACCGCCACCGTTTTGATGGCCATGCGCCTAGTGGTTGCTGCGACGCGGCAAGCTATCTCTCCACGATTCGCTATGAGTATCTTTTTAAACACTTGGATTTCTTTCTTCTATTCTTAAAATTACGGGGTCCAAACCACGTCGTCGTCCACCGCATACAGCCTGCACGGCTGACCGGTACGCCGCTGGCAAAAGCCCAAAGCATTAGACATCGCATCATCACCCGATGCATAGCCCATGCGGCCGCCAGATCCAATGGCGATGGCTTTGGGTGATTTGATAGCAAGGTACTTTTGGTAGACCTCGTCGCGCTGCTTGGCAGAGATCATCGGCACAGCTGCAACGTCTAGGGCTTTTCCTGCACCTGTGACGGTCGGTCTGGCGATCGTGCCGGGAACTGCGAAACCATGTTTGGCAAGAAACTCGTCCACGATGGGCTGCCATAGGTCTCCAGCCCGTCCCAACATTTGATGCCCGTCGTCGCCAAACGCCGGCATCAGTTTGTACTCTGCCTTACCACCAGCTTTGACATAGGCGTCAAACCAGGATCGCGAGTTCTTGGCGCTAAAGTATTTGTCGTTTTCGGTATACAACCAAAGCATGGGGGCGTTGGCAGTTTTACCCCACGCTCCAAAGGTGTTTTCCAGCAAGTAGGCTTGGCACGGATTACCCGGGCGCTCTTCTGGATTACCACCGTGCCCGCCTGCCACGTTTATGGCCGCCACCAAACCACTTGGCCTGGCTGCATTGGCGGCAACTGAAGTAACCCCCCCCAAAGACTGACCCATGATGAAGAGTCGAGCGGGGTCGATGTCTGGCTGTGTGCGCATATGCGCCACCACAGCCAATACCTGTGCCGCCGCAGCATCACCGGCTGGCTGGTAGCGCGGCTGACTACAGCTCATGTTGTCTTCCGGGTCGCCAACGCTGGCTGATGCGCCATAGCCCAATCGCTGCGGCACCGCAACAGCAAAGCCCTTCCGAATAAAAAATCGGGCTATCGGCTCATAGCGCTGGCGCGGGTCCTGGGCACGGGTGGCGCTCTTGCGGCCATGGTTCATCACCAGTAGTGGAAACGGGCCTGCGCCCTGAGGGCGGAACGTGGTGACCAGCACGTCTCCGGCGATTTCTTTGCCGAACGCATCTTTAACCGTTACCGGTACCCGGATGATCGCCTCACGAATATCAAGTGACAGCTGCTCAGGGGCCGGAGGTTGCACATCCTGCGCCGCTGCTAAGCAAGCGAAGCTTAAAAAAACACCCAGAAGAATGAAGTGCCGCACGCAAATTCTCCGTTTTATGCAGTGAAAACCATTGATATCGGCATTTACAACCTACTTTTAAAGCGTTTTGTTTTTTGAAAAAGGTGACTTCAAACCAAAAGCAGGCGGCGAACCGGGGTCTGCTTTTCCGCTAAAGATACGCACGACGCGACTGAAAAGATGCTTCAGGAAACGCCAGCAGATATAGATGAGAAAAACACTCAACGCCAGCACTAGGGCCAGCACAGGTATAAAAATAAACGGGTAGGTCAAAGCTGCCCATAAACCAACTGGCACCAGTGTGTCCTCAACCAGCGACACCCCCACATTGGTGAACGGTTCGGGCGATGTATTGATAGCCGCTCGCGTCGTCGCTTTTGCTGCAAAGCTGGTGGCAGCCAATGTGCCGCCAAGTAGCGCTGCCACCAAAGCCATCGCACCGCTGTCGGCGCTGAACACGCTGGCCGCCAGCGCGGCACCAGCCGGTATGCGAATCACGCTGTGCACCACGTCCCACAGCGAGTCAAGCCCCGGAATTTTGTCAGCGAAAAACTCGATGAACACCATGAAGCCGCTTGCGCCCAGCACCACCGGGTTGGCCAGTAAATGCAGGCCCTGCGGGAGATTGACCCAGCCCATAAACCCGGCAAGACCCGTCAACAGCACCACCAGGTACAGGCGAATACCGCTAGCCCAACCAAGAGCACCAGCCAGGGCAATCAGTTGTGCGGTGTCAAGGCTGGGCATCAGACATCCAACTTCGGCAACCAGCCAGGTTTGCGCTTTTGCAAAAACGCCTGCAATCCTTCGCGGCCTTCGGGGCTGACGCGTACATCTGCAATACTGGCGATCGTCATACTGACCAGCTCGGGGGTAATGTCATGGCCGGCCACGTCCTGAACCAGCTTTTTGCAGAGTTTGACGGCTACAGG